>JAUIMF010000029.1 GCA_030433415.1 Gammaproteobacteria bacterium | reverse complement strand
CCCACTCTGCGCCCAGCGTATGGGCTTCTTCAACGTTGAACGAGATACGCGAAGAGCACGAACCCGCGTCCAGCGTTACCTGCAGGTCTTCCATCTCGGTATAGAAGACGGCCGCATTGAACTGGAAGCGGCTGAACTGGGATTTGAAGCCCAGTTCGTAGTTCCACATGGTCTCGTCATCGTAGGCCTGGAAGCTGCCGAAGGTGTCGAGGTCACCGGGATCGCAGAGCCCCGCGTTGAGAGGATCGTTCACGCCACCGAGACGGAAGCCCTTGGACGCCTGGGCGTTCACAGACATGTCTTCATTCACCGCGTAGCTGGCCATGAAGCGGGGATTGAACCCGTCTGAGGCGGTGTCATCGATCTGGTCGTCGCCGTTGGAGAACAGGCCGCCACTGGTGAACCGGCGTGTTTCTTCAAAGTCGTACCAGCGCCCGCCAAAGGTCAGATCCAGGCGCTCCGTCGGCGACCAGGTGGCTTCGCCGAAGATCGCGAGCTGCTCAATGTCGTAGGGCAGGTCAGAGTTGTAAGGCGAATTGGGTTGATAGCCATTGGATACCGCCGCGGAGGTTCCAAATCCCAGCACCGCATCGGTGACTGCGGCATAACCCGGCGTAGGCAGGCGCTGGGCATAGTTGCGCTCCAGATCGGAGTAGAACACGCCCAGTACCCAGTTCACGCTGCCTTCGTTGTTAGACGCGATGCGGAATTCGTGGGTGTATTGCTCCAGCGTCGTCGTGTCGCGAAGATTCGACGGCAACAACACTGCGGATTCGGGATACCCCAGATCCACCGATACGGAACCCGTCAGTGCGCTGGCGTCACGGGAAACGAGAATTTCGCGATCCGTATAGCTCCCGGCATAGGTCGCGACCGCGCCGCCCAGATCCCAGTTCACCACCATGTCAGCGATGAGGGTTTCGTCTGTGAACTCCTCGCGCAGGCGCAGGTACTGTTGCCGCTCGCCAAGCTGAATCGCCGGACGGGTCGTGGTGTAGGGGTTGGCGTACAGGCTGAACACTTCCTGGCGGTTGAAGCCATCCGCTTCGATTTCCTGATAGACCACGCGCGGCGTGATCGTCAGGTTCTCGGTGGGCGCCCAGGTCAGGGCCACGCGGCCGCCGTAGCGATTGCCCGTATTGACGTCACGCTGCAGCGAGTTGTTCTCGCCCAGCGCATCGATCCACCCGGCGTACTCTGTGCCGTAGGCTACAGCGCGAACGGCAACCGTGTCAGACACCGGTACATTGATGTGACCCTTGAGGTGGCCGCCACTGTCGCCATCGGTCAGCGTGTTGGCATTGGCTTCGATGGATCCGCTGAACTCGTCAAGATCCGGCTGTTGCGTAATGAAGCGGATCGTACCGCCCACAGACCCTGAGCCGAACAGTGTGCCCTGGGGACCGCGCAGTGTTTCAACACGCTGCAGGTCATACAGGTCCAGGTCGGGCGTGAACAGTGACAGGGAAATGACCGTTTCGTCCAGATACACCCCCACCTGCTCTTTCACACCGGGCTGGTCACGAACGATCTGACCGGCGGACACGCCGCGAATCGACATCTGGCTCTGGCCGGGGCCGAGATTCTGGATTGCCAGGCCTGCAACGTTGCGCGACAGGTCCTCAAGATTGAAGACATTGTTACGCTGGATATCTTCAGCAGTCTGCGCGTTGATAGAGAATGGCAGATCCTGCGCCGAGGCTTCCCGCTTCGTTGCGGTAACGATGACTTCTTCGAGCTGGGCCTGGGCCAGATTTGGCAGGGCAGCGGCCAGTGCCACGGCGATGGCGGTTTTTTTCATGGTGTGCATTGCGAGCTCCTGTGAGACAAAAAGTCGTCCTTCTACGAGACGTACCTGATTTTACCGCGCTCCCATGACAAAACCCGCACAGGTGCTGGCATTAATTCACAGGATTTTCGCGGTGACGCACTTCTCTTTTGCGGGAGAAAAATACCACCGGTGTCGCGACACAGGGCAATGCTCTACCGCTAGTCCAGAAGTTCTGGCTGTTCGGCGACGATCACATCGTACAGCGGTTGAAAACTGAACCAGCCCGCGAGCGATGAGCCCACCTGGGAGCCGGTGTGCAGGGCCATTTTATGGGGAATGGACCGCGGCGTGCCCGCAGCTTCGGCAAGCAACTGGGCCTGACAGGACCGCTCCATGGTCACGAACCACCAGCAGGCCTCATCCACCGACTCGCCGACGGTGAGCAGACCATGATTCTGCAGAATCACCGCCTTGTTATCGCCCAGGGCCTGTGCGATGCGATCGCCCTCAGACATCTCGAGTACCACACCCGTATAGTCCTCGAATACCACATGGTCTTCATAGAACGCACAGGCGTCCTGGGTAAGGGGGTCGAGCTTGCGCCCCAGTGAGGACCAGGCTTTTCCATACAGGGAGTGCGAATGGGCGGCGGCGGTAATCTCGGGATGGTGCATGTGAATTCGCGAATGGATCGTGAATGCTGCCCCATTGAGCAGACCTTCGCCCTCCACCACGTTGCCCTCGTGATCGACCTTTAGCAGATCGCTGACGCGCATCTGCTTGAATGAGCGTCCCATGGGGTTCACCCAGAAATGATCGTGCTGCTCCGGATCACGTACCGTGATGTGGCCCGCCACACCTTCATCAAAACCAAAGCGACCAAATATCCGTAGCGACGCCGCGAGGCGTTGCTTGCGTTTGAGACGCTCCGCCGCTGGATCATCGTCTGCGACCGGCAGCATTTCGCTGCCACGATTCATCACCAGTTCTGCTGCCGTATCTGTCATGATCATTCTCCTGTTATTTTTCTATCCGTGACGCGTCGACATCACACTACATGATATTCCGAGTCTGGTTTAGTGCGGAGTTCGTGCGGGTTTCGCGCGGGTTTCTCACCGGGTTTCGCAATACTTTTCGGCAGCGCGCTCGCGATCGCTTCGCCAGATTCAGGAATCGGATTCATCGTCGAGCATGGGAAACATGGGCAGAGAAGTCTCCCCCTCGCGCACGCTGCGATCGTGTTTGGCCAGCGCCGGCCCGACCATTGGTGTGACGTGCTGAGGCCGCAGGGTTTCGGCGCAACAGCTACACGTCAGCACGGGGTGCATTTTCTGGCCGCAGCGCTGGTGAAAATACTCCACCGGAGCGCCCTCCCCCCGATCCAGCCACTCGTCGCCCCAGCGCCCGAGCGTCATGAGGACCGGGTAAAGTGCCAGTCCCTTGCGGGTCAGGCGATACTCGTAGCGCTTGGGCCGCTCGCTGTATTGCACGCGGGTGAGCACGTCGTGTTCAACAAGCTTGCTGAGCCGCTCAGACAGGCGGTGGCGTGTAATCCCCAGACGCGCCTGAAACTCATCGAAGCGCCGCGTTCCCATAAATGCGTCCCGCAGGATCAGCAGCGTCCAACGCTCCCCCACCACCGACAGGGACCGCGCCACGGAACACACCTGCTGGCCAATATCATCCCAGCGCACACTACCTCCCGATCAATCGTTCTTTATCTGACTATAGTCCTGCACAAACGGCGCGCCAAGGCGTGGGTCAGGAGCGGCGAATACCCACGCGTACCACGCCGGTGGCATGCACCCGGGGCTTGCCTGCCGGACTGAACACCGTCGCTTCGGCAAAGACCTGCTTGCCGATCTTGCTGGTGACCCGGGACTTAACGTAAAAGCCGTCCTTCTCCACTGGCAGCGTCAGGTCAATCTGCAGATTACGGGTCGCGAAGTACCCCAGATGGGAATACCGCAGGCCTGTCAGGCCCAGGGCGAGATCGAGTACGCCAGAGATAATCACACCATTGACGAAATCCTGACCGATGCCACCGAGGTGGAAAGGCTCGATATCGAGGATTTCGCAGTGGGGTTCGTCGGGATTCGCCAGACTCACGGTGACGCCGAGGCGGCGAACGAACTCCATGTTGTTGAACCGGGCTTCCGCTTCCGCCCAGTCCTCGGGGGTCTTCAGCTCCCGAATGGGATCATTCATAACGATTCCTTAGCGTCCCGCGGCTGTCTGTATCTACCGCGGGTCAGCCGCGACAATTCTTGCCGCCCGACAGACGACACAGTCCATGACCGAGGCTGGCTTTGGTTTTGCAATTGAACTCACCGGCGAGCTTGCACAAGCCGTAGCCCAGGGAACCATCCGCTTTACAGAGCTGTTCCCCTGCAATTTTGCACAGCCCGTAGCCAACCGTACCCTTGACGTCACAGAGTTGCTCGCCCGCCGCCATGCACAGTCCATAACCCGCTTTCAGACCGGGCTTCGCATCCAGAGCCACCAACGTTCCCAGTGTGGCGAGAGACAGATCTCCCTCGCGCAACTCCTCGACAAAGGTCAGGCTTTCGGCCCGCCCCGGGACCGTGAGCAAAAGCAAAAGAACGACAACAGACAAACGTGGCAGCATGAGGTGGTCACTCCCTGGTCGGCGGAACAGTCCGCAAAGCTCGCTATTGTAAGGCGCAGAATAAAAAAAGCCCGACCATTATGGGGCCGGGCTCGGGTCACCGGTTCTTGTGGAACCGGCAATGCGGTCGATGATCAGGCGAACTGGTTCATCGTATTGTCTTTACCACCCGCCTTGAGCGCCGCGTCGCCGGCGAAGTATTCCTTGTGGTCATCACCCATGTCGGAACCCGCCATGTTCTGGTGTTTCACACAGGCGATGCCCTGACGGATCTCCTGACGCTGCACGCCTTTCACGTAACCCAGCATGCCGGCCTCACCGAAGTATTCCTTGGCAAGGTTGTCGGTGGACAGAGCCGCCGTGTGGTACGTGGGCAGCGTAATGAGGTGGTGGAAGATGCCAGCTTCGCGAGCAGCATCAGCCTGGAACGTCTGGATGCGCGCATCGGCCTCCACAGCCAGTTCCGTTTCGTCGTAATCCACGCTCATGAGCTTGTCACGATCGTAGGCCGATACATCGCGGCCTTCTTCACTCCAGGCATCGAATACCTGCTGGCGGAAGTTCAGGGTCCAGTTGAAGGACGGGCTGTTGTTGTAAACCAGCTTGGCGTTGGGCATCACTTCGCGGATGCGGTTCACCATACCGCCGATCTGACCCACGTGGGGCTTTTCGGTCTCGATCCACAGCAGGTCTGCGCCGTTTTGCAGCGAGGTGATGCCATCGAGAACGCAGCGGTCCTCACCGGTACCTTTGCGGAACTGGAACAGGTTGGACGGAAGACGCTTGGGACGCAGCAGCTTGCCGTCACGGTTGATGATCACATCGCCGCTCTTGAGCTCTGCAGGATCGATTTCGTCGCAGTCCAGGAAGCTGTTGTACTGGTCGCCAAGATCACCGGGTTCATGGGTCACAGCGATCTGCTTCGTCAGGCCCGCACCCAGGGAGTCGGTGCGTGCGACGATCACGCCGTCATTCACACCCAGTTCCAGGAATGCATAGCGCACGGCGCGAATCTTGGCGAGGAAGTCCTCGTGGGGCACCGTGACTTTTCCGTCCTGGTGACCACACTGTTTCTCGTCGGATACCTGGTTTTCGATCTGGATGGCGCAGGCACCCGCTTCAATCATCTTTTTGGCCAGCAGGTACGTCGCTTCGGCATTACCAAAGCCGGCGTCGATATCCGCAATGATCGGCACCACGTGGGTCTGGAAGTTGTCGATCTTGTTTTCCACAGCCTTGGCAGCCACGTCATCGCCTGCTTCACGGGCGGCGTCGAGCTCGCGGAACAGACCACCCAGTTCGCGGGCGTCGGCCTGGCGCAGGAAGGTGTACAGCTCTTCAATAAGGGCAGGAACCGACGTCTTTTCGTGCATTGACTGATCCGGCAGCGGACCAAATTCGCTGCGCAGGGCGGCGATCATCCAGCCCGACAGGTACAGGTAACGCTTGCTGGTGTCGCCAAAGTGCTTCTTGATCGCGATCATCTTCTGCTGACCGATGAATCCGTGCCAGCAGCCCAGGGACTGCGTGTATTTGGCGGTGTCAGCGTCGTATTCGGCCATGTCCTGGCGCATGATGCCCGCGGTGTATTTCGCAATATCGATGCCGCTCTGGAAACGGTTCTGCAGACGCATACGCGCCGCGTATTCCGGGCTGATATCTCTCCAGCTGTCGCCGTTGCTGCCGATGATGTCAGCTTGGGCCTGAATTTCCTGTTGATAGGTCATGGTGTCACCCCCAGAGTGAAAAAAAGTGAGCGCTGGCGGAACCAGCGCGACCAGTGGGAGTGGAGTCTAGGCGGGGCAGTACTATTAATCTAATCGATGTTTTCTATATGTGATATACATCCGGTGAATACGGGTCAATCGATCTCCCACCGATGCCGACGCAGCCAGACCGTCGCGGTCAAAGCAAGTGCTGCAAAGATCAACCCGCCCACCATAGTGCCGACGCTGTCAGCGCTCCACTGAGGACCGAACAGGTAGAAGCCGACGGCCGACGTCTCACTGATGTGTGGCACATGATTCTGTACGGCGTCACCGATGCGCTCCGTGCCAAAAAAGATTCCCTCAGCCAGCAACAGAACGATCAACGGTGTCACGGCCATGAGCAGCGGTGAGCGACGCGCCAGGGCCGAGGCCAGCAGCAGCCAGGCGTAGGTCGGCGCAATGAGCAGCGCCGTCATCAACCAGCCGTTGATGGGATCAACCATCAGGGCAACGAAATCGATATTCTGCAGCACCACGGCCATCGGGTCCTGGTCCATGCGCCACACCAGCAGCATCATCAGCAGGACGTAGGCAAGCTGCAGCAACAGGCTGATGGCAATGTAGATCATGGGCGCCAGAATCAGCGCCATGGCGAATTTGGACAGCACCACTTCCCACTCGCCTACGGGCATGGAGCGCCAGAAGAGAATGCTGCGGTCCTTGCGATCGTCGTACAGCGAGCTGAGCAGGTAGTTCACCGACGTGATCAGCAGCAGCATCAACAGGATCGCATGCACCACGCTCAACATCACGTTGAGCTCACTGCCGTCCATGTTCTCGCTGGCGTCACCGTCAGTGTCTCCGCCATTGGCGGATTCCGGATTGAAAGTCCACTCGCGCGAGAAGTTCCAGTTTTCTTCGGCGTTGTCTTCCACGACCAGCTCGTAGCTCAGCGCCCTTGGTGACGTTGGCGCATCCGGGACACCGGGTGCCTCGGGTACCTGGGGATCACCAAAGCGTACGATGGTACGCTTGTGCTCCTCGTTGCCCGTGGCGTCCACCGACGTGATATCGACGGCGATGTCATCCAGGGCGTTGAGGTCCTCGTCCACGCCGGAGACGTGCATTACGGTGATTTCTTCGTCACCGTCCTCGCCAACGCTGAATGACACGCTGAGGCTCCCGCGCTCCTCACTCATGAGCGCATCGAGAATCGTGTCACCCACAACGGCGATGCGGTTCGCCACCACGACGCTCAGAAGCATGAGCACGCCGAGCACGATGGCTGTGATCACCGGTGTCCAGAACAGTGAATTGCGGTATTCGCGAAACTCCCGCTGCAGCAGGGCAAAGAAACGCGGCGATTGGGCCGTGGCCATAACTCAGCCTCCTACCTTGGCGACAAAGAGATCAGAAACCGAGGGTGCCCGACGTTCACCGAGGCCCGCCAGCTCCGCCGGGGCCACACCTTCGTAAATGAAGGCCTTGCCGCCGAGAATGTTGCGTTTTCCGATGTAGGGCAGTTCCTCGGCTCGCAGCGCCGCGTCGCCCAGGGCATGGACTTCGCAGAAGCGCTCCTCCAGGTCCATCAGGGACTCGTGCAGAATCATCTTGCCGTGATGCATGAACATGACATGAGTGAGGATGTGCTGGATCTCCTCTACCTGATGCGTCGACACCAGGATCGTGCGCTCACCGTCGAAATAGTCGTTAATCAATTGCTCGTAGAAGCGCTTGCGGAACAGAATGTCCAGACCCAGGGTGGGCTCATCAAGAATCAGCAGACGGGCGTCGATGGCCATAACGATGGCCAAGTGCAGTTGCACCGTCATGCCCTTCGAGAGCTTGCCCACGCGGCGATCCAGGTCCACATCCGTGGTGGCGAGGAACGCCTCGGCCTGGTCGCGATTGAAACGTGGGTGAGTGCCCTGGGCATAGTCCAGCAATTCGTGGACGCGCATCCAGCGCGGCAGCACAGCGGTATCAGCGATGAAGCACACCTCCTCCATCATCCGCGCCCGCTCATCCTCGGGCTGATAACCCAGCACCGAAAGCTCCCCCTCACAGCGCGTCAGGCCCAGTAACGCCCGCAGCAATGTTGTCTTGCCCGCACCGTTGGGGCCGATAAGCCCGATAACGCTGCCTGACGCGATGTGCAGATCGACGCCATCAACGGCATGCAGATCGCCGAAGCTGCGACGCAAGCCCTGCGCCTCAATGATGGTCTGCATTGTGTTCCCCCTGTACAGCGTGCAAACGCTGGATCACTTCGTCCATGGCCATGCCGAGCATATGCACACGCTCGGCGAAGGCCGGCAGTTCTTCCTTGAGAAAGCGCTGCTGTTCATTATTGGTAAGCGAGTCGCGGGCTCCCGACGCCACGAACATGCCCAGGCCACGGCGTTTCTCGAGCAGCCCCATATCCACCAGTTCCTGGTAGGCCCGCCCAACGGTCAGGTGGTTGATATGGTAGTCCGTGGCCACCTGCCGCACCGAGGGGATCGCCTCGCCCTCGGGAAAGCTGCCATCCATCACACGCTGAATCACCAGATCCTTCAGTTGGCGATAGATCGGCTGTCCGTCACTCCACTGCATGGGCATTCTCCCGGGTCAGCACTTCTCAGTCGCGGGACCGCACCTCGCCACTACCCAGTTCGACACTTTCTACCTTGGGTTCGCCGCGGTAAAAAACATCACCACTACCGAGCACCGATGCATTGAGCCGGCTCGCTACGCGACCGACGTCAGCGGTTCCGGATCCAACAACGTTGACCTCGGCAACGTCACAATCAACTTTTTCCAGACGCGCGTCACCAGAACCGACCACGTTCACTTCCAGCCTTTTGACGAAGCCACCATCGGTGACGCCGATATCGCCGGTGCCCGTGACCACAAACTCCCCTTCCTCGGCCTGGACGGACTGCATGAACAGGTCACCGCTACCAGCGACGACCGCTTCAAGCTCCTCTACGTCAACATCCACCGCCTTGATCGATCCTGAACCCTTGACGCGCAATTCCACGCCGGGGCCTTTCAGACCATACAGCTTGATGTCCCCCGAGCCTTCGACGGCAATCGTGGGAAACCCGCCGTGGCCGCGGTCGTACAATTCGAAGGGCTTGACGTAAGCATCGCCGGAGCCTTTCAGGCGGAGTTCCTGTAGCCTGGGCAACACCACGCGAAAACGCATTGCACCCACGGAATCCTTGCCGTAGTAATCACCGCGACCGAGCACCAGGCTCTCGCCCTTGATGAAAAAGGGCGGAATCTCGAAGTCCTTCTCATCGCCCTGGATGCGAAGCTCTGCTTCATCGCCCTGACGCAATTCAACGCGAACGCTGCCAATCACGTAGAGCTCATCCACGTCGGCCAGATCGATGCCTTCGACCCGCCGGGTCTCGCCGGCACGGGCGCCGGCGATCATGGTGGTCAGCGTGGCGCAGGCGAGAAAAAGCACCGCCGGTAACAGCATCCGACTTGAACGGGGTCCGGCCATGCGCTTGCGAAGAGTAATCATGTTGCAGTCCTGCTTTCGCGGTGGGTGTTATGGTGAACTATAGCACCCGGACTCGCCCCGGCAAACACCATAAAATCCGATATTTCTATCTATTATTTATATATTTATCAATTAGTTATAGGTTTTTTCTGATATAGTTTTTAGGTTGGTACGCGAAGTGCGCAGAAATTCCGTCGTGAAATCTTGGCACTTCGTCGACCCCACACCTCGGCAGCAACGATAAAACACGGGTTACTGATAGTGGGGGGCGGGTTCTACCCGTGTTGCTCCCAGGTACAGAAAAGACGCACCCGGCGTTAGCTCAGCTGCGCTTTTTCTGCTGCTTGCGCTTCTTGGCCTGCTTGACGTGCGCCATGAGGCGGCGCTTGCGATTAACCTGCCGCTGCGTGAGCTTCTGACGCTGCCCTGCGTAGGGGTTGGTGCTGCTGCGAAACTCGATGCGCACGGGCGTGCCGCGCAATTCCAGGGCGCGAGTGAAGACCTTTTCGAGATAGCGCTGGTAGCTGTCTGGCACCCGGTCCGTCTGATTGCCATGCACAACCACTCGCGGAGGGTTGCGCCCGCCCGCATGGGCGTAGCGCAGCTTGATGCGACGGCCATTGACCATTGGAGGGGGGTGATCCGCGACGGCATCTTCGAGAATGCGCGTCAGACGGTTGGTACCCATCGCCTGCGTCGCCGCCGCAAAGGCCGCGTCAATGGAGCCAAACAGTTTACCGACCCCCGACCCGTGCAGCGCCGAAATAAAGTGTGTGTCGGCGAACTCCACAAACCGCAGGCGACGCTCAAGCTCCGTGCGAATGCGATCGCGTTGGTCCTGGTCCAGTCCATCCCACTTGTTCACCGCCAGTACCAGCGCGCGTCCGGCCTCGATGCAATGCCCGAGCAGGTGCAGGTCCTGATCCACGAGACCCTCGGCCCCATCGATCAGCAGTACCACCACATTGGCGTCGTCGATCGCCTGCAGGGTTTTGACAATAGAGAATTTCTCGACCATCTCGCGCACGTTCTTGCGCCGACGCACGCCCGCGGTATCGATCAGCGTATAGGGATTGCCGTGCCGTTCGAAGTCGATGTACACACTGTCGCGGGTGGTGCCGGGCTGATCGTAGACCACGACGCGATCCTCACCCAGAATGCGATTCACCAGCGTGGACTTGCCCACGTTCGGGCGCCCCACCACCGCAACTTTCACCCGATCGTGGTCCTCTTCCACGTCAGGCTCGGGTTCGGGGGCTGGCAGGGTTTCGAAGACCACATCCATCAGGGTCCGTATGCCACGCCCATGGGCCGCGGCTATGCCGTGGATCGCAGACACGCCAAGAGCATGAAACTCGCTGGTGGCAACCGCCTCGTCCCGGCCGTCAATCTTATTCACCACCAGATGAAAATCGCGTCCGCGCTGGCGCAGATTCTTCACCAGCAGTTCGTCAATGGGGTTCAGTCCGTCACGCGCGTCCACCAGCAGCAGCACCACGTCCGCCTCTTCGACGGCCTGCAGGGACTGACCGGCCATTTCGGCGTCAATGCCCACCTCGTCGCCGCTGACGCCACCGGTATCGATGGCGATAAAACGTCGATCACCTACCCGGCCCTCGCCATACTTGCGGTCCCGCGTAAGCCCCGCGTGATCGGCCACCAGCGCATCGCGGGAGCGCGTGAGCTGATTGAACAGTGTCGACTTGCCTACGTTGGGCCGACCGACCAGGGCGATGACGGGCAACATGGCATCAGTTCCGGGCGCGGACGTCGTACGCGATCAGCTTGCCACCATCGGTAAAGACATACAGCGTGGAACCGTCGGCGAACATATCGGCACGCGCCGGCTTGCTGTCCGGGCGAGTCCGGCCGACGAAGCTGCCGTCCACTTGAGAAAGCAGATGGAGATAACCCTTGTAATCCTCTACCGCCAGGTAGCTGCTAACGGGCACGGGCTTGGACAGACCTCGCCACGCCAGTGCGTCCTGTTCCCAGCGTATTCCCTGACCATTGCGTAGAAACGCGGTAACCGTGCCGGTCTCTTCCGCCAGATACACGTTGCCGAAGCCCTGGGACACGCCATAGAACGACGATACGTTGCGCTGCCAGATCTTGCGTCCGGTGCGCGTGTCCAGCGCCGCGATACGACCCTGGTAACTGGCCACATAGAGTTCCGCTCCGTTTAAAGCCATGGTGCCGTCGACATCGACAATGCGCTCAATCTCGGAGCGACCCTGGGGTATGGCGATCCGCGCTTCCCAGCGCGTGCTGCCATCGGCGGTGTTCAACGCAAGTACCCGACCATTGGCAAAGCCCGCATAAATTACGTTGCCATCAATGATCGGTGTGCTGGTGCCACGAATCGTGAGCACGGGTACCGTGCTGTCGTAACGCCAGAGCTGTTCCCCGGTCTCGTGGTCCAGGCCGAACAGCTTGCCATCGTAGGTTTGCACCGCCACCAGGCGACCATTGCTCTGGGGCGGCGCCAGTACTTCACCGCTGACGCGGGCGCTCCACAGGGTTTCGCCACTGCCGGCGTCCAGGCGCAGCACCTGCCCATCGGGGCTACCCAGGAACAGCGACCCTTTGTAATGCCCCACACCACCTGATAAGCCCGTTTCGAGGCGCTGGCGCCAGAGCGTCTTGCCCCCCGTACTGTCGACGGCCTTGACCTCGCCTTCGGCCGACGCAGCGTACACAACGCCATCCACCAGAATGGGCTGCAGCCGGTATAGGCCCTCGCCCTGGCCATCGCCAACGCCCACGGACCAGAGCTTGTCCAGCACGACAGTCTCTTGGAAGTCCACAAGCTCCGCGGGCATCTGCGGATCCTCCTCATCCTCCCAGGAAAAGAAGTCACTGATGGTGGTGCAGCCGCCAAGCATTACCGCGAGCAGCAACAGAAATAAACGGGTCATCATGGGCATATCAGTTTCCGCTCTCTGCGCGGCGGGCATTGAGGTACTGCAGTTTCTCCTGCAGACCCGGCGGTACCGGTGATTCAGCTTCCAGCGCGGCGACCGCGGTTTCGTAGGCGATACGCGCATCGTCTTCGCGACCCTGCGCCATCAATATATCGCCGCGGGTCAGGGCGTAGCTCGCCACCAGTTCTGTGCGCGCTCCCTCGAGCATTGCAAGCGCCCCCTCGGGATCGCCCTGCGCCGCCACAACTCGCGCAAGACGCAGTTGGGCAAGCTGGTGCACGTCATCTCCGCTGGACGCCATGCTCAGCACCCAGCGCAACTCCTGTTCGGCCGCCTCCAGACGCCCCTCGTTCACCGCGAGGCGCGCCAGGTGCAGCGCCGCGAACTGCGCATACACAGATCCGCGATACGCCTCCTTGATCTGTTCGGCGATTTCCTTTGCTTTATCGCTGTCGTTGGCCGCCTCGCCCGGACTCAGCTGAGCTCCCAACTGCTCCAGCATCTGCTGATAGAGCAGTGAGGCATTTTCTGCGGCCTGTTCACGACTTTGTTGCCAGGCCTGCCAGCCAAACCCCAGGCCCAGGGCAAGGACGATACCCACGATGGTGCTGCGGCCGTTCTCCTTCCACCAGTTACGAAGGGCTTCGACCTGTTCTTCTTCCGTGCGATAGCTTTCCACGTTCTGTTTTCCGTTACGCTAGGTTTACTCAAGAAGCGCCTGCACGCGCTCCGATAATTGTTCTTCGGGCAGCCGCTGCTGCTCACCGTCACCTCTGAGAGGCTTGATCGTGACTTCACCGGCCGCGACCTCATCCTCGCCCCAGAGCAGTGCCAACTGCGCACCGCTGCGATCCGCCTTTTTCATCTGACTCTTGAAGCTGCCGCCGCCCAGATGCCGGGTGATACCAAGGTCCGGGAACGTGTCGCGCAGCTTTTCAACGCAGGCGGTGGCACGCTGCTCAGCGGCATCACCCATAGCCATCACATACATTGAAGGAACGGGCTCCGCCGGGAACAGGTCGAGAGCCTCGATCAACAGCAGCAGCCGTTCAACACCCATGGCAAAACCCACGCCCGGAGTTGCCTTGCCACCGAGTTGCGCGACAAGGCCATCGTAACGCCCGCCGGCACAGACGGTGCCCTGCGCGCCCAATTCGTCGGTGACCCACTCAAACACGGTCTTGTTGTAGTAATCCAGTCCCCGTACCAGTCGCGGGTTCACCGTATAGGCCACACCCGCCGCATCGAGATAGGCGCACAGACGGACAAAATCCTCGCGGGACTCGTCGTCCAGATACTCCTGCAGCGCGGGCGCGCCATCGAGCAGCCCCTGGGTCTGAGCGTTCTTGCTGTCCAGAATGCGCAGCGGATTGCTCTGAAGACGACGCTGGCTGTCTTCGTCCAGCTCATCGTGGTGCGCCGAGAGATAGTTTACGAGCGCACTCCGATAGGCGGCCCGGGCGTCAAGGCTGCCAATGCTGTTGATTTCGAGCCTGACCACATTCTGCAGCCCAAGACGCCGCCAGAGGCGTGCCAGCAGAAAAATCAGCTCCGCATCCGCATCCGGTCCCGCATAGCCGAACAACTCGGCACCAATCTGGTGAAACTGCCGCTGCCGCCCCTTCTGGGGGCGTTCGTAGCGGAACATGGGGCCGCGGTACCAGAGCCGCGCGGGCGTGGCCAGCAGATTGTGCTGGATCGCTGCACGTACGCAGCCTGCGGTGCCCTCGGGGCGCAGGCTCAGGCTGTCACCGTTGCGATCCTCAAAGGAATACATCTCTTTCTCGACGATGTCGGTCACTTCGCCGATGGAGCGACTGAACAGCGCCGTCGGTTCCACCAGGGGCATACGGATCTCGCTGTAGCCGTAGCTGTCCAGCACGGACACCACAACCGCTTCGAGATACTGCCAGCGATGGGAATCGTCGGGCAGCACATCGTTCATGCCACGGATGGATCGCAGTGCACTCATGGAGATCGTCTACTCTCGAGATGGTTTCAGGCGTCGGACCGGGCGATGAGGTTCGCGTCCGCAGCGGCACGCTCCTCATCAAGGCGCGCGGCACGCTGGCGGATCACCTGCTCCAGATGATCCACAAAGTCCTGATTGTCGACCTTGTGGTCCGGCTCCCCGTCCACGTAAATCAGGTTGCTGGGCGTGGCGCCGGTGAGCCCCACATCGGCTTCCCGCGCTTCGCCGGGACCATTCACAATGCAACCGATGACCGCCACATCCATAGGCGTGCGCACGTCTTCTAGGCGGGTCTCCAACTCATTCATGGTCGAAATCACATCGAAGTTCTGGCGCGAACAGCTGGGACAGGCAACGAAGTTGATACCGTTGCTGCGCAGCTTGAGGCTTTTGAGGATGTCAAAGCCCACTTTGACTTCCTGCACCGGGTCAGCGGCCAGCGAGATGCGGATCGTGTCACCAATGCCTTCATAGAGCAGCATGCCAAGGCCGATGGATGACTTCACGGTGCCACCGCGCAATCCCCCTGCTTCTGTAATACCAAGATGCAGCGGCTGATCGATGGCCTTCGCCAGCAGGCGGTAGGCATCCACCGCCATAAAGACCTCTGAGGCCTTTACGCTCACCTTGAAATCCGGGTAATCGTGCTTGTCGAGAATATCGACATGACGCATGGCCGATTCCACCAGCGCGTCGGCCGTGGGTTCACCGTACTTGCGCTGCAGGTCCTTGCCGATGGATCCGGCATTGACACCGATGCGGATCGGTATTCCCAGGTCACGGGCCATGGCCACGACCTCTCGCACCTTGTCGTCACGCCCGATATTGCCCGGGTTGATGCGCAGGCAGTCCACGCCGTACTCCATCACCTTCAGGGCGATCTGGTGGTCAAAGTGAATATCGGCGACCAGGGGAACCCGCGCATCGGCACGGATCGCACGGAACGCTTCGGCTGCGTCCATGCTCGGCACCGATACGCGAACGATATCGGCCCCCGCTTCTTCAAGACCACGAATCTGCGCCAGCGTCGCCGCGACGTCACAGGTCTCGGTATTGGTCATGCTCTGCACACTGATGGGTGCATCGCCACCCACAGCCACATCGCCGACGAAAATCTGCCGGCTCTTGCGGCGCCTGATCGGTGACGGTTGATTCATAGTGACGCTCCTGCCGGGCGGCATCGGCTCCGGTAAGCGGACATCAGGGCACTCCCGCGCTACCCAGCGAGCGCCGGTAAGCTTCGTATTCCGCGGACTCGGGGTACAGGTTGGAGAGCGCCAGGGCGTAGCTGCCCTCTGCGTCCCGATCCCCAGAGGAACGGGCCAGGCGCACTCCAAACCACAGGCCCCGGGCGCTCTGCTGGCGCACGCGGCTGCGGTACTGGTCGTAGTAAAGCCCGGCGTTGCGATAGTCTTCGGCCTCAAAACGCAGCTGTGCCACTTCGAGCAACGCGATCGTATTGTCGCGCTGCATGGACAGGGTGCGCAGGAATGCCTCTTCGGCGCCACGGGAATCAAACAACTTGAGACGACACAGGCCCAGGTTCAGAAAGGCCTGAGGTCGGGCGTTGTACAGCGTGTCCTTGACCACCAGAGCGAGCTGTTCTTCAGCCTCGCGATAGCGCTCCTGGCTGTAGAGAAAGGCCGCGTAGTTGTTGCGTGCGCGAGAGAAATTCTTGTCCAGGCTTATGGCACGACGAAAGTTCTCTTCGGCCAGCTCGAACTCCCCGGTGCTCTGGTAGACCAGGGCGAAGGCCTCATAAACCTCGGGGTTACTGTTGTCGATCTCGGCGGCGACCTTGAGGTTACGCTTGGCATCCTCCCAGTTACGTCGGCCAATGTACTGTCGCGCCAGCGCCACACGCTGCTCGAAGGCGTCTTTTGGCGAGGCCTTTTCGGTAAACACGCTCTCGGTCTCGGTGACACAACCAGCAACCAGCAGTAGTGTCATCGCCAATAAACCTGTCCGAATCATGCCGTCACCTCTGCCTGCTCGTTGCGTGAGCGGTGGCGTTCGGCGCGTCGTGTTCGGTCCACGACCTCCCCCACGAGCTGACCACAGGCTGCATCGATATCATCGCCGCGTGTTGTGCGCACCGTGACGATATAGCCCGCGTCAACCAACACCTGCCAGAACCGCGATACGGCGTTACCACTGGGGCGTTCATAGCCGGAATTCGGGAACGGGTTGAAGGGGATCAGATTGATCTTGCAGGGAAAGTCCCGCAGCAGCTGGGCAAGTTCCAGGGCGTGTTCGCGCTGGTCGTTGACACCGGCCATCAGCGTGTATTCGACGGTGACCACGCGCTTCTGATCGCGCTGGGCGTCGATGTAGTTCCGGGCACTGTCGAGCAGCATGCGAATGGGGTAGCGGCGATTGACGGGTACCAGCTGATCGCGCAGGGCGTCGTTGGGCGCGTGTAAAGATATCGCCAGGCTCGCCTCGCTGATCTCTGCCAGACGATCCAGCGCCGGCACCACCCCTGACGTACTCAGGGTCACGCGACGCTTGGAAATGCCGTAGGCCAGGTCGTCCATCATGAGGTCCATGGCGGCGACCACATTGTCAAAGTTGAGCAG
Organism: Gammaproteobacteria bacterium; assembly: GCA_030433415.1. Taxonomy (GTDB): domain Bacteria; phylum Pseudomonadota; class Gammaproteobacteria; order Pseudomonadales; family Halieaceae; genus Congregibacter. The sequence continues at coordinate 20,642 of JAUIMF010000029.1, read as the reverse complement.
GGGCTCACCCATGCCCATCATGACCACGTTTGTCACCACACGGCCCTTGCCGGCCTGAAACGCGTCGTAGGAGTCGATGGCCAGCCAGAGCTGCCCAATGATCTCGGCGGCGCTGAGATCGCGTTGAAACCCTTGTTTACCCGTCGAACAAAAGCTGCAGTCAAGACTACAGCCGACCTGCGAAGACACGCAGAGCGTGGCCCGATTGCCATCAGGTATGAGCACTGTCTCGACCAGACCGCCACCCTCGACGCGAATCAGCCACTTACGCGTCCCGTCGGCGGAGTCATGCCGCGACTCCACCTGCGGTGGCCGTACCTCAGCCACGCTCGCCAGTCGCTCCCGCAGGGCCTTGCCAAGATTGCTCATGAGTGCGAAATCCGTCACCCCCTGGTGATGAATCCACTTCATGACCTGCTGGGCGCGAAAGCGCTTTTCACCCAGTTCGAGAAAAAATGCCTCGAGCTGGGCACGACTCATCCCCAGGAGATTGACCCGCGCGGGTGCCTCACTGCTGGCGATGAGTTGCTCCATGGGGTGTCAGGCGCGCTCGCAGATGTCGCTGGCCGCGAAGAAATAAGCGATCTCGCGCTCCGCAGAGGCCGCGGAATCGGAACCATGTACCGCATTGGCGTCGATGGACGAGGCGAAATCGGCGCGGATCGTACCGGCATCTGCTTCCTGGGGATTCGTGGCTCCCATCAGTTCGCGATTCAGGGCGATGGCGTTTTCGCCCTCGAGCACCTGCACACATACAGGCCCGGACGTCATGAACTTGATCAGGTCAGGAAAGAAGGGACGCTCACGGTGTTCGGCATAAAATCCACCCGCCACGTCGTCGCTGAGGCGCAGCATACGCGCAGCTACAATGCGCAGGCCCGCTTTTTCGAAGCGTGCGTAGATCTCGCCAATGTGGTTCTTGCCTACGGCATCGGGCTTTACGATTGAGAGGGTGCGTTCCACCGCCATGTTGAATCTCCAGACTGATTACGGAATTGGCAGAGCACCACCGTACCAGAGCCCGTCAGGGGTCGGTGCGGCGCTGCGTCCACGTTAGAAAAAAAGTCGCGGGATTATACGGGCTTTGGCGACCCTTCGCACCTGTCTGGAGCAGTGTTTAGGGGCGTCAATCAGCCCGAAACCGCCCAAGATTGCGGCATCATTTCAGGCGGTTGTCTGATCCCTTAGACGGGGCACCACCTCATGCAGACGCGCACTGAGAAGATCCATGTCTTGCGCGCTGGTGTATCGACCCAGGCTGATGCGTAGCGAGCTGTGGGCCAGCGCATCCGGCAGGCCCAGCGCACGCAGCACGTAGGACGGTTCCAGGCTTGCCGATGAGCAGGCTGACCCGGTCGAAAGGGCAAATTCCGGCAGGGACAGCAGCAATGCCTCGCCCTCGACGTCGGCGACGCTGATGTTCACCCCCCCAGGCAGGCGCTGCTGGCGATGCCCATTGAGGGTCACGCCGGGCAGATCCGTTAGTGAAGACAGAAACGACTCCCGCAGGCTCTCCAGGCGCGCACCCTCTTCCTGCAGACAAGCAGCCGCGACCTCGGCCGCCTTGCCGAGTCCCACGATCTGATGCGTCGCCAGGGTGCCCGAGCGCAGGCCGCGCTCGTGACCACCGCCGTGAATCTGCGCCGCCACGCGGTGGTGCACACCACGCCGACAGTAGAGCGCTCCCATCCCCTTGGGCCCGTAGAACTTGTGCGCGGACACCGACAGCAGATCCACCCCCAGCGCCTGCACATCCACAGCGATCTTGCCAACGCTCTGCGCCGCGTCCACATGCAGGGGTACACCCGCCTCGCGCGTGTACGAGGAGATTCCGGCGATATCATTCACCGTGCCAATTTCATTGTTGGCGTGCATGATCGAGACCAGACAGGTATTTTCACGCAGGGCCTCTGCCACTGCTTCAGGCGAAATCAGGCCGTTCGCATCGGGGGCCAGACGGGTGATCTCGACCCCCTGCGCCTCCAGCGCGTGGCAGCTATCCAGCACCGCCTTGTGCTCAATGAGCGAAGTAATCACATGGGGTTGCCGATTGCCCTCCTGCCGGGCCACCTCAATCACACCCTTGATCGCCAGGTTGTCGGACTCTGTGGCACCCGAGGTCCATACGATTTCGCGCACATCGGCATTGAGCAGTTCCGCGAGCTGCTGCCGGGCGGTCTCGACCGCCATCTCGGCCTCCCAGCCATAGCGATGCGAGCGCGAGGCGGCATTGCCAAAGGTTCCATCGATGGTCAGGCAGGCTCCCATGGCCTCGGCCACCTGCGGGTCCACGGGGGTCGTAGCAAAGTAATCCAGGTACACCGGCTTCATCGCGACGGCTCCCGGGCGCGGGCATCCCAGTCCACAGGATCGATGCGCTTCTGCGTCTCGGTCAGTATGCCGCGCAAAATGTTCAGTTCCATTTCATCCAGGCGCAGGCGGCTGTATAGACGACGAAGCCGGGGCATCAGCTGGCGTGGCGCCGCGGGATTGAGAAACCCGACCTCACCGAGGGTCTGCTCCAGGTGCACAAAAAAACGCTCCATGTTCTCTTGCGTGGCCGGTGCTGCGTCCCACTGGGCGTCCGGTGCCGCCGGCAGTTCGTCGGCGACCGCGAGCATATGCAATTCGTAGCTAACGACCTGCACCGCCATCGCCAGGTTGAGGGAGCTGTAGGCATCACTGGTGGAGATCGCCAGGTGCAGATTGCAGCGCATGAGTTCTTCGTTGTTCAGGCCATTGTCCTCGCGGCCAAAGACGATGGCCACGTCAGTCTGCGTCGATGCAGCGGCAATCTCGGCGGCGGAACGCCTGGCGTCGAGCACGGGCCAGGGAATACGCTGATCCCGCGAGGTCGCGGCCACCACAAAACCGCAGTCAGCGATGGCCTCGTCCAGCGTATCCACCACCTGTGCCGCCTCCAGCACGTCTTTTGCAGACATGGCCCGCCAGATCGCCTGGGGGTCGGGATACTGCTCTGGCGCAACCATCACCAGGCGGCCCAGACCCATGTTTTTCATGGCGCGGGCAACGGCCCCGATATTGCCGGGGTGCTGGGGCTCAACGAGCACGATGCGGATGCGGTTTACGTCCATGGGTCGGACAACTCCTGCGTGGGGACGCGCATTTTAGGGTATCTGCCCCGCCCCCTGCCATCGACGCGCCCAAGGGCCCCGCCTCTGCTATACTCGCGCGCCGTTTTCTTCCTGTCCCGGAATTCTCGATGGAACCGATGACCAACATCGCACTGCGCGCCGCCCGCAAGGCCGGCGACCTGATCGTGCGCGCCTCTGATGACCTTGAGCGTATCAACGTGCGCGCCAAGCATGCGAACGACTTTGTCTCGGACATCGACGAACAGGCGGAGCAGGAGATCATCCGCCATCTGCGCCGGGCCTACCCCGACCACGCGGTACTCGGCGAAGAGTCCGGACGCGAAGGACCCGAGGATGCCGAGTACCTGTGGGTAATCGATCCCCTGGACGGTACGACGAATTTTCTGCGGGGCATTCCCCACTACGCGGTGTCCATCGCCTGCCTGCACAAGGGCCGGGTGGAACATGGAGTGATCGTGGACCCCGTACGCCGCGAGGAATTCACGGCGTCTCGCGGCCGCGGTGCCCAATTGAACGGCCGACGTATACGCGTGAGCAAGGTACCGGGACTCGAAGGCGCGCTGCTCGGCACCGGAATTCCCTTTAAAGGGCATCAGGACCAGCATCTGGCGAACTACGCCCAGAGCATGGCGGCACTCGCAGCCCAGTGCGCGGGGATTCGCCGCGCCGGTGCCGCCTCGCTGGATCTGGCCTACGTCGCCGCCGGTCGCCTGGATGGATTCTGGGAACTGGGACTCTCGATCTGGGATATCGCCGCGGGGGCACTCATGGTGCGTGAAGCTGGCGGCCTGGTCACTGACCTGGACGGCTCAGAAAACTATCTTGAGAGCGGCAACATCGCCTGCGGCAACGCCAAATGTCTTAAAGCGGTGCTGCAGGCCACGAAGAATCTGCGCGGATAGACCCACGAATGCTGCGCTAAGCCTGGGGCCTCAAGGCACCAGGCTGTCCTGATCGGCCCCTTCTTTCACGGGAATAATCAGATCGTCCTTGCTGACACCAAGGGACAGCAGCACGTTCGAGGCCACGTAGATCGACGAGTAGGTACCGATCGCAACGCCAACGATAAGCGCGATGGCAAAGCCGTGGATCATCTCGCCGCCAAACACCGCCAGCGCCACCAGCACCAGCAGGGTCGTCAACGACGTTACCAGGGTCCGGCCCAGGGTTTCGGTCAGAGAGATATTGACGACTTCGAGGGGATCTGCCCGGCGCAGTTTGCGAAAGTTCTCGCGGATGCGGTCCGACACCACGATGGTATCGTTGAGCGAGTAACCGATCACCGCCAGCAGCGCCGCCAGCACCGTAAGGTCAAACTCCATTCCGATAATCGAGAAAAACCCCAGCGTCACAAGAACGTCGTGGACCAGCGCCACCACCGCACCAACAGCAAACTTGAACTGGAAACGGAACGCGATATAGAGCATCACCAGCCCCAGCGCCAGCAGCATTGCCAGACCGCCCTGCTCCCGTAGTTCATCACCGACCTGAGGGCCTACGAACTCAATGCGCCGCAGTTCCACTTCGTCCTCGCCGTTGTTGCGCAGCAATTCGAGCATCTGGGCACCCTGGGCGTCCGAGTAACCCGCGGGCAGGCGAATCAGTACATCGCGATCAGTGCCGAAGCTCACGACGATCGCCCCCGCATAGCCCCCGCTCTCCAGCGTGCTGCGAATGCCCGTCAGATCGGCGCTCTCGGCGTAGTGCACCTCAACCAGCGTGCCGCCGGTAAAATCCAGACCCCAGGAAAGTTGCCGCGTTGCGAGGGAACCAATCGCGGTCAGAATCAAGAGCGCCGAGAAAATTGCCGCCAGATACCGACGACCCATGAAATTGATCACTCTCATGCGCTTTCTCCCGCGGTGATATCGCGGCCGATGGCAAGCTTCTGCACCCGGCGCCCTCCGTAAAACAGGTTAACCAGCGCCCGTGTACCCATGATGGCCGTAAACATCGACGTCACGATGCCTACCGAGAGCGTGACGGCGAAGCCCTTCACCGGCCCCGTACCCACCGCATAAAGAATCACCGCCACAATCAGCGTCGTGATGTTGGCATCCAGAATCGTCGCCACGGCGCGCTCAAAGCCCGAGTGAATAGCCATTTGCGGCGACAGGCCATTGTTCAGCTCCTCGCGTATGCGCGAGAAGATCAACACGTTCGCATCCACGGCCATACCCACGGTGAGCACGATACCGGCGATGCCCGGCAGCGTCAGAGTTGCGCCAATGATCGACATGAAGGCCACCAGCAGCACCAGGTTCGCGCTGAGCGCGATCACGGCGGCCACACCGAACACGCGGTAATAGAGCACCATGAACAGCACCACCAGGCCCAGACCATACTGCACCGACTTGATACCCAGGCGGATGTTGTCGGCGCCGAGGGACGGCCCTACGGTACGCTCCTCGACGAAGCTGATCGGCGCGGCCAGGGCTCCGGCCCTCAGCATCAGCGCAAGTTCCGACGCCTCCATGGGTGAGTCCAGTCCGGTGATCTGGAACTGGGCACCAAGCGCACTCTGGATCACCGGCGCCGTGAGCAGTTTCTTCTCGTCGTAGGGAATCTTCACGACGACTTCTTCGCCGTTTTCGTCTTTCTCATAGCGAGTGCGGAACTTGCGTTCAATAAACAGCACTCCCATGCGGCGTTTGATGTTGTTCCGGGTGGCGCGCGACATAAGCGTACCCCCTTCGCTGTCCAGGCTGATCTGCACATTCGGCTGACCATTCTGGTCAAAGCTGGCCTGGGCATTGGACACGCGCTCGCCCGTGATAATCACATCGCGCTCAAGGTTTTCAGTCACACCGGCACGATCGGGACTGCGGTATTCAAAGCGCTGGCGCTCCGACGGCGGCGCGTCCGCGTTGGCGACCAGGCGAAACTCCAGATTGGCGACCTTGCCCAAAATACGCTTGGCTTCAGCAGTGTCCTGAATGCCCGGCAGTTCCACGACGATACGGTTTTTACCCTGGCGCTGAACCAGGGGTTCAGACACACCCAGTTCGTTCACGCGATTGCGCAGCGTCGTGAGGTTCTGACTCACGGAGTAGTCCACAATTTCGTCGACAGAGGCGTCGGTCATCGAGGCACGAATGACCCATTCATCCTCGGTGTCTACGCGGTCCAGCAGCAATTCAGGGAATTCGTCGGCGATGAGCTTGCGCGCCGCCTCCCGGTCCGCTTCGCTGCGAAAACGCCCCTGCACGGTGCGCGCGCCATCGAGGGCGATAAATCCTCGGATACGATCTTCGCGCAGCATCCGCTTGGTGGTGTTGAGGTAGTACTCCATGCGCCGATCGATCGCCGCATCGATATCGACCTCGAGCTTGAAATGCACGCCGCCCGACAGGTCCAGACCGAGCTTCATGGGCTGGCCACCCAGGTCCGTGAGCCAGTCCGGCGTGGTCTCGGCCAGATTCAGGGCCACGATGTAGGCATCGCCCACAGCGCGGGACACCACCGCCTGGGCCCGCAACTGCTGATCCTGCTCACGCAGACGAATCAACGCGTTCCGACCATCCGGGTCGAGCGTTTCACCAAAGTACTCGATGCCCGCCTCACCAAGGGCCTGCGTCGCTTTTTCGACCAGACGATCGTCAACCAGCGTGGCGGAACTCTCGCCCGTGACCTGAAGGGCGGGATCAGGTGCATAGAGATTGGGTGCTGCGTAGAAAGCGCCACCGAGAACGATGACAAGAACGAGCAGGTACTTCCAAAGGGGATATCGGTTGAGCATGCCTGGGTCAGTGTCCGAGTATTGGCTGGGCCCCGCCAATAGTTTCGGCTCAGGGCATAAAGAGGTGGCGCATTATAGACCCTGACGGGGCAGGCTCAAGGGAGCCCGCCCGGGCCTTTTCTGTTCATGGGGGCACAACGGCCATTATGCAAGGGCGCGCCGCGCGTTCTGGAACAGGCGCAGCCACGGGGCGTCGTCCTCCCAGTCCGCGGGGGCCCAGGAGAACTGTCTAGAGCGAATGACGCGCTCCGGATGCGGCATCATGATGGTGACGCGACCATCCTCGCTACACACTGCCGTAATGCCCGCTGGGGAGCCATTGGGATTGGCCGGGTAGGCGCTGGCAACCGTGCCGTCATTTTCAACGTATCGCAGGCCTACGTACCCTCCCTGTTCACAGCGCTGCCGCGCCGTGTCGTTTGCAAACACCGCCCTGCCTTCGCCATGGGCCACGGCGATCGGCAGGCGTGATCCCGCCATATCGGCCAGCAACAGCGAGGGCGACGGTTGTACTTCGACCAATGAGAGGCGCGCCTCGAACTGCTCCGAGCGGTTGCGCTGGAACCAGGGCCAGTGATCCGTACCCGGAATCAGGTCGCGCAGCACCGACAGCATCTGGCATCCATTACAGACGCCCAGGGCGAAACTGTCACCGCGTTCAAAGAAGCCAGTAAAGGCCTCCCTCAGGGAGTCGTTGTACAGGATCGACTTGGCCCAACCCTCGCCGGCGCCGAGCACATCACCAAACGAGAAGCCACCGCAAGCGACCAGACCGTGAAAGTCCTGAAGCGTGTGACGCTCCGCAAGCAGGTCACTCATGGTGACATCCACGGCCGCAAAGCCCGCGCGATCGAAGGCCGCCGCCATCTCCACCTGGCCGTTCACTCCCTGCTCGCGCAGCACCGCAACCCGGGGTCGGGCCTGGCCGGTTACGGCGGGGGCCTGATCCAACTCAAAGGTAACGCGCGTGCTCAGCCCCGAATCTTCCTCGCCAATCCGGGCAAACTCCTCGTCGGCGCATTCCGGATTGTCCCGCAGGCGCTGGATCGCGTGGCTGGTGCGCGCCCAGATGCGTTGCAGGTCAGCACGATCGCGCTGCAGCAGCAGGGCGTCGTTCTGGCGCACACGGATTTGCTCATCCACCGTCGAACGTCCCAGGGCGACAACGTACCCATCCAGTCCGAGGGCGTCGGCCTGCGCCATCCAATCACTCAGGGAATCGCTGTCGATCTCGAGCACAGCGCCCGCTTCTTCGCTGAACAGCGCTGCAATCGGATCGGCCCATTCGCTGGGCAGATCGATATCCAGACCACAGCGACCGGCAAAGGCCATTTCGAGCAGCGTGACGATCAGTCCACCATCGGAACGGTCGTGATAGGCGCGAATAGCGCCGCGCTGACGCCCCCAGGCAAGTAGTTCCACGAATGCCTTCAGGTCCGAGGCATCGTCCATGTCGGCGGGCTGCGCACCCAGCTCTCCGTAACATTGGGCCAGTGCTGATGCGCCGAGGCGGTTGCGGCCGCGTCCAAGATCAATGCCAATGAGTACGCTGCCGCTCTCTGGGTGCAATTGCGGCGTGAGTGTCGCCGCAACATCGCCCACCGGCGCAAATGCCGAGACGATCAGGGATAAGGGCGCCGTCACGGATCGCGCCTCGCCATCTTCAGACCAGCGGGTCTGCATGGACATGGAATCCTTGCCCACGGGAATTGCGATGCCAAGGGCGGGGCAAAACTCCTCGCCCACCGCACGTACCGTGTCATACAGCGCCGCGCCTTCGCCGGGCACGCCAGCGGCAGACATCCAGTTGGCGGACAGACGCACGTCGGCCAGGTCACGAAGGGGCGCCGCACACAGATTGGTAATGGCCTCAGCCACCGCCATGCGTGCCGACGCCGGACCATCGAGCAATGCGACGGGAGTACGCTCGCCCATGGCCATGGCTTCGCCCAGGTCACTGTCGTAGCTGACCATGGTCACGGCACAATCCGCGACGGGAACCTGCCAGGGACCCACCATCTGGTCCCGGGCGACGAGTCCGGTCACGGTGCGGTCGCCAATCGTAATCAGAAAACCCTTGCTCGCCACCGTTGGCAGCGCCAGCACCCGTTCCACGGCCTCGGCCAGCGGTGGACGCCTTGTAAACGGCTGTGCTGCTACCGGCCGACGGGAGTCCTCGCGGTGCATGCGTGGAGGTTTGCCGAACAGCACGTCCATGGGCATATCAACCGGCGCGTCGCCAAACAGCCCGTCATCCACCCGAATCTGTTTTTCGGCCGTTGCCCTGCCCACTACTGCAACGGGGCAGCGCTCGCGTTCACAGATGGCCAGAAACTCATCCAGGCGCTCTGGCGTCACCGCTAGCACGTAGCGCTCCTGGCTTTCGTTGCACCAGATTTCCAGCGGCGTCATGGCCGGGTCATCGCAGGGTACGTCGCGCAACGAAAACAGTCCGCCACAGCCTCCGTCCTTCACCAGTTCCGGCAACGCATTGGACAGGCCTCCGGCGCCGACATCGTGAATAAAGGCGATGGGGTTGTGCTCTCCCTGTTGCCAGCAGCGATCGATGACTTCCTGGCAGCGCCGTTCCATCTCGGGGTTCTGACGTTGCACCGAAGCAAAATCCAGGTCCTCCTGACCGTCGGCGCTGGCCATGCTCGATGCCGCCCCACCACCCAGACCGATCAACATGGCCGGACCACCCAATACCAGCAGGGCCGTGCCCGCTTCAAAAGGCGGCTTGTCGACATGCTCAGGCGCGATATTGCCAAAGCCACCCGCGATCATGATGGGCTTGTGGTAGCCCCGCACCTCGTCGCCGCCATCGTTCCACGCGACGGACTGCTCATAGCTGCGGAAATAGCCACACAGGTTGGGCCGGCCGAATTCGTTGTTGAAGGCCGCGCCACCAATGGGGCCCTCGATCATGATGTCCAGCGCCGAAGCGATGCGCGCGGGTTTGCCGTAATCGGTCTCCCAGGGCTGTTCCAGCCCCGGAATCTTCAGGTTCGACACGCTGAAGCCAGTGAGTCCCGCCTTGGGCTTGGAGCCCCGCCCGACGGCGCCCTCATCGCGTATCTCGCCCCCAACTCCAGTGCCCGCCCCCGGAAACGGGGCAATTGCGGTGGGGTGGTTATGCGTTTCAACTTTCATCAGCAGGTGCACGGGCTGAGGCACCGCCGCATACTCGCCGTCGCTGGCGGCGGGGACGAAGCGGCTCGCGTCGTGACCTGCAACCACCGCCGCATTGTCGGCGTAGGCCGACAGAACCCCGGTGGGCGCGCAGGCATGGGTATTGCGAATCATGGCGAACAGGCTTTTCTCCTGATCTTCGCCATCGATGGTCCACGACGCGTTAAAGATCTTGTGACGGCAATGTTCCGAGTTCGCCTGGGCGAACATCATCAACTCCACATCCCGGGGATTGCGCCCAATTTGCTCGTAGCTGCGAACGAGGTAGTCGATCTCGTCATCAGCCAGCGCGAGACCCAGATCGAGGTTTGCCTGCAGCAGTGCCCCGCGACCTCCCGCCAGGACATCCACGGTCTCGCTGCGCTGCGGCTGCTCATGAGCAAACAGCCCCTCGAGTTCACCTGAGTTGGCGACCACGCTTTCAGTCATGGGGTCGTGCAACGCCGCTCGCAGAGGTTGGACGTCACCGGTACCGATGATCTCATAGGCGCAGGCGCGCTCGATGCGCCGTACGCGCTCAAGACCGCAGCGACGAGCGATGTCCGTTGCCTTGCTGGACCACGGTGAAATCGTTCCCCGACGCGGCGTAACCACCAACCACCGTCCCTGATCAAGCGCTGCGATATCGCCAAAAGGCTCTCGCCCTGCCTGAGACAGTAGCGCAGTGAGGCGAGGCAGCTCTTCTTCGGTCACCTCACCATCGACAAGGAACAGATAACCGCTGCGCCCCAACGAGACATCGCTCGGGCCAAGGCGGTCCTGAATGGCCTGACGGCGAAATTCAGATAAGGCTGCTGCGCCGGGAATGATGTGCATGGGGGTCTCAACGCCGATCGCGAAGGCGCGGATTGTACCTGCCCTGCCCCGCCCGCGCGACGTTGGGCGCACTGCATGAGATGGCTACAATCGCGCCATGACTGCCCGCCTCGCAATACTGCTCGTTCTGCTGGCCAGTATTTCTGGCTGGCTGACTGGCTGTGGGCCCACGGGGGAGCCCCTGGATGCGATACAGGCACGCGGTGAGCTGCGCTTCATCACCCGCAACAGTCCAACGACCTACTACCTCGGTCGCGACGGGCCTCGCGGCTTTGAGTACGATCTCGCTGCTGCCCTGGCGACGCGGTTGGACGTAGAGCTGGTGGTCATCCAGGCATTTACCCTCGACGAGATGTTTCAGGCGTTGGAGCGCGGCGAAGCTGACATCGCCGGCGGTGGTCTCACGCTCACGCCATGGCGCGTTGAGCGCTACCCGGCGAGCCAGGCCTACGCCCACCAGACTCCTCAATTGATTTACAAGGCGGGCGAAACACGGCCGCGTACCGTAGAGGACCTTGAGGGTATGACGGTCGCGGTTCTGGCAGACAGCAGCCATGAGCAGCTGCTGGAGAAGCTGGCCGCCGATGGTCATGACGGACTCAAATGGCAGTCAATCATGACGAACGACCCACTGGAGCTTCTGATGCGAGTCGTGGACGATCGCGTGGACGTTGCCATAGCGGATTCCCGCGACTTCTTCGTCCAACAGAATCTGGTGCCCCGCCTGAAAGTCGCCTTCGACCTGGGCTCCGAACAGGAGGTGGTCTGGTATCTGGGTCGTAACGCCCGCGAGTCCGCACTGATGCTTGCGGTCAACGAACATCTGCAGCGCAGTCTTCAGGAGGGCAGGATCGACGCCCTGAGCCAGCACTACTTTGACCGGGACGATACGATTTCTCGCATCGATTCCCAGACCTTTGTAACTCGCGTGCGCGAAGACCTGAATGACTATCGGCAGCTCATTGAGATTGTTGCCCGAGAGCAAAACCTACCCTGGGAACTCCTGGCCGCCATCAGTTATCAGGAGTCGCATTGGGATCCCAATGCGACTTCGCGTACCGGCGTTCGCGGCATGATGATGCTGACCCGGGGTACAGCGAAAGAAATGGGGGTGACGAATCGCACCGATCCGGGCCAGAGCCTGCGCGGGGGAGCACGCTACTTCCGCAAACTTCGCCGTCGACTTCCGGATGACATCCATGAGCCGGACCGCAGCTGGTTGGCACTGGCGGCCTACAACATCGGCATGGGTCACCTGGAAGACGCCCGGGTTCTCGCTGAGCGCCGGGGCGGCGACCCTCATCGCTGGGAGGATGTGATGAATGCACTCCCCTTGCTGGAAGAGTCCGCCCACTATGCCACCGTGCGCTACGGCTATGCCCGAGGGATGGAGGCGGTGCGCTACGTGCAGAACATTCGGCACTACTACAACATACTGCGCTGGCAGACAGCCCGAACGCGCCGCCCGACACCACCGACGGATGTGCAGGAGCTGCTGCCACCACCTCTGCAGGCTCTGAGCCTGCCCGCGCTCTAGCGGCGGGAGCGAAAGAAGTCGCGCAGTAACGTGGCGCTTGCGTCGCGGTGCTCCGAGTCCTCGCTCCAGGCCACGCGGTGATTGAAAGCACCCTCGTCCAGCAGTTGACGGGCACTCACCACCGCCCCCGCGCGAGGTTCGCGGGCAGCAAATAGCAATTCGCTGATGCGGGCGTGGACCAGTGCGCCGCAGCACATGCTGCAGGGTTCAAGGGTGACGTACAGGCGGGCGCCGGGCAATCGGTAATTGTTCATCGCCAGGGCGGCGCTGCGCAGGGCATTGATCTCGGCGTGCGCGGTGGGGTCCAGGCTACCGATCTGGGCATTGCGACCCTCACCTATGATGCGATCGTCCATCACCACCACAGCACCAACGGGGACTTCACCGTTCTCCCCCGCCTCTGCAGCGAGCTCCAGCGCTCTGCCCATAAAATCCTGTGCCGCGGTGTTCATGGGTTTTTCGCCTCGACAGACACCATCGGCAGTTGCTCCTTGACGCCGGCACGCGCCCAGAAATACACGGCGTAGGCACCGCCAATGGACAGGGGCATGTCGAGGAACGTGGTGTAGGTCAGCCAGAAATCCTCACTGAATAGTGTGGCCACAAGGTAATTCGCCCCCGCCATGAACAGACCGAGGAATCCCAACCCCATCGCCATGCGCGACACCGAAACCGGCGCGGGCATATAGCGCTGCATCCGCTCCCCGAAGTAGGCACCGCCACGAAACAACCCATCCCCGAAAAACAGCAAGGCCGTCGCTACGCCCAGAATCGTGCTCTTCATCTGCACCATGAATTCACTCTGAAAAGCCAGCGAAAACAAGGCGGAAACAAGCAGCATGACGGTGCCGAATACCGCAAAACCACCCAGCAGGTCCACGCGCACAAATCGCTGCACCAGCACCAGCATCAGACCCGCTGCGGCACCCAGGAGTGCTGCCACAGTCAGGTCACCCGTCAGCTTTCCCGCGACAAAGAACAGCGCCCCCAATCCGATATCTGCGTAGATGGAGTACTTGTTGCGCTCCCACCGCTCGGCGGCCTGGCGGGCGACATCGGGGTCCTGCGTGGGCAGGGCCTTGAGCAAGGAACTCTTCTCGGCGTAGTGGATATCACGGTCAGGATGACTGCTGTAGACCAGAGCGCCCTTCTGGTGGACTTCGATAGCCACGGCCCGCCAGTTCACATAGCCCAGTTCCACGGTGATCTCTCCCGAATCTGCATCCCGACCGGGTAACCCGATCGTCGGGTTCGCATACCCTGCCTCAAAGGGCTCCCGCTGCTCCTCCACAAGCACAGCGTTGCGGTAGACGCGGGTTTCGTAAGATTGCAGGCCCACCGCGAACTCGACGCGAAAACGCTCCCCGTCAAGCTCAAACGAAAATTCGTAAGTCCAGATAGCGATTTCTAACTCTCCAGTACAGTCTGCCTCGGCACCGTTGGCGACACCACGGCTCTGCCTCACCAATTCCCGTCTCTCGGGCCACAACCCTCAGGGCGTTAGAGCGCCGCCAGGGTTCCGATGGCATAGCTGACGCGTCCCGCCGCGCTGGGATGCGGACCCGCACCCAGGCTTTCGACATGGCGTAACCGCGGAACCAGCCCCCGCCCATTCGCGATCTGGATCGACAAGCCCGGGCGAGCATTGAGCTCCAGCAACATAGGACCACGATCGCGGTCGATAACAATATCGGTGCCAAGATAGCCCAGGCCCGTCATCTCGTAGCAACTGGCGGCCAGCTCCAGCAGCGCCGGCCACTCCGGCACGGCGACATTTGCCAGATCGGCGCCAGTATCAGGATGCGCCTCGATGCGGCGATCGAACTGGACCGCACTTGCACAGCGACCCGTATCCAGCGCCAGACCGACGCCCACTGCTCCCTGATGCAAGTTGGCCTTACCGTCGGAGGCATGCGTCGCCAGACGAAGCATGGCCATCACCGGATAGCCCTTGAATACGATGACGCGAATGTCGGGTACCCCTTCGTACGAATAGTCGTCAAAGATGGGATCAGCGGTAATCAGGTCCTCGACGATCACCGTATCGGCGCCACCACCCAGCGAATAGAGGCCCGCCAGCGTATTGCTCATGTGTCGACTGAGGTCACTGAGCTCCACGCTCGCCCCAGAACTCTTCAGAAACGCATCCTTGCGACGACCCGTGATCACCCAGATTCCTTTGCCCCCGCTGCCCTTGGCGGGCTTGATGGCAAAGCCGTCGAGTTCTGCGAGCTTGCGCAACGCGTCATTCACCTGGTGTTGCTGATCCACGGCAAAGCGCAGACGGGGCACCGGAACACCATACTGCTCAGCGATCAGTTTCGTGCGCAGTTTGTTGTCTACCAGGGGAAAACGCGATCGTGGATTGTAGCGCCCGATAAAATCGAGGTTGCGGGCATTCATACCCAGCATGCCCCACGCTCGCAACTCTCGCGGCCGTAGCATTTCGATCATGATTCGGGCCGATTACGCAGTGCGGCGAAGCGATGCAGTTCGGTGAGCTTGTAGCCCGTGTATTGACCCATGGCCAGAATCAGCGCAAGCAGTACAAGATTCAGTTCCGGAAAATTAAAGGTGAGGTGTTGGACCAGCCGAGCTTTCATGAGCAGGTAGGCAGCGATGGCCACCAGCATAGAGCCCCCGCCCTGCATGAGCACATCCCGAGGGCCCTCTTCTTCCCACAGAATCGACAGGCGCTCGATGGTCCAGGCAATGATGATCATGGGGAAGAAGGTAATAACCATACCGGTGCTGATCCCGAGCTGATAACCGACGATGGACAGCAGCGAGATGATAAAGATCACAAGCACGATGAGCGCGGCGATACGAGACACCAACAGCAGGTTCAGGTGACTGAGATAACCACGCATCAAAAGGCCGAGGATCACGACGGAAACAAAACTCACAAGTCCGGGTAACAATGAGGTCTGCAGGAACACCAGCGCAATCAGCACCGGCATGAAGGTGCCGGAGGTCTGCAAGCCAATCAGCACCCGAAAGAAGACAACGGCAGCCGCACCCAGCGGTAACAAGAGCAGCAGTTTGAACATGCTCTGCTCTTCGATCGGAAGCCGATGCACACCCAGCGTGGCGAACAACGAATCCCCGTGTTGCTCCGTTGCAATCTGCTCCGCAGGCAGGGACTGACGAATCATCGAGAAGCTGAGACGCGAGTCTCGCCCCCCGGTCACATCAAGCAGGGCATTTTCGCTGCGGTGCCACAGCAGCAGGTCTTCCGGTGCCTCAATGATCCCCCGCTGAGGGTCGACCAACAGCCAGCGCCTGCCATCGTGCACTTCGAGCAAGGCTGACAGTACCTGCCGCCGCCGTGCATCTTCCAGCGTTAGCGCCATCACCTCGCGGGTAGACAGACCTGCATCACGCATCAGCCGGTCAAGTAGTCCTGCGTGATCCTCGTTTCTTGCGCGTAACAGGGCTGCATTTTGCCCTCCCGCAAGAAAACGATTGCAGATCTCGCGCGCCAGACTGCGTGCATCACTGGAGGTGGATCGGGCACCAGCGATCAGATCTGTGGCCGCGGTAACCTCTGCATCGCCCCAGAAAACCGGCTCCGGCTCGGGCACGGATTCTTCGATACCCGGCGCTGGCCCCTCCTCAGGCAGGAAGCTGGCGGTGAAGTACAGCGACTGGCGTCCCAGGGCTTCGCGGCGGGTCCACTCTGCGCGGCGATCGCCCTGATCGCCTGTCAGCGCAAAGCCGTAACCCGGTGACGCGGCCTGTTCGCTGATGCGGGTGAACCCGGGTATCTCATCGGGAATGCTGAGACTCACAGTGACGGGCTCACCTAGGGCCACAAAATCCACGCGGGCTTCAACCAGCCAAAGATCGCGGTGCTCCCCCGGCAGCCACGGCAATCCCGTAACGGTGTGCCTTAGCACTGCCGTACCCAGCCCCACGGCCGTCAGGAGCAGGACGATGAACCACAACGTGGCGCGCTGATTCACAGACTTGGCTCTGGATGCATCAACGTGGCTCCCTGTCTTGCTGGGGCGTGGACACCAGATTCACGCCGCTGACATCCACCAGGATCACGTCTCGCAATATGTTGCGCCCAACCAGCATCTGATAATCCAGGTGGCTGCGATCAGATAACGTGAACTCCGCGAGCTGGCGCACATCACCAAGGCGAATACCCAATTCGATGACCGGGCGCCGCTCGGCCTGCTCCGAGCTCGCCTGGAGGATCAAGGCGTCGCGAATTTTCTTGCGCTCCAGCACAATCTTGTCTTCCGTATCCGGCCTGGCGATTTCGAAGCGGACCCAGGGGCTTCCATCGCGCTCAAAATGGGTGATATTGCGGGCGTCCAGTGATGCCGTCTCGGCGCCGGTATCGATGCGCGCAGGTAATGCCAGCTGCAATTCCTCGACCCACACCCGCTCCCGTCGACCAACAATCAGTTTGCCGGACTCCGCGATTTCACCACAGACCCCCTGGCTTGCCGGTACGCTCAGCGCTGCCAATGCAGCCAATCGATCAGCCCGATCGCCATCGACGCTCGTGGCTAATGTCTTTACCTCGGTATGAAGTGACTCAATGCTCTCGCGCAGCGCCTGTGTGTCACCAGTGAACTGCTGATAGCGTGCCTGACAGGTGTCAAGATCGTTCTCGAGTTTTGCCAGTCTCTCGGTCTCGATTGTCGTCTCCGCCGGCGATGTTTCTATCGCATCATCCGCGGTTTCCAACGGCACACAACCTGCCAGACAGGCAAGGGTGGCCATCGTTGCGGTTACGGATCGGAAAGCTCGGCTCATGACTAGGATTGGTCTCGATGGGTATTCTGTCTACGAGTATAAACGAGACAGCCATTGCGTCCTTCGAAATCGATTTCTCAGGCATCGTCGGCATTGCCAGGCAACGCCATCCGAAGTTCTGCGGAGTCATCGGTGGAACCACCATCGATACGATTACCGTGGGGCGGACCTTGGTCACGCAACAGGTCGGCCAGCGTGTCGCGGTCCAGATCACCCGCAACCCAGTACCCCTGCACCCAGTCGCAACCAAGCTGTTGCAGGTGACGGAACTGCGCTTCGGACTCTACGCCTTCGGCAACAACCCTGAGGCCATAAATCCGCGCCAGGTTGAGAATAACCTCAATAATTTTTGCGGGTTCCACCCTCTGCGACAGCCAACCCCTGATAAATTCACGGTCAATTTTCAGGCAACTCGCGGGATACAGAAAAAGCTGATTAAACGACGTGTAACCCGTGCCGAAGTCATCGAGAGACAACGACACACCTAGACTGCTGAAGTCGTTCAAGACACCCTCGACCACCGGATTGTCGGGAACGAGAGACGTCTCTGTTATCTCCAGTTCAAGCTGTCGCGCTGGCAACCCGCGTTCTTCGAGCAATAACTGCAATAGCGCCGGCATTTCATCATTCAGGAGCTCTACACCGGACAGGTTTACACAGAACTGACCGTCATAGCCTACCTGTTCTCTCAGCCAGACCAGGTCATCCAGGCCGTGGCGCAGGACCCACAGGTCTATCTCATGAATCAATCCCGATGATTCCGCTACAGGGATGAACTCGTCCGGGCTGAAGTCCTTCAATGCGGGATGGCTGCAGCGCAAAAGTGCTTCGACGCCTACGATCTCACCCGTTTCGCAACTCTTCATCGGAGAGTAAACAAGCGAGAAGTCATTGTTTGCCAGCGCCGCGCGGAGCCCGGTCTCGATTTGCTGATTTCTGTCGAGGGAATCCGCTATCTCTCGCGTAAAAAACTCGACGCAGTTATTGCCACGGGATTTGGCCTGGTACATCGCCGCGTCGGCAAAGCGAAGCAGACCCGAAGCCTCCAGCGAATCATGGGGACTGACGGCCACACCTATACTGGCGAACACCGGGTAGGTCGCCCCCTCCACTTCAAATCCACCCTGGAACATCTCGAGAATACGAGCAGCTACCCGAGCCGCCTCCAGAGGCGTATTCAGTTCCGTCAGCACCACCACAAACTCGTCACCTGCCAGACGGGCAACCTCATTCACTCCATCAGCAGACAACGCATCGTTGGACACGACATCATTGGGTCGCACCGCCGCTCGCAACCTGGCACCGAAATGCGTCAGCAGCTTGTCGCCGACCTCATGACCATAGTTGTCGTTCACGTGTTTGAAGTTGTCGAGATCGATGTACATCAGCGCGATGGTGTGTTCGTGCTTACGACGCTGTAACAAGCGCTCGAGACTATTCTGCAGGGTCCAGCGATTGGGCAACCCGGTCAGCGAGTCGAAGAATGCCAGTCGGTGAATGTCGTCATTGTGCAGTCGCAGGATCATGCGATACGCGGACTCTTCTGAGTAAATCGCCGTGAGAGAAATTGCCTGTAAAGCAACCAGGGTGATCACAAAGCGGACTGCGTGAATCTGGGAGTACTCGAAGTGAAGATATTGCGACAACGGACTGAACAGCAGGGCGGCGCTCACGCCCACGACCATCGCCGACAGTACGGCAGCGATTTTGAAGGGGTTAATAAATAGCAGGATCGCAAAAATGGGATACACCCAAAGTATCCCCGTACCTTCTACGCCACCCGTGAGAATCAATGTGAACATCAGCGTGAGCAGAATCAGGCTGATGTTGAAAGCGCCGATCTTGAGGTTTTCCTTTTTTGAGAGCAAAAAGGAATTCACGATGCCGACGCCCGCCGAGCCCAGCAACACCACACTCAACACAAGATTCTGGTTGATGACTGCCAGCGAACCGAAAATGAAGAGGAATACACTGCCCAGGTAGGTAAGGGCCTTGCACAGGCGAAGCTGCCGGTTCTCGCGAACCTCCATCATCTCTTCGCCGCTTTGCCAATTGTCCAGAAAATTACTCACACAGCACCCAACCCACGGCGATGGAACAATTTGCCCGGCGGGCACAGTCTAGGAGTGAAAAACTCAGGCGTCGAGCGCCCGACAACACGAAACACCAGACGACGAAACTTGGCATCAGGAGTTAAGATGCGGCTTCGTGCCGCTGGCTCGACAATAACAATATCTGACACACTGCACACTGCAACAAAACAATCAGGGGCACCAGTCATGGGCATTCTACCAATGGTAACCGCGATCACCGTGCTGGCGGTCTTTAACGTTGCGACAGAGGCCACAGCTTCCGAACCCGGCACGGCACCCTACTCACCCAACATCAGTGAAACGCATCCGCGCGAATTACTCTGGGGTGACACCCACGTTCATACCGGCCTGTCTGCCGACGCAGGTGGCTCGGGCACCCGACTCATGCCCCGCGATGCCTATCGCTTCGCTCGCGGCGAACAGGTCACGTCAAACACGGGACAACCGGTGAAACTGGCGCGCCCCTATGACTTTTTTATGATTACGGACCATTCCGACGGCATGGGCGCGATCATCGATATTTTTGAGGGCACGCCCAATGTGCTCGCCGACCCCGAGGGACGGCGCTATCACGAAGACTTCAGGGCTGGCGGCCAACAGGCAGCGCAGGCAATGTTTCGATTGATCGGGCAATTCTCCCAGGGCGAGACGCCCGCATTCTTCGATGCCTATCAACCGGGGAACGAAGCGTATGCGCGTGTCTGGGAGCGGATTGTGAATGCCGCAGAGGAGTTCAACGATCCGGGCAAGTTCACGACGTTTATCGCCTATGAATGGACCTCGCTCGCCAACGGCAACAACCTGCATCGCAACGTGATTTACCGCGATGGAGCCGAGAAGGCTCTCGGCCTCCCGCCGTTCACCGCCACACCACCATTGGGGAGCCGGAATCCGCGGGACCTCTGGGCCTGGATGGCGGACTACGAGTCCACCACGGGCGGCGATGTCACGGCGATCCCCCACAATGGTAACCTCTCGAACGGCATGATGTTCCCGCTGACTGATGACTTTGACGATGGCAAGCCGCTTGACGCCGCCTACGCCCGCAGTCGTCAAACCTGGGAGCGCCTTTATGAGGCTACGCAGTACAAAGGTGACGGCGAGGCGCATCCCCTGCTCTCTCCCGAGGACGAATTCGCCAACTTCGAGACCTGGGACTTCGGCAACCTCGATACATCCGAAAAGAAAACACCCGACATGCTGCCTGGCGAATACGTGCGCAGCGGTCTTCTGCGAGGACTTGCACTGCAACGCGAGCTCGGTATCAACCCTTACAAGTATGGCCTCGAAGGCGCCACCGATACCCACACGGGGCTCTCGACAGCCGATGAAAACAATTTCTTCTCAAAGTTCACCACAACGGAACCAGGCCGTGA
>JAUIMF010000119.1 GCA_030433415.1 Gammaproteobacteria bacterium | reverse complement strand
GAATCATCGGAGTCGTCCGAATCGTCCGAATCGTCCGAATCGTCAGAGTCATCCGAATCATCGGAGTCGTCTGAATCATCCGAAGCGTCAGAGTCATCGAATTCCAGGCCTCCGTCGAGCTTGTTCTCGCTCTCAAATTCCACCTCGTCAGCGACACCGTCGGCGGTTTGCTCGTCCTTCACCTTAACCAGGTCACCTGCCTGGAGTTGGCTGAAGAAGGTCCCTGCGTCAATCGAGCTATCGTCAGTACTCTCGAACTGTGCTCCGCTGACCGTAAAGGTGACACCGAGAATCGTAATATCCAGACCAGAATTAAAGCTGTCGACGGGTCCCTGAAGGACTTCATCATCCTGCTCATCTCGATCGACGCGTGTCGCGACCAGATTGCCGGCATCGAGAACCGCTTCCACCTCCAGAAAATCGCCAGGCACGATGTCTGACAGAACAAGGGTATCAACGCGCCCAGTATCATCGTCCAGCAACGTTCGGGCATTGACGCGCACTGTGATTTGTCCACCAACGAATCCGAGTGTGATGCTGTCAGCGTCCACACTCACCACCGTGGCTTCGACTTCGACCCGTCCACGACGAGCTTCGATGGTGCGCGCGGTTAGGCGGGCACCATCCCAGGAACCCTCCACTTCCACGACAACACCATTGCCCAGTATCAATCCTGCAGGTTGAAGGCGGGCGTTACTGCCGTCGACCTGCACGCTATCGACCATGAAGTCTGCGGAATTCGTGAAGTCGGATATGGTTCCCTGCACACTGAAGTCTTCGTCCACTTCAACCAAATCAGAGATAGATTCGTTGTCTTCAATACGTGACGCGGTGACCAGCTGACCGTCCAGGGTACCGTAGACTTTCACGCTCAGGCCTTCCGATAGGCTTCCCTGGCGCAGATCGGACAGGTCCGCCGTACCGTAGTCGACCGTGAGCTCCTTGAGGTTGAATTGTGTGTCGCTCAGGTTTTGAACTTCACCCCTCACCTCCACTTCCGTCTGGCCAGCCACAAAAGCGGACTTCTTCTCTACCCACGTCGCACGCAAGTTATTGATTCCCTCAGGAAAACCTGACACTTCGAGCACATCATCCACCGCGATAGTGTCAAAGGTGACATCATCGAAGACGGTGCCCGTACGCTCAACGATCACATCGATACCCAAGATCGTCAGCAGTTTGGAATCATCGTCATTGCCGTTTTCTATGGCGCTCACCGGTCCTTGGATTTCATTGTCGAAAATGACGCGCTCGGCAACCCCGGTCACGCCATCATCGTTCACTGAGCCTTTGATGATCACCACCATACCGACGCCGAGATCGTCCTGGCTGGCCTGTTGTCCGCCAACGGTGATATCGGCGCTGTCGGTCTCGAACTCGACACCGTTTACAAAAACGCTGCCAAATCCATCGATGGTGCCGAGGGTGGTCGAGCTGCCCGAAACGCTGCCTTCCAGCGGACCGTTATCTATGACGCTTGGAATGCTCTCGCCGCCACCGCCGCCTCCGCCTCCACAGGCGCTGAGCGTGACTGACATGATTGCTACGGGAAGGATTTTGGGCTTGAAGGGACTCATAAGGTGATCTCCTGTTGTGCAGATTGCGGGTTGGCATCCCACAGTTTTTCCTCGCCGAAAGCCGACGGACCAGAAGCAGTGCTTGTGAGCACGTATCCAAACAAGACAAACGCGTTCCGGGATCGGTGTTCTTACTTCCGACAACGCTGGGTTTTAGAAGCTATTCCCCGGTGCAGAAAAATTCGTGCTGAGCAAATGTCTGCCCGGTGCTCGCTGCCGAAATCAGCGCAGTTTTTCATTGCGATTCCGCTATGGGCCGAATTTACTCTGGCGCAATCTGTGGTGTTGGTGACGTTGTCACCGACCGGTGTGTTTTGTTTCGCGCAAAATCCCCACGGATTTTCTATCGGAGGCGTCTGGAAATGACTCGAAATGAAGGCACCATAGATCGTATTTTGCGAATACTGGTTGGACTGACTTTGGTAGCGCTGGTATTCGTTGGCCCGCAAACGCCCTTCGGCTGGCTGGGCTTTGTTCCCCTCGTTACCGGTTTGGTTGGCATCTGTCCGGTCTACAGCTTGCTGGGCATCAAGACCTGCCGTTTACCCGAGCACTGAGCAACGCTAATGGGGTATCGTTGCGTGGCGGGTTTTACGGAGGCCGCCACATTGACCCAAAATCAGCAGCGCATACCCGCAAAAACCGTCCTCTTCAGGTCGGGAGACTCGTGCAAAGGCTTCGTTGTCCTGCATGAAGGGTCCATACGGGTCACGCTCACCGCGCCTAATGGCCGTGAAGTGGTTCTGTACCGGGTAGCACCCGGTGATGTTTGCCTTCAGACCTTTTCATGCCTTATTGAGGACCGGCACTACTCCGCCGAAGGCGTAGCCGAATCCGAGCTTGTCGCTGAAGTCATACCAGCGGCGCAGTTTTACCAGCGTATCGCCATAGATACGGAATTTAGAGACCGTATCTTCAAAGCCGTCGCCCGTCGATTTGCCGAGCTGGAGAGCCTGGTAGAGAACGTCGCACTCTCGGCACTGGGTATTCGCCTTGCCCGGGTGTTACTGCGCCTGTCGAAACATCACCCAGAGGTCGATGCCACACACGATCAACTGGCTAGAGAAACCGCATCCGGGCGCGCGGCGGTCAGCCGCCAACTGGCCGCATTTGCTGAAACCGGTCTGGTCAAGCTCGAGCGAGGCCGGGTGACCATTGCGGATCGCGATGGGCTCGAAGCCCTTGCAGGCTCATCGAACTGACATCAGCTTAGGAGTGCCGATGTGGAAATAAAGGTTTTTGCTACCGTTTTTGCCACCGTATTTTTGGCGGAGCTTGGCGACAAAACACAGCTCGCTACGTTGCTTTTTGCCGCCGAGGGAAAGGCGAGCACGTGGACCGTGTTTGCCGCCGCATCGCTGGCGCTGACCGCCTGCGCCGGATTGGGTGTCATCGCGGGCTCCATGATTGGCGATCAAATCAATGCCAGGTATCTGCAATATGTGGCCGGCGCCGGTTTTATCGTGATAGGTACTCTGACGCTTTACACAGCGAAGTAAGGCTTGCCGAACGATTCCGGTATGCGCACGAAACGCTAACCCACGACCTCGATCCTCGATCCTCGATCCTCGATCCTCGATCCTCGATCCCAAGTTTGAACTGAGCGTACACGGGTTTGTTTGGGCGTAGGCCAGGCGACGCGCCAGTAGTCGAGCTGCTCGCGCATCTCCATCGGCGCCAAGACACTTACGACCGCGCTCGACGGACGCTCGACCACTGACGCGCCGCCTGGCCACCGAACGAACGGCCCCTGGGGCTTTTTTCGACGTGGGCTCTGGGCTGGGGCTGGGGCTGGGGCTGGGGCTGGGGCTGGGGCTGGGGCTGGGGCTGGGGCTGGGGATGAAACCACAAACGCATCGCGATGGACGTGTTGTGCCGCGTTGGGGTTTGAGCGTCCGTCGAGCGCGGTGTTCGATGCATCAATGCCGATGGAGATGCGCGAGCAGCTCAAACCCCAGCGCGGCACAACACACCCCCTCGAACAATGCGATTGAGGACTTCAACGCCCGTAGAGCGCGGTGTTCGATGCATCAACGCCGATGGAGATGCGCGAGCAGCTCAAACCCCAACGCGGCTCACCACACCCCCTCGAACAATGCGATTTAGGCCTTCAACACCTATGGAGATCCACGAGCAGAGCAAACTTCAGGCAAAAAAAGGCCCGGTTTGCGAACGAGGAGAAAAGCAAACCGGGCAGTCAGGGTCTCTCAGGGGTAAAACGGACGGAACCATGCGAACCGCCGCTTTGGGACGTTGGGGGTATCAACGTCACGCTTACTTTGAGGGGGGTGGTGGCCAGAAGTTCCAAAAATTACCAAAAAAATTTCAGAAATTTCTGGTGGCGTCAGTGCGCCTCGTCCCAGTTCCGCCCGCGGCCGGCCTCGACCAGCAGGGGGACGGCCAGTTCGGCCGCTGACGACATGCGTTCGCAGAGGCTGTCGCAGACCGAATCCAGTTGGGAATCAGCCACTTCGAGCACGAGTTCGTCGTGCACCTGCATGATCATGCGAGCGTCCACCTGGTCATCGGTGAGCCACTGGTCGACCGACAGCATCGCTTTTTTGATGATATCCGCCGCGGTGCCCTGCATGGGCGCGTTGATCGCGGTGCGCTCGGCGGCCTGCTGGCGCATTTTGTTGCGCACGTTGATTTCGGGCAGGTAGAGGCGCCGACCGAACAGGGTTTCGACGTAGCCCTGCTCGTGGGCCAGGGCGCGGGTGCGATCCATGTACTCGCGCACGCCGGGGTAGCGCTCGAAGTACACATCGATGTAGCGCTGGGCTTCGCCGCGATCCAAGTGAAGCTGCCGGGCCAGACCAAAGGCGCTCATGCCGTAGATCAAGCCGAAGTTGATGGCTTTGGCTTTGCGGCGCTGATCGCCGGATACGTTGTCCAGGGACACACCGAACACCTCGGCGGCGGTGGCGCTGTGCACGTCCAGGTTCTGGCGGAACGCGTCGAGCAGTCCCGGATCTTCGGACAGGTGCGCCATGATGCGCAGTTCGATCTGGGAGTAATCCGCCGCGACCACGCTGTAGCCCTCGGGGGCGATGAAGGCCTGGCGTATGCGCCGGCCCTCTTCTGTACGAATCGGAATGTTCTGCAGATTGGGATCCGAAGACGACAGACGCCCCGTGGCCGTGACCGCCTGATGGTACGACGTATGAATGCGCCCGGTGTCGGGATTAATCATGCCCGGCAGCTTGTCGGTATACGTGCCCTTGAGCTTGGACAGACTGCGGTGTTCCAGCAGCAACCGCGGCAGGGGGTAGTCCAGCGCCAGTTCCTGCAACACCTCTTCAGCAGTGGAGGGCGCACCTTTGGGAGTCTTTTTCAGGATCGGCAGCTCAAGCTTCTCGAACAGGATTTCACCCAGCTGCTTTGGCGAGCCCAGGTTAAAGACCTGCCCCGCCAGGTTATGCGCCTCTTCTTCGAGGGCCTGAAGGCGCTGGCCGAGCTCCCGGCTCTGTTCCCACAGGCGCTCTTCGTCAAGGAGTGCCCCGCAGCGCTCCATGCGCGACAGCACCGGCACCAGCGGCAGTTCGATGGTATCGAACACGTTCTGTAGCGATGGCTCGCCCTGCAGCTTCGGCCACAGGGTTTCGTGCAGCGCCAGGGTGACTTCAGCGTCCTCGGCGGCGTAGGCCGACGCTTCGTCGATGCCCACCTGGTCAAAGGTGATCTGCTTGGCGCCCTTGCCCGCCACATCCTCAAAATGCGTGGTGCTGCGACCCAGGTATTTGAGGGCCAGGCTGTCCATGTCATGGCGCGTGCCGGTGGAGTCGAGCACATAGGACTCGAGCATGGTGTCGAAGGCGATGCCCCGCAGGGTGATGCCGTGGCGGGCCAGTACGCTGGCGTCATATTTGAGGTTCTGGCCCACCTTGGGACGGTCCGGGTCTTCGAGCAGGGGTCGCAGGGCCTCAAGCACCGCATCACGATCCAGCTGCTTCGGGGCACCGGGGTAGGCGTGGGCCAGGGGCACGTAAGCGGCTTCACCGCGCTCCACGGCAAACGACACGCCCACGATATCGGCCTGCATGTAATCCAGGCTCGTGGTTTCGGTATCAAAAGCGATCAGCGTGGCGTTCTGCAGACGGTCCAGCCATTTGTCGAAGGTGGATTGGTCAAGCACCGTGTCGTAAGTAAGCGCTTGCTCCTCGGCGGCGGGCGCGGGGCCCTCGTCGGACCCGGCGCGCTCCAGCTCATCGATCCAGCCCTTGAACTCCAGGTCCCTGAACAAGCTGAGCAACGCGTCGTTATCAGACTCACCGTTGACTAGGTCCGCCACCTGCTCCTGCAGCTCCAGGTCCGTGGCGATGGTCGCCAGGCGGTAGGACAGATAGGCATTGTCCCGCTCTTTCTCGAGCTTCGCCGCCATGGTCTTGGCACCGCGAAAACTCAGGGTCTCAACTTTGTCGAGATTGGCGTAGATATCGTCCAACCCACCCAGACCCTGCAGCAGGCCCAGGGCGGTCTTCTCGCCCACGCCCGCTACACCGGGTATGTTGTCGACCTTGTCGCCCATCAGTGCGAGCAGGTCGATGACCAACTCGGGCCCGACGCCAAACTTGGCCACCACGCCCTCGGGGTCCATCACGGTGTCGGTCATGGTATTGACCAGGGTGACGCGCTCGTTCACCAGTTGCGCGAGGTCCTTGTCGCCGGTGGACACAACCACCGACACGCCCTGTTCGCTGGCGCGGTGGGCCAGAGTGCCGATCACATCGTCGGCCTCTACGCCCGGCTCACACAGCAGGGGCAGGCCCATGGCCCGGATGATGTCGTGGATCGGCTGCACCTGCTCGCGCAGATCGTCAGGCATGGGCGGCCGCTGGGCCTT
>JAUIMF010000118.1 GCA_030433415.1 Gammaproteobacteria bacterium | reverse complement strand
ATGGATCGGGTCCTATTCCAGTCGCCAGAAAGGCAGCTATGTACCGGCGTTACAAGCGGAAAATTGTCGGGCAACTACTATAACCAGCGATAAGACTGATTATCAGTGGTTAGTATCATGAATTCAAGCGATCTTGAAACGAACCAATATAATGTTATATTACGTGTTATGTAATATGTTACTAAATAATCCGAGAGGAATCACCATGGCCCGTGCCGGAGTCACTTATCACGATATCGCTAAAGCCGCTGAAGCCATTAAAACGCAAGGCCAGGAACCCACGGTGGATCGGGTGCGCGAACACCTGGGCACCGGCAGCAAAAGCACCATCGCGCCATTGCTCAAGCGTTGGCGGTCAGACAATGGGGAGGCGGCCGATGTCAGTGGGCTGCCGAACGACCTCGTCGAGGTGGTAAAGTCCCTGCATGAGCGGGTACAGCAGATGGCCGACCACCGTATCGAACAAGCTCGCCAGGAATTCGAGACTTTAAAGGAAGAACTCCGCAAAGAGTTGACCCATGCCGACAACACCATGGCGCAACTAACTGCCCGACAACGGGACCTGGAGAACCAGACCGAACGGCTGAGCAAAGAAAAAAGCGAGCAAAGTCGGTCCCTGGAAGACGCGCGTGTCAGCCTGGCCAAGGCCGAGTCCCAGCGGGACGAAGCTGCTGCACGGATTGTTGAATTGAAGGAGAGCGTTGCGGAACTCAAACAAGAAAATAAGGATATCCGCGATCATTTCGAACATTACCAGCAGCGTACTGCCGAAGACCGCCAGCAGGAGCGCGAACAATTCCGTTCAGTTAACCAGGGGCTGAACGATCAGATCCAGGATCTGCAACACCGGCTCGCCCAGGCTGAGTCGAGAGCGTCAGAGCTGTTTGACGCCAATGTGCAGTTACAACGACATGCCGATGAATTAAAACGGGCCAATGGGGCGCTAAATAGCGACGTGAAGGGAAAGATAGAAGATGTCCAGAACCTGAAACACGAGCTTGAAGAAGCCGTGGCAAAGTGCCGGGAATACCAGCATCAAAATGATCATTTGGCGCAAAACATGGCCGTGCTCACCACTCAGAAAGCTGATGTTGATAAGCAAGTGGCCGTCTTATCCCAAACACTGGAGACCACAAAAACCGAATTGAAAACCACCCAGGATAAAGCGGCGCTTCTGATCGACGAGAATAAAGTCATTCTTCAGGAAAAAGCCGTGATCCAAGGTCAATTTAAACAGCTCCAAAGTTCGCTGTAGCCGGATGGATGTATTTTGAGCGCCCGGCAGCTTAATGGTGGAATCGTCGTAGCTCATCAAATTTGTCGGTTCTTCCACTTGAAGCTTCTGTGCTTCTTCACATCAAGGATCTTTTGCCAATGAATCTGCTGTCAATTTTCACAATATTTGTAATTACTGCGGTTGCCGAAATTGTAGGTTGTTATCTGCCGTGGCTGGTACTGAAACAGAACAAGTCGGTATGGTTGTTAATTCCTGCTGCGCTTTCGCTGGCGTTATTAGCGTGGCTGTTGACGCTTCACCCAACGGCGGCAGGTCGCACTTATGCTGCCTATGCGGGCATATATCTGGGCGTTGCTCTCCTCTGGTTGCGTATTGTTGACGGAGTGGCGCTCACCCGTTGGGACATCGCGGGGGCTTTGGTCGCATTGGTAGGGGTTACCATCATCGTTATACAGCCAACGGCCGGTTAGGCAAGGCGCCATAATGTTGAATAATATCAGCCGCTTATGCTCAAAGTGGCTAAATCCAACGCTTTTACCGGCCGGACCTCTAGCTGACGAAAACAAGGTAATCCTTCAGGAAAAGGCAGTAATCCAGGGACAATTTAAACAGCTTCAGGCATCGCTTTGACCCTGAAACTGTGTTGTGCAATTGGTTTCATTACCTATGTTATGTGTAATTACGCATATATCGCGTAACCCTGCGTAATTGGATGAGTGCCAAAAAAGGATGGAGCGGCTAAATTTAACGCCTTTGCCGGCCAAGGAGTACCAAAACGAGAGGTTAGAGGCTATTGGACAAGAACCTACGGTTACGATGTGGTCGCGGGATTCAAAACCGTAGGTTTTCGCTCAAATGCCCCCGCTGGTCCCATTTGCAATAGACCATGCCCGCTTTGCACCAGCGGACGACTCTCGCGCACGATGACGCGCGCGTTACTGAGCCGTGATTCACGGATAAACTGTCGCAGCGCGGCGAGAAAAGGCTCACCGTCAAATACGCGGGGATCCAACGCAGGGCTCAACAGGCGCAGTTCACGCCTTGCATGGTGCAGTTGAGCAAGCACAAGCTGGTCAAAGGGGCGGGGATAGGCAACGTGGACCAGGCGCTCATTCCAGCGGCGATAGTCCAGCGTCAGCTGCATGTCCTGGTGGGGAATACCCGCTTCTTCGAAGACCGGCCCGCGGGCTTCGAAGCCTGCGCGGGTATAGAACGCCGTGGCCGAGGCCTGGGAATGCAAATAAACATCGACTATCGCCGCGTTGCGCGCCAGATCCAGCAGCGCCTCCAGCAGCCGGGCTCCGATACCCAGCCCACGGTGCGAGGCCAATACGGCTATGCGGCCGATGCGACCATCGGGCAGAAGGCGTCCGCAGCCCACGGCCTGTCCGTCGTGCTCAGCGAGCACGTGGCGTGCATCCGGGTCCTGGCCGTCCATCTCAATGGCCCGTGGCACACCTTGCTCCAGTATAAAAACGGCACTGCGGACCCGTGTAAGAGCCGCTTCGTCGTCAGCCCAGTCCGCTGACCGTACCGTGATCCCGTCAGTGCTCATGATATTCGACGCTGCCGGTGCCGATCAGCCAGGTCAACAGGTCGCCTGCCTGGTCATGAAGCTGCAGCGCCTCTTCCAGAAGGATTGGCTCGTCGGCACAGAGGGTCTGCACGAGTTCGCCGAGTTCCACCGGGCAGCGATGGGTTTCGCCGGCGGCAAATACCAGCAGCGCATCACCGTGATGCCAGGCCAGGGGGGCACCGGGGCTCTTTTGCAACATACCTTTGCGCGGTAGCGACCTCGGCGTGACTGCATCACTAAGCGCACCACTGGTCACAACCTCGCCAAGCCAGCGCGGGTCATCGCTCTCGAGCGCCGCTTTGAGCTGAAATCGCGCGCGCTCCAGATCCCGATCGGTGATCTCGCCGGTGCGCACGGCGGGTTCCCTCCCTGGATCGCGTAGCAACCAATCATCGTCCAGCGCCTCAAGTCGGTGGTCGACCCAGCGCGCGAGCAGGTCGCTCATGCGCGGGGCGCGAAACCCGATCGAAAAGCTGGTGGAATCGCCGATGCTCACGCCGCTGTGGGCGCAGCCAGGTGGGATGTAGAGCACGTCGCCCGGATTGAGTTTGTAGACAGCACGGCATTGAAAATCGGCGAGCAATCGCAGCTCACTGTGCTCCATTAACGCGGTGGACGCGTCGCAAAACTGACCGATCTCCCAGCGCCGCTGCCCTTCACCCTGAATGATAAAGACATCGTAGTTGTCGTAGTGTGGACCGGCGCTGCCGCCGTCTGACGCATAGCTCATCATGACGTCGTCGAGACGCCACTCGGGCAGCCAGGGCAGCGCGCGACGCAGTTGCGCGGCTTCGTCCCAGTAGTGGTCCACGCTCTGCACGAGCAGACTCCAGGCGCCGTCACGCTCAAATTGCTGGGCAGTAAACGGCCCCCGTTCCTGGTGCCAGTGATCGCCATGGGCATAGACAATACGGGCATCGACGCCGTCTTCCATGGCGAGGCCGGCCAGCTCGTTGGCATCCGCCGGGGGCTCAAAGCCCGCAAAACCAGCAGGTATAAACAGATGCTCGCGCTGCCAGTGCCTGGCGAGGAATGCTTCGGCGTCCAGAGCGAGTTCGTAGTTCACGGTGGGCTATGAGTATTCGATTCGGGTGCTAGATGTCCTTTGCTTGCTGCGCGGCGTTGCCGATGTAGCTCGCGGGAGTCATCTCCCGTAACGCATCGCGCGCTTCTTCAGGAATATCCAGTCCGTCGATAAATTCGCGGATACGCGCGGCGGTGACGCGTTGGCCGCGGGTGAGTTCCTTGAGCTTTTCGTAGGGCGATTCCACACCGTAGCGTCGCATGACCGTCTGGATCGGTTCTGCGAGTACTTCCCAGCTTGCATCGAGGTCCTCGGCCATTCTTGCCGGGTTCGCTTCGAGTTTGCCCATGCCCTTGGTCAGGGATTCGAGGGCAATCAGCGTGTAGGCAAAACCCACACCCATGTTGCGCAGTACCGTGGAGTCACTCAGATCGCGCTGCCACCGGCTCACGGGCAGTTTGGCACTCAGGTGGGCGAAGACTGCATTCCCCAGACCGAGATTGCCCTCGGCGTTTTCGAAGTCGATGGGGTTGACCTTATGCGGCATGGTCGACGAGCCAATTTCGCCGGCGATCGTACGCTGACGGAAGTACCCCAGTGAAATGTAGCCCCACACGTCGCGCGCGAAGTCGAGCAACACCGTATTGGCCCCGGCGATCACGTCGAACAGTTCCGCCATGTAGTCATGGGGTTCGATCTGTGTGGTGTAGGGGTTCTGCTTGAGCCCCAGGTTGGTGATGAAGCGGGCACTGAAGCTGTCCCAGTCCAGCGCCGGGTAGGCGGCGATGTGGGCGTTGTAGTTGCCGACGGCGCCGTTCATCTTGCCCAGCAGCGGCACATCGTCGATCAGTTCGAGCTTGCGCTCCAGGCGCGCTACGGTGTTGGCCAGTTCCTTGCCCAGCGTGGTCGGACTGGCGGTCTGGCCGTGGGTGCGCGAGAGCATGGGTTGTTCTGCCAGGTCGCGGGCGAGGGTACGCAGGGTTGCGAGTACCTTGTCCATGGCCGGGCGCAGCACGGTCTGCAGTCCATCGCGGAGCATCAGGGCGTGGGCCAGATTATTGATGTCTTCCGACGTGCAGGCAAAGTGCACGAATTCACTGACACGATTGAGTTCTTCATTGCCGATAAAGCGTTCTTTGATGAAGTACTCGACGGCTTTCACGTCGTGATTGGTCGTCGATTCGATGGCTTTGACCCGCTCGCCATCCTCCAGGCTAAAATCGTCAGCAATCGCCTTCAGATCCGCCACGGCCGCGGGGGACAGGGGCGGCACTTCGGGAATTTCGGTTTCGCGAGACAGCGCCAGGAACCAGGCGGTTTCGACGGCAACGCGACGGCGTATCAGGCCGTACTCGCTGAAAATCTCTGCCAGCGGCCGTGTCTTGGCGCTGTAGCGACCATCCAGGGGGGTGACCGCGGTGAGGGACGTCAGGGGCAGGGGAGTGTGCATATCACAAATTCCGATAGGGTCCGATAGGTTCAGACAAGTCCCAGACCACGGGACAGTTCCTGGGCGCAGCCGAGCATGGCCTGGCGCTGAAACGCGAGCTTCCAGCGTCGACCACCCAGTTGACGCCACAGATACGCCGCACGCACGCCGGCCAGTAGCAGGCTGCGCACGACGTCCGCGTTTTTTTCATTCTCAAGATGCTGGGCACTGCCCGTCACCTTGATCCGCCGGGGCAACTGACTGAACGTGTCCTGGTAGATGCCCGAAATACTGTGGCAGATGTCGCCGACGTTGCCCGAGAAGTGCTCGGCGCGAAAACTCGCGTGCTCCAGGCGTGAGCGTACAACATCACGCATCTGTTGATCGGCGGCGAAACGGCGTTCGAGGTAGATGACCCCGAAGAAATAGCGAGCGACATCCCGCTGCTCTTTCTCGCGCGTATTTGCCAGCAGGGCGCAGAGATTTTGCAGGCCCAGGCGCACGCCAGGCAGGCCGCCGTACAACTCTTCGGCGTGGTCCAGGTCGAATACAAACAGGCTCTTGACCGAGGATTCAAGAAATTCCATGGGATAGCTGCCGGTCTTGGACAGCTGATCCACCAGTCTTGCTGCCTGGGCCGCACCGGCCAGGGCGATGGTCTGTTCCCGCAGTTCGCTCATGCCGCGAGTGCTCGTTCGGTGAGGGCCGCTTCTATCACCCCGCCGCCCAGGCAGCGGTCACCGTCGTACAGCACCAGCGACTGACCGGGCGTAACGGCCCGCTGGGGTTCGTCGAAGATCACATGATAACCATCGCCCTCGGGCGTCACGGTGCACGCCTGATCCGCCTGGCGGTAGCGGATTTTGCCGTTGCAGCGCAGGGGCAGAGCCGGCGTCTCGTCGTCGATCCAGAAAATCGGGCCCACGCGAAGCGCAGAAGCGAACAGGGCCGGGTGATCATTGCCCTGAACCACCAACAGCACGTTACGCTCGAGGTCTTTGCCCGCCACGTACCAGGGGGCCTCGCCATGGCTGGCCAGACCGCCGATGCCCAGGCCCTGGCGTTGGCCGATGGTGTGATACATCAGTCCCTGGTGCTCACCCAGATGCTCGCCCTCGGGCGTTTCGATGGCACCAGGCTGAGCCGGAATATAGGTCTGTAGAAAATCGCGAAAGCGCCGTTCGCCGATAAAGCAGATACCCGTGGAATCTTTTTTATCGTGGGTTTTCAGGCCGGCTTGTTCGGCGCGGGCGCGAACCTCGGACTTTTCGAGCTCACCAACGGGAAATAGACT
>JAUIMF010000028.1 GCA_030433415.1 Gammaproteobacteria bacterium | reverse complement strand
CCACCAGGGACAGGTCGTCCTCGGGGGTCGCCGTCGCAAAGTAATCTTTGCCCGGCTCCCGGTTCTCGAGGAAATTTTGAAACCACTCGCTGGACCCCGAGCAGTGATTGATGACCAGGTCCGCCATCAGGGTGTACTTGGCCCCGATGCTCAGAATGTCATCCCAGTCCCCCAGGGGTGGATTGACCTTCAGATAGTCGATCACCGCAAAACCGTCGTCGGAGCTCCACGGGTAGAACGGCAGAATATGTGCTCCGGTAAGCCGGCCCTGGGCGTAGCGGTCCAACCAGTGTTTGAGCGTCTGCAAGGGACGCTCCCCCTCCCTTACAATGCTGTCGCCATAGGTGATGACCAAGGCGTCGGTCTGGTCCCAGTGATTGCGGTGGCGCTCGGGCTCAGGGCAATCCGGCTCGATGCGCATGATCGCGAGCAATTCATCGGCCAGCGCCTCTATCGCCAGGTCGACGTCACCATCGCCGTATACCGACGCCAACTGGTGCGCGACGCGACGCAGCAGCGCCGGTGTCGCGTTTGGATCCCCCGAAGGGGGCTCAACCGGCTGCATACTCCGCGGAGTCCTCTTCTACCGCCTCGCGCAGGCGCGTGAGGATATCGGGCATGGCGCTGGTCACACGGGACCAGCTGGGAATAAAGGGCCGCTCCATGGGACGGTCAAGAAAGGCTTCGCCGGCTTTCATGATGTTCTCGGCAAACAGTTCGACCGCCCGCTCCTCGGAATGCAGGTCGTAGGTCAGACCATTCATCACCGCGTCGTTGTGGTAGGTCTCTACAAAATCCAGGGCAATGCGGTAATAGCTGGCCTTGAGCGACCGGAAGCTCTCGGTGCTGATCACCACGCCGCGCGTGGCGAGTTTGCGGAACAGGGCTTTGCTGATGTCGATGGACATGCGCGAGAGCCCCGCCGAGGCATCTTCGGCGGACAGCTTTTGGTGCTTGTGATCATAGCGGTCGGCAATATCCACCTGGCACAGGCGGTTGTTCGCGTAGTTGCGGTACATCTCTGACAGTACGCCGATCTCGAGTCCCCAGTCGCTGGGAATGCGCAGATCATTCAGCACGTCGCGGCGGAATGAGAACTCCCCCGCCAACGGGTAGCGGAAGCTGTCCATGTACTCGATGTACTCCACATCGCCCATGGTCTTTTTAAGCGCTCGGAGCAGCGGCGTCACCAGTAGGCGGCTGACACGCCCATTGATCTTGCCGTCGGCGACACGCGCATAAAACCCTTTGCAGAACTCGTAATTGAAGCGCGGATTGGCGACGGGGTAGATCAGGCGCGCCAGCAGAGTACGTTCGTAGGTGAGGATGTCGCAGTCGTGGAGCGCGACAGACTCGACCTGATTCGCCGCGAGAATGTATCCCATGCAATACCAGACGTTGCGGCCCTTACCCTCTTCACGAGGCGCGAGATCCAGGGAACGCAGTTCCGCGTCGATGGCGCGCAGGCGCGGACCGTCGTTCCACAGCACGCGATGGGGCTGGGGTAGACGCGAGAAAAACTTGAGCGCATCGCGGTACTGCTGCTCATCGGCGCAATCCAGGCCGATAACGATCTGCTTGAGATAAGGCACCTGCTCCAGGTGATCAACAATGCGCGGCAGCGCCTCGCCCTCGAGCTCGGAGTACAGGGACGGCAACAGCAGGCCGAGGGGACGGTCTTTTGAGAACTCGACGAGCTCTGTTTCGAGCTCCTCCAGCGGCCGATTCGACAGGTTGTGCAGGGTCGTGATGATGCCGTTCTGATAAAAATCCGCCATGTTTACCGCTCCTCAGGCGTTTGATACAGGCTACGCAACCACTCACGCACCCCCCAGGCCCAGGCAACGGGGCCCATGCCTTCTCCGACAATGACGCCCTCGTCGCGCGTCAGCGCGGGCAGGGGACGATCAGGAGCGGGGATCACGAGCGCCCGGTGGGCGATCTCCAGCATCGGCACATCGTTTGCGCCGTCGCCGACAGCAAGATCATAAACAGCCGCGGCACTCGCCGCTAGTCTGTACTGCTCGCGCAGCCAGGCCAGGGCCTGCCCTTTGTCGCAATCTCCGGCCACGCTGTAAAAACGCCCTCCCTTGAGGACCCTCGCTCCGGCGTCGTCCAGCGTGGCCAGAAAGGCCTCAAGGCCGTCGTCGTCACCGCGCCACTGCACCGGTTCGCTGTACTCCCGCTCGTTCGCCAGCGCAGCCTTCTCAACGCTCAGGCCCGTCATGGCAACGATGCCCTCGGTGCCTGCCGACGCAAAGTCCTCAAAGGCGCCTGGCATCGACGCACGCAGCGCGGCCAGCGGCGCTGCCCACTGCTGCCGAGGCGGTGCAAGTTCACGCACCCAGTACCCGTCGCGCAGCTCCGTGTGCTCTGGCGCCTTGAGAAAATAGCCTTCGGGAATCAACACGGCGGCACCGTTTTCGACGATAAACGGATGCTCGTTCCCCAGTTCCTTTCGCAACGCGAGCATCTCTGCGCGGGTCTTGCTTGAGGCAAACACCACGGGAACGCGCATCTCCTCGAGCACCTGCAGCACAGGCAGAGCCGGGGCGTAACTGTAGTCGTGATGATCCAGCAATGAACCGTCCAGGTCCGTCACTACCAGCTGTACCGCACTCATGCCGGGCTCTCCAGTCCTCGGGAAGACACAATCCGTCGCTCACCATCGAGTTGCAGCAGTACATCCACCTGCGCCGGCAGCGTGGCCAGGCACTGGCGCGTGCAGCGCTCGAAATGCGCAACGAATCGTTGCAGGGCCTGATCGCTCATCAGGCCGTCGCCGCGCCCCTGCACCGCCTGGGCGAGCTTGTGCTCCTGCTCTGTACGCCAACGCAGTACCGTTTCGAAGCCGGGAGCCGCCAGCATCACCCAGAAATCCATTCGCTCGTACAGCGCTTCGTAGTGCTCGCGAAGCTGCGAATTCACATACCGGCGCCAGGTGCCATCGGTATCTTCCAGGCGCTCGAGGTCGTTCAGGGGCGACTCAAGCTCCTGATCAGCGACGCTTGAAGTTCCCAGGCACCAGCCCTCCAGGAGTACGACATCCAGCGGCGTTGTCACCTCGCTCCAGCGCTCGCGGGGATGACGATCATCGACGGACTTGTCGAAGCGCGGTACGGCTACCGTGCCGACGGTGGTGGCGCCGAGCTGGTCCAGGGTCCGCTCGAGCAAATCCAGGTCGTGGGTACCGGGAACACCCCGCGTTCGCAACAGCGGGTGCACGCGTTCGCCCAGGCGCTGGCGCACTGCGTGCGTGAGATAGACATCGTCCAGCGACAGACTGACGGCTTTGAGGCCTGCATCAGACTCAAGGGCTGCGCACAGGTAGGCACAGAGGGTGCTTTTTCCCGAGCCCTGGCTACCGTTGAGCGCAACAAAGAGCGTGCCCCCTGCCTCCCGTGCGGCGACCTCCAGTCGCCGCACCAGGGGATCGTAGAATTCCCGTGCCGTAGCAAGAAAGCTATCCGGCAGGCGATGACGGGCGAGAAAATGTTCTCGCCAGTCCGACGTACTGTCGCTGCCGTGGTTTTCTGTCAGAGCACTAACCTGCGAATATCACCGAGCAACTCACAGAGCTCCGTGAGGAATCGCCCTGCGTCGCCACCATTGACCACCCGGTGATCATAAGACAGGGACAGGGGCAGCTGAAGCCTGGGCTGGAATGCACTGCCGTCCCACACCGGCTGCGTCTGCGCGCGGCTGACGCCGAGAATCGCAACTTCCGGTGTGTTGACGATCGGCGTGAAGCCACGACCGCCGATGGCCCCCAGGCTGGAGATCGTAAAGCCTGCGCCCTGCATCTCTGCGGGCTTCAGTTTGCGATCACGGGCCCGCGCGGCGAGATCAAGAACCTCTGCAGCGAGATCCCAGATACTCTTCTGGTTCACATCGCGGATGACGGGGACGACCAGGCCGGCGGGCGTATCCACTGCCATGCCGATGTGCACGTAGCGCTTGAGCGTGAGGGTGTCGCCACCATCAGACAGCGACGCGTTGATTTTTTCGTGGCGGGACAGGGCCACGGCGCAGGCCTTGAGCAGGAACGGGACCGGCGTGATGCGTGTGCCCCGTTTTTCGCCTTCGTCGCGCAGGGACTTGCGGAAGGCTTCGAGCTCGGTGATATCCGCATCGTCAAACTGGGTGACATGGGGCACGTTGAGCCAGCTGCGCTGCATATTGGCGGCGGTGACCTTGTCGATCCTGCTACGCTCCACCACCTCGACGTCGCCAAAGGCGGCAAAGTCCACTTCGGGCACTTCGGGAATACCCGCCATGCTGCCGGCGCCTGCGGGCCGATCGAGACGGCGTTTTACGAATTCGTGCAGATCCTCTTTGACGATGCGACCTTTTGGTCCCGTACCGCGCACATCCATCAACGGAACGCCAAACTCGCGAGCGAGCTTGCGCACGGCGGGGCCTGCGTAGACCTCACCGCTCGCTGCAGCGGAACCCGAGGTACTGCCTGAGCCAGCCGAACTGTCTGACGCCTTGGCGGGCGCCGGAGTGGGGGTCGCCACGTCTTCCGAGGCCGCTGCGCCAGTGTCGGGGGACTCCGATTCCGGCGATTTGGTGCTCAAAGCCGGTTCCGCAGCGGCACCGCTTAGCACAAGTAACACATCGCCCTGCGAGACCTGCTGGCCCTCCTGTACCCGCAGTGCCTCGACAACACCCGCGGCGGGCGAGGGCACCTCCATGGAAGCCTTGTCGGACTCAAGCACAACGAGCGTGTCGCCCTCTTCCACGCTATCACCAACGGCGACGGAAATTTCGACGAGATCGACGGCGTCGTCGGTGCCGATATCGGGCACCGTCACATCTCGGTTGGTGCTTGCTTCTTCGTCCTTGGGACCGTCGTTATCCGCTGTAACATCAGCGGCCGAGTCTGCGGCATCCGTCGAGGAGGCTTGCTCCGACTCGGTGCTGGTTTTCGGAGTGGCGTTTTCTGCTTCGGACTGGGCCGCCCCTGCATCGGCGCCCCCAGCCACTTCGATAACGGCGACTTCGCCGCCTTCGGACAATTCGTCCCCCTCTTTCACCAGCACTTCTACAACAGTGCCAGCGACGGACGAGGGAACTTCCATGGAGGCCTTGTCGGACTCCAGCACAATCAATCCCTGATCGACATCGACGCTATCGCCAACGCTGACCAGAATCTCCACCACTTCGGCAGCATCAGAACCAATATCGGGTACGAGTTCGGTTTTCTGAGTCACGAGCTTTCTCCTCTTAGCGGTTCAGCGCGGCTCATACGCCGGTGGGATCGAGTTTGTCGGCGGCGATACCCAGCTTGTCGCGGGCGGCACTCACGTCCGACAGGGACATCTGTCCGGCATCAGCCAGGGCTCTCAGCGCGGTCAGCACCACGAACTCCCGACTCACCTCAAAGAAATGTCGCAGCTTCGCACGCGTGTCACTGCGACCGTAGCCGTCGGTGCCCAGGGCATAGAACGGTGCAGGGCAGTAGGCTCGCAGCTGTTCCGAGAAGCTCTTCATGTAGTCCGTGGACAGCACTACCGGGGCATCGGAGCCCTCGAGCTGCTGCGTAAAGAACGGTACACGGGGCTCAGCCTCGGGATTCAGCAGGTTCCAGCGCTGCGCGGCACGACCATCCCGGTACAGTTCGTTGATGCTGGGAAGACTCCAGACCTCGGCGTCGACGCCAAACTCATCACGCAGCATCAACGCTGCCGCCTCGACTTCGCGCAGGATCGATCCCGCTCCGGCAAGACGCACCTGCGGTTGCCCTTTTTCGGCCTCGTGCAGGCGATACATGCCCCGCACAATCCCTTCTTCAACGCCTTCGGGCATGGCGGGCTGGGGATAGTTCTCGTTCATGGTAGTGATGTAATAGAAGCGGTTTTCACGCTCTGCGTACATGCGCCGCATGCCGTCCTGAATGATCACCGCCAGCTCAAAGGCATAGGTCGGGTCATAGCTCACACAGTTGGGTATGGTGCCGGCAAGCACGTGACTGTGCCCGTCCTGGTGCTGCAGACCCTCGCCATTCAGCGTGGTACGCCCCGAGGTCGCGCCGATTAGGAAGCCCCGAGCCTGGCTGTCGCCTGCGGCCCAGGCCAGGTCACCAATGCGCTGGAAACCGAACATGGAATAGAAAATGTAGAACGGCACCATGGGGTAATTACTGGTGCTGTAGGACGTTGCAGCGGCGAGCCAGGCCGAAGTCGCCCCGGCTTCATTAATGCCCTCTTCCAGAATCTGACCCTTGATGTCTTCTTTGTAGAACATGATCTGGTCGGAGTCATGGGGCGTGTAGCGCTGACCCACAGACGAGTAGATTCCTAGCTGGCGGAACATGCCTTCCATGCCAAAGGTACGCGCCTCATCCGGCACAATGGGAACCACGCGATGGCCAATGGCCTTGTCTTTGGCCAGGGACGAGAGCATGCGCACAAAGGCCATGGTGGTCGACACACTGCGCTCGCCGCTGCCCTTGGTCTGGCTGCTGAAAGCCTCGAGGCCCGGTACCGGCAGCACCTGAGCTTCGCTGCGACGCACTGGAATGAATCCACCCAGTTCCTTGCGACGCTCCCGCATGTAGCGCATCTCGGGACTGTTTTCGTCGGGCTTGTAATACGGAACGTCAGCGAGGTCCTTGTCATCGATGGGGATGGCAAAACGGTCGCGGAACGCCTTGAGCGCCTCGATATCGAGCTTCTTCAGGGAGTGCGTTTCGTTGCTCGCCTCGCCTGCCTCGCCGGTGCCATAGCCTTTGACCGTCATGGCCAGAATCACCGTGGGCCGCTCGAACTGTCCGGCGGCGCGCGCGTAGGCCGCATAGACTTTGTACGGATCGTGGCCACCCCGATTCAGGTACATGATGTCTTCGTCGGACAGGTTCTTAACCAGTTCCAGGGACTCGGGATATTTGCCGAAGAAATGTTCGCGGGTGTAGGCGCCGCCATTGAACTTGTAGTTCTGTAACTCGCCGTCGCAGACCTCGTCCATGCGCTTTTGCAACATGCCGGATTCGTCACGCTCGAGCAGAGGGTCCCACCGACGCCCCCAGATGACCTTGATCACATCCCAACCGGCGCCGCGGAATACGCCTTCGAGTTCCTGGATGATTTTGCCGTTTCCGCGCACGGGCCCATCGAGGCGCTGCAGGTTGCAGTTGATCACGAAGTTCAAATTGCCCAACTTCTCACGTCCCGCCAGCGAAATGGCGCCCAGGGACTCCGGCTCGTCACACTCCCCGTCACCCATGAAACACCAGACGTTGCGATCCTTGTGATCGAGCAGACCGCGGTCCGACTGATATTTCATCACCCGCGCCTGATAAATCGCCTGGATCGGGCCCAGGCCCATCGACACAGTGGGGAACTGCCAGTAATCGGGCATCAGCCAGGGGTGGGGATACGAAGACAAGCCTTTGCCGTCGACCTCACGGCGGAAGTTGTCCATCTGCGCTTCGGTGATGCGGCCCTCGAGGTAGGAGCGCGCGTACATACCCGGCGCACTGTGCCCCTGGTAGAAGACGAGGTCACCGGGGTGGCCGTCATCGGTGCCACGGAAGAAATAGTTAAAGCCAACGTCATAGAGCGTGGCCGATGATGAGAAGCTGGAGATGTGTCCGCCCAGGCCATCGTCGTTGTCGTTGGCCCGCATGACCATAGCCACGGCATTCCAGCGAATCAGTGAGCGAATTCGTCGCTCCATGAACAGGTCGCCGGGCATCGGCTTTTCTTCTGCCGGACTGATGGTGTTGCGAAAGGGGGTCGTGATCGCCGTGGGAAGCCGAACACCGGTGTCCACCGCATGCTCTGCCAATTGAATCATCAACTGGCGGGCTCGCTCTTCGCCGCTGTGGCGAACTACGCCGTCCAGCGCATCCAGCCATTCACGCGTTTCCTGCGGGTCCGAATCTTCGATCATCGCTCACTGCCCTCTTGGTAGCAGGGTGCGAGTTCGATACCGCCGCCCGCACCAGGTTCTTATTTGGAACCTGCAGGCCGATATTCGTGACCTCAGGCGTTAGCGGTGAATACTACGCTGTCTGAATTTTAACCACAACTCTGTGGGCGGAGCATTAAGGTTCCAATAAGGAACTTTAATGTCGGAATATAGCCCGGGCCCGGGCCCTGCCACTACCCCACGTCAGGCTTAGAGCGGGGATAAATCAATCTGATAAACCGCATGGCCTTCGCGCAGCACCGCGGCGTCATCAAAACGCTGGGCATCCACCGGTTCGGGCGCCGCAGCTTTTGCTCCGGCACTATAGATCAGCAACGAACGAGGGCGCTGAAGAAACAGTCGCTCATAGGCCGATTGCCACGCTTCGTAAGAAATCGTCTCAAGGGCATCCGCCAGCTGCCGCGTGCCATCAAAGTCCCATTCCCTCACGGCGATGGACTGCCAGTAGAATTCAGCCCGTTCCGCCAGGTTCTTGTGGGGTTTGAGCACGTCGTTTATCAGCGCCTGGCGATGCCGTAGGAATTGCTGCTCGTCGATATCGCCAGGCAGGCCGTCGCGGAACGCATCCATCGCCTGATACACCGCGCTCGCGTCGTGCGACGGCGATTGCACCAGCATCATGAGCGCCGGCACATCGTGTTGAGGCCAGCTGAAGCTTGAGACGATGTAGCCCAGCTGCTGCTCGGTGCGCAGCTGTTGGAAAAATCCCGACTGGGCGATCTGCCCCGTGAGCGCGACCATAGCGCGGTCATGCCAGCTTTGGCCGTCGCCCTGCAGGTACCAGGCGACCACTGCATCGTCATGCTCAATCCCAGTACTCAGCACCAGGGATTCACCGGGCTCGAGGGCCAGCACCCGAGGTGCCACGGCAGGTAGTCCCTCACCGTCTGCGAGGAATCTGGAAAGAGAATCACTGAGGTCTGCGACGGCAGAGGGCTGATAGTTGCCAAAGAGCATTCCCTCAGCCCGGACTGAATCCCAGAACCGGTTACGGA
Organism: Gammaproteobacteria bacterium; assembly: GCA_030433415.1. Classification (GTDB taxonomy): domain Bacteria; phylum Pseudomonadota; class Gammaproteobacteria; order Pseudomonadales; family Halieaceae; genus Congregibacter. The sequence continues at coordinate 29,850 of JAUIMF010000028.1, read as the reverse complement.
AAGCCGTGAGCGCTTTTATGTCCAGCTTTTCGAGTGCTTCAATCAGCTCCTGCTCACTGTACACGCCGGGATTGAGTGCCCGGCGCAGCTCATCCATCAATTGTGAAGTGGGGCGACGAGCCACACGGTTTTGCAGTTGCAACACCATCTCGCGGCGCAATCGCTCAAAGCGATCAGACGCAAAAGCCTGCGACGAAATGCTCTGCAGCAGCTCGTCCAGCAAGGCAAATTGCTTGTCGCTGTAGCCGCTGATACGCATGCTGATGCCCTGGGAATGCCGATAGAAATTGAATCCCAGTCCCGCGAGCAACGCTGGATAGGTGTATTCATTCATGGCGTCGGTGACCATACGCGTGTAGAGCGAGGACGCAGCGTGATCCGTGGCCGTCGCCGCTACCAGGGGAGAGCGGAAGCTGAGGTATAGCGCCCCTCGTGGCACGCGAAACTCCTCAGACTGACGGAACCAGATGCGCTGCCTTGGCGTGTCCACGCGCAGTTCAGGTGTGCGTGGATTGGCCGGGTCCAGGGTCACCCGCTCCAGGTCCTCGGCGATGAACTTGTTAGGTGAGGGGAGATGCAACTCGCCGCTGGCAGGAGCCTGCCAGCGCGACACCATCAGTGCCTCGGGACCCAGGCGGGAAAAAGGCACTTCATAGTACGGCGAGCGCCCGTCCGTCGTGACTTCGGGTGCGGTCAGCACCACCTGCGCTCGCGAGGGAGTCAGCAACGCCAGGGCCTGCTCGATCGTTTCGCGATCGAACGCTTCCATCATGTAAGGTCCGCGCAGGACATCCGGATCCTGGTAGTAGTGCATGTTGCGGCTCAGGGAGCTGACATAGCCTATGGGTGCAGAGGGCTCGCGGAACCGAAACGCCTGCTCCGCCAGCGCCGACTGCTCGGCATAAATCCATTCTTTGGGCGCCTCTGAACGCAGCATGTCGAGGTAAGCGAAGGTTTCGCCGAGCACTGCCTCATAGTCCTTCACACCTTGCTCGGTAAGCGACACTGTCACGGAGAACAACGCACCCCCGCGCCATTCCAGCCCGGTGCCCGAGGACAGCCCGTCTGCAAGACCACGAGCCTTGAGCGCCGACAACAGGCTGCCCTGCCCTTCATGCCCCACGAGATTCGAGATATAGGCCATGGGCTTGGCATGGTAGGCAGCGCGAAAATCTGGAATAGCAAAATTGAGCTGAAGCTGACGCTGGGTCCCCATGGGCTTCACCTTCAGCAACATCGGCAGCTGTGCCTCAATAAAAATGGGTTCCTCAATTTCAGCCATGGTGACGTCGCGTTCCGGCACGCTGGCGAAGATCGAGGTCACCAGCGCTTCGAGTTCATCAAGCGACTCACGCCCCATAATCGCCAGGCGCATATTGTCGGCGGAGTAATAGCGCTCATAGAACTCAATCAACTCATCGCGCACCGGGGAGCCTTCACGATCGGCGAGGCTCTCAAGGCTGCCCACGGCAAACTGACTGAAGGGATGCTCGGGGTTCATGCTGGTTTGCAGCACGTCCAGACCGCGACGAGAATCGCTTTTGAGTCCCATCTGATACTCGGCTTCAACGGCGTTGCGCTCACGCTCGACGTATTGCGCATCGAAGGTAGGGGCAATAAAAAATTGGGCGAAGCGATCCAGTCCCGGCTCGAGATGCTCGGCGTCGATATCAAAAAAGTAGTTCGTGTGTTCGAAACTGGTGTAGGCGTTCCGCGTTCCGCCATGCTCAGTGATGTAGCGTTCGTATTCAGCGGCATCGGGGTATTTTTCGGTGCCAAGGAACAACATGTGCTCCAGAAAATGAGCCAATCCCCCGCGCCCCGCGGGGTTGTCGCCGCTGCCGACATGCACGTCCAGGGAAGCCGCTGCTTTGGGAGTATCAGGGTCAGAAATCAACAAGGCCTTGAGGCCATTGTTGAGCGTCAACAGGCGATAGCTAAAACTATCGTTGGGGCTCTGTACCGGCGCCACGATACCTGCGGCGTCCTCGGGAGAATTCGCAGCGCAGGCGCTGAGAAGAAACACAAGCAACAGGCTGCAGCGCGCAGCCACCGTCGCGTTGAAAAAGACCGACATAAAACTACTCCGAAGGCACAGATTCCGCCGCAGCCTCTCGTTTTGGCCAGGCGTTGATAACCGCTTTGATCAGGGTTGCCAGGGGAATGGCAAAGAACACCCCCCACAAACCCCAGATACCACCAAAGAACAGGACGGCAACAATGATTGCTACCGGGTGAAGGTTGACCGCTTCAGAAAACAGCAGGGGCACGAGCACATTACCGTCCAGCATCTGTATAACCACATAGACCGCAACGACCCAATAGAATTCCGAACTCACTCCCCACTGAAACAGGGCGACCGCCGCGACGGGTACGGTAACCAGGAACGCTCCAATGTAGGGGATGATCACCGAGAGGCCCACTAGCAGGCCCAGTAACGCCGCGTAGCGAAGCCCCAGTCCGGTAAAGCTGACGTAACTCACCGCACCCACAATGATGATCTCGACCATCTTGCCCCGGGCATAGTTGGAGAACTGTACGTTCATCTCGGCCCAGATCCGGTCCAGCAACGGGCGTTTCTCAGGGAGAAAGGACGCCAGCCAGCGCGTGATCTGCTCGCGATCCTTGAGCAAAAAGAACACGATGATGGGGATCAGAACCATGTACACCAGCACCGTGAAAAAGCCTGGGATGCCCGCCAGGGTACGCGTCACAATGCGCTGACCGAGGCCAGCGATTTCTCCCTGGACACCCGCCAGAAGCTGGTCAATCTGTGCCTGGCTGAACAGTTCCGGGTAGCGTTGCGGCAGAACCACCAGCAGATCCTGCCCCTGCTCCACCATGCGCGGCACCTCGGCGATCAGGCCGATGGACTGCCGCCAAACCAGGGGCACCAGACCCAGAAGCACAGCGAAGAAAGCGCCCATGAACCCCAAAAACGCAATCGAAAATCCCAGCCAGGGTGGCAATCCAAGGCGACAGAGCAGGTTCACTACGCCCTGAACGAGATAGGCGAGTACAATCGCCCCGAGCAGAGGAGCCAGAATGTCGCCGATGGTCGCCAGCAGTATCAGCGACAGAAGCAGAAGAACGAGCAGCAGCACCGACTCTTCTTCGAACAGGTAGCGTTCATACCACTTGTGGAAGATCTCGAGCACGGTCAGCGTTTCCTCAGTAAGAAATAGTAGCCTTCTTCGACATCGTCAGCTCGAAGCAGTTCGTGACCGCTCTGACGGGCAAAAATCTCAAAGTCCCGCCGCGAACCAGGATCCGTGGCCTGCAGGGCCAGCAGTTGGCCAGGGTCCAGCGTATTCAATCCGCGCTTCGCCATGAGCAGGGGCATGGGGCAGCGGTGGCCGCGGGCATCCACGACCAGGTCGACGGGAAACTCGTTTATCGTTTCTGTCTGATCTTCGAACATTGCCTCATGCTCGCTATATGCCAACTTACACCGGAGCCACGGAGTTCCCGAACCGCCGAACTAACCGCCTCGGCGGGCGTCCAAGGATAAAAGCTGACCTGACAGGTCCTGCGGGGCCAACCTCGCGTAGAATACTGCATGCTCATGACCGCCTCCAACTCACACGGAATAACCTTGTCCACCCTCCCAGTAAATCGCTATTGCGCCTGGGTACTCAGCGCCCTGCTTCTGATGGTGCCCGCCCTCACGGCGGCACCGGTGCGGGCGGTCGAGAATCTCAAGCTGCCCAATCTCGGCGAGTCGAGCACCAGCCTTTTCTCTTCAGAGTACGAGCACAAGCTGGGCCGGGCCTGGTTGCGCTACTTTCGCAGCCAGGTCAACACCGTTGACGATCCGCTGCTGTTTGCCTATCTCGAAGATTTGATCTTTCGCCTGGTCACCCACAGCGAACTGCAGGACCGGCGCCTTGAGCTGGTGGTCGTCAACAACCGCACGATCAATGCATTTGCCGTTCCCGGAGGCGTGATCGGGATCCACAACGGACTGCTACTGCACGCCCAGACCGAAGACGAACTGGCAACGGTAATCGCTCATGAGATCGCCCACCTCAGCCAACGACATTTTTCGCGCCGGGTGGAGTTTCAGAAAAACCAGCAACCCCTGACCCTGGCGGCCATGCTGGCGGGCTTTGTACTGATGGCCACGGCGGGCGGCGATGCCGGCATGGCGGCGCTGACGGCGGCGCAGGCCGCCGCCCAGGACCAGGCCCTGCGATACTCTCGCAGTAACGAGGCTGAGGCTGATCGCGTAGCGATGCAGACGATTGTGGAGGCTGGCATGGACCCTCACGCCGCCTCGACAATGTTTGAGCGCATGCTGCAGGCCTCACGCTATGCCACCGGTAGTCGCGTGCCCGAGTTCCTGCGCACCCACCCCCTGTCAGAAAACCGTATCGCAGACACGCGCAACCGGGCTCGGCAGTACCCCAAAAAAATTCGGCCCACCAACCTCGATTACCAGCTTATGCGGGCACGGGTGATGAATCAGCTGTCTGATACGCCCGAAGAAGCGGTGGCCGCCTTTCGCAAGCAGTTAGAGGGCTCACCCCGCTCCACCACCGCTGCCCGCTACGGCCTGGTGATAGCGCTCACCGATGCGGGTAGACCCGATGAAGCAGCGCTGGAACTGGACTCGCTGTGGGCGGCAGAGCCGGACCGACTGGAGTACATCATCGCCGACGCCCGCATCGAAATGGCTCGCAACAACCCGCACAAGGCGGCCGAAAAACTCGCGGCGCGCCTCAGGTTGAGCCCGGGCAATCACCCCCTGACCATCACCTACGCCGAAGCCCTGATGCAGGACCAGCAGTCCCATGTTGCAGAACAGGTACTTGCCGAGCAGAGCAAGCGTAAAGCCAATGATCCCTATCTTTGGTATCTACTGGCGGAGGTCCGGGGACTGGCGGGCAATATTCAAGGACTACACGAAGCTCGAGCCGAGTACTTCATTTTAAATGGGGTACTTGATGAAGCAGAAAAACAGCTGCGCCACGCCCTCAAACTTGTGGGCAACGATTACACGACCGGTGCCAGAATCAATCAGCGCCTGACCGATGTTGCCCGCATGCGGGAACTGCTGGAGTCCTGACAATCAGGCCGCGCGCCGCTTGCCTGAGAACTCCAGCATGCGCCTGAGCGGACGCATGGCTCGCTCACCAAGTTCCCGATCCACAAAAATCTCGTTGTCGTCGCGATCGAAAACCGTGGCCAGGGTTTCGAGATCATTCATACCCATCCACGGGCAATTGCCGCAACTGCGGCAGGTCGCGCCATTCCCCGCCGTTGGCGCAATGATGAACTGCTTGTCGGGCGCCTGCTGTTGCAGCTTGTAAAAAATGCCCTGATCCGTCGCAACGATGAACTGGGGATTGTCCATTTCGATTGCCGCGTTGATGATCTGGCTGGTCGAACCCACCCGGTCAGCCAGCTCGATGACACTCGCCGGTGACTCGGGGTGCACCAGAATCGCCGCGTCGGGGTAGACCCGCTTTAAATCCAGCAGCGCCCGGGCCTTGAATTCCTCGTGCACAATGCAGGCGCCGTCCCACATGACGATATCAGCACCGGTTTCGCGCCGAACGTAATCGCCGAGGTGGCGATCGGGGGCCCAGATAATCTTCTGCCCCTGATCCGCGAGGTGCTCCGCCACATCAAGGGCGATACTGGAGGTCACGACCCAGTCTGCACGCGCCTTCACGGCGGCTGAGGTATTGGCGTAAACCACGACCTGGCGATCCGGATACTGATCGCAGAAGGCAGAAAACTCGTCCGCCGGGCACCCCAGGTCCAGTGAACAGGTCGCCTCGAGCGTGGGCATCAGTACACGCTTGTCCGGCGTGAGAATTTTGGCTGTCTCACCCATGAACCGCACACCGGCAACAATCAGCGTGTCGGCATCGTGATCGTGGCCGAAACGCGCCATCTCCAGCGAATCCGAGACGCAGCCACCCGTTGCTTCGGCCAGGGCCTGAATCTCGGGCGCCGTGTAGTAATGCGCCACGATCACCGCATTGTGGGCCTTCAGCTGATCGCGGATGCGCTCTTCGAGTTCCAGCTTGCGCTCGGGAGACAGGGGTTCGGGCTCTGCCTGATCCAAATGATGCTGCACCTGCTCGCGAATCGCTTGCAGCCGGTCGGACGCAATTGTCATGGGGAACCTGCAGAAAAAGTAAACAGAAAATGTTAGCACAGGCCACAGCGGCAAACAGCGGCTGGAACGGTTTTCGCTGGGCATAGCCAGAGCACAGTGATAGCCTTGCATGCCACTGAGATTCCTCCAGTCCGAATGTCCCAAGAAAGCGAATCAATCACCCAGCGAGCCAAGGTTCTCGTCGCCGACGACGACATGAACGTGCGCTTGCTGTCGCGCCAGTGCCTTGAAGCCGAAGGCATGCTGGTGGTGGAAGCTGCCGACGGCCATGAAGCACTGGATGCGTTTGTTCGCGAGCGTCCCGACCTGATATTTCTCGACGTCGAAATGCCGGGCATGACGGGCCTGGAAGTCTGCCAGCGAATCCGCCAGATGCCCCAGGGCGAGAACATCCCGATCATGATCGTCACGGGCTCCGACGATCGCAAATCGATCGACGACGGCTTCAACGCCGGCGCCACGCAGTACAAAACCAAACCGGTGAACTGGTCTCTGCTGGGGCGCGACGTGCAGTACATGCTGCGGGCGAGCAACGCCTTTCATGTGCTCAAGCGACAGGAGGACCGGCTTCGGTATCTGGCGTACTTTGATCCACTGACCAGCCTGCCCAACCGCCGCAGCTTCAATGAGCAGCTGAACCGCATACTAAAGCGTGCGCAACGTCACGACAGCTATGCCGCACTGTTGTTCATCGACCTCGATAATTTCAAACGCATCAACGACTCCATCGGCCACGGCCGCGGTGACCGCCTGCTGGTAGAAATATCCAAGCGCCTGATCAACGAATTGCGTGAAGACGATGCAATCAGCTACTACACCGAAAACAGTGCGGAAAACGATCCCACGGTAGATAACGGCGCATCGACCGAGATCGCGCGCCTGGGTGGTGACGAATTCACTGTGGTGCTTGCGGATGTGCTGAGCACCGATGATGTCGAACGCATTGCGCGCCGGATTATGACGAGTCTTTCGGAGCCGATCCCCCTGCAAACTCACAACCCCGTGGTAACGCCCAGCATCGGTATTGCCATGTACCCGCAGGACGGCGAAAACGCAGACAGCCTTGTGCGCAACGCTGACACCGCAATGTACGCTGCCAAGGCTGATGGCAGATCCTGCTACCGCTTTTACAACGAAGAAATGAACGCGCGGTCCGTCGAGCAGCTCAAGCTCGAAGAGGATCTACGCGATGCCATGCGTAATAATCAGTTGGAACTGCACTATCAGCCTCAGGTCGAGGTACTTACCGGCAGCGTTGTAAGCCTGGAGGCACTGGTTCGCTGGCGTCATCCCGAACGCGGCATGATCTCACCCGGCGACTTCATACCCGTTGCCGAGCGCACGGGGCAGATTATCGAACTGGGTGAATGGGTTCTTAACGAAGTCGCGCGTCACTGCACTTACTGGGATGAACTGGGCCTGGACAGCTTTCGCGTTTGCGTGAACATCTCTCCTTTGCAGTTCAATCAACCCGACCTGCTTCATTACATTCGCGGCTTTCTTGAGCGCTCGGGCATGAATGCAGAGCGTCTCGAACTCGAGTTGACCGAAAGCGCAATCATGACCGACGGCGAGAGCAACATTACCAAGCTGTCTCAGCTCAAGTCCCTAGGACTGGACCTTGCCGTGGACGATTTTGGCACCGGGTATTCGTCTCTCAGCTATCTGCGGCGTTTTCCCATCAACACACTGAAGATCGACCAGAGCTTTGTCGCCGATATGAACACTGCCGATGGCGCGGCTATCGTCGACGCCATCATCGCGCTGTCCAAAGCGCTGAATATGCGCTCGATTGCCGAAGGCATCGAAACCGAAGAACAGCTTGCGTATCTTGCGGAACGCGGCTGCGACCTCATGCAGGGCTACTATTTCGAGCGGCCGCTGTTTCCTGAAGCAGTACCCGAAGCAACCCGCCGCGACTACTCCTCACAGATACAGCGCGCCCGCGATACCAGCAAATCAGCCTGATGCCGCCGGTGCGCTATCTACGTCGCGTAAAGGCTTTATTGCGGCACGGTGGTCTCTTGGTGATGCTGGCCGGTCATGCGAGCTACGCATGCACCGATTCACCGTTAACGGTCATGCTCCAGGGCGACGATATCGCCAGCATTGCGAAGGCGGTTACTGACGCTGGCGGCACGGTGACTCACCAACTGCCCATCGTTAATGCGATCGGAGCGACCCTCCTGCGACCGCAACTGGATCGGGTGACCGACACAACAACGGGAATCACGCGGGTCATTGATGATCTTGCGTGGGAGCCTGATACGCCCCTGCTGACGCAGGATGGGTGCGGTCTGGTCGGGAGCATTGAACTTCACTGGAGCAGGTCTGAGGCAACCTGGGAGTTGTTCAACAAGGGTGACGAGGCGCTGACGCTCGATCGGCTAACCCTTGAATTGAACGATGGCATTCCCGCGCTGCTTACCGCTGCTGTAGACGAGCGCCCGCTTGAACTGCAGCAGACCACAACACCCGAAGGCGGCCGACAACTGGCGCTGCAGCAGACCATTGGGGCTGGCGAATACCTCCGTATCAGCCTGACGTTTGCCATCCCACCCGACAATCAACCTGCCTTGAGAAAGGCGATCTCGTTGCGCGCCAGCGCCGGAGCTGATTGCGAGACCCGGCTTCCACCTCGTTACGATGACTATGCGCGGGACAGCTACTTCGCTGAAGTCAGTGGTGCCGCCAAGCTCCACAGCCACGGCATTACGGGTAAGGGTGTGACCGTGGCAGTTCTGGACTCAGGCCTCTGGGAGGACAATTCCGAACTGGCGCTGAATACCCATGGCGAGCACCGCGTGATTGCGAGGTTTGACGCCATAAAAGGCACCGAGGTGGATGTGGCATTTGACGAGAGCGGTCATGGCTCCCATATGACCAGCGTACTGGCCCGCAGCGGCCCCGTTACCCGGCCTGGCGCCACAAAACCCAGCTATCGTGGGATTGCGCCCGATACCAGCATCGTTGTTGTGAAGGCCTTTGGTGAAAGTGGCGAGGCGGGTTTTCTTGATCTGATACGTGGCGTCCAGTGGATCGTGGACAACCGTGAAAGGTTCAATATAAAGGTGCTTAATCTGTCCTTTGCGGCCAGACCTCGCTGGCCTTACTGGGAGGACCCTGTAAATCAGGCCCTCATGCGTGCCTGGCAAGCGGGCATCTTTATTGCCGCGGCTGCCGGTAACGAAGGACCGGAGCCCATGACCGTGGGATCGCCGGGCAATCTGCCGTACCTGATGACCGTTGGCGCATTTACAGACTCATGGACCGAAAATACACGCGACGACGACTACATCCCCGATTTTTCTTCCAGGGGCCCGACCCCCACGGGACACATAAAGCCCGACCTCGTTGCGCCTGGGGGACATATGGCGGGTTATGTACGCCCCGGGTCGACGCTGGAGAAGCAGTTCCCCGAGTATGTTCTTGGCACGGGAGAATTCGTGATGACCGGATCATCCCAGGCCACAGCGGTGGTTTCGGGTCTCGCAGCACTCATGCTTCAGTTGGAACCCGAACTCAGTAATAACAATCTGAAGTGCATGCTCATAACCAGCGCTGAACCGGCTATCAGCGAAGACGGACGCCTCGCCTACTCACCTTTCACTCAAGGCGAAGGACGCGCAAGTGTTCTTCGCGCCATCACCATCGGAGATAAGTCCTGCGAGCAGAACCTACTCAACCTTGAAGAGGACATTACAGGCCGAGACCATTACCAGGGGCCAGCAGTGTTTAGCGACCAGGCACCTCCATCCCTTCCGGGGGCGGAAACTCTGGTGGCAGAACCACCTACGCAGGAAGGGCCTGTGCCGGGTTTGCGCTGGGGTATCCGTGAACATCTGGAGCGACTCGACTCCCAACCGCCAACCTATCCAATTAACTGGCCCCTTCGTTTTGAAGTGGAGCAAGAGCGAATGAGAAAAGTCGCGGAACAAACCCCGTAGCACAAGGTGCCCCAAACGGGGCATACCCACACCTCCTTTAATAGAAACACCACGCCTAGAGTGTGCATTGAAGGCATCGGGAATAAATCCGATGTGGCCGGACCTGAGGTCTGGCGCTTTGTGTAACCAACTACGAAGGCAGGCGTGGTGAAATGAAAGTCTTACCTATCAACAGTACTGGCGCTTTATTTTTGGCGACGGTGATGTCAATTTCGGCGGTGAACGCCCAAAATACTGAAGAACAAAGTATACAAGCGGTCGTTGCGAAAGACATGCTCTTTGGCCAGACCTATGGACCAGGTTACAAGTGGCAGCGCACGCACCAACGGTCGACCGTTCCTACAGCGAAGAAGCCGGCACCCAAGGCTGGAGCCGAGGTGAATTATGTTGCTGCAACCTCAGCAGGTTCAGACTCTGCCGCACTTGCCGCTGACTCCGCTATCAAGCAGTCAGCCTATAAGTGGGGCATTCGATCCGCTGCTGAGCAAAACGCCTACAAGTGGGGCATCCGATCAGCTGCTGTACAGAACGCCTACAAGTGGGGCATTCGATCCGCTGCTGAGCAGAACGCCTACAAGTGGGGCATTCGTTCGGCTGCTGAGCAGAACGCCTACAAGTGGGGTATTCGATCCGCCACTGAGCAGAAGGCCTACAAGTGGGGAATCCGTTCGGCTGCTGAGCAGAACGCCTACAAGTGGGGTATTCGATCCGCCACTGAGCAGAAGGCCTACAAGTGGGGAATCCGATCCTCTGCTCAGCACAACACTTACAAGTGGGGCATCAGGTAAGAGCAGCACCGCCATTCTACAAAGCAGTGCTCAGCCTCTGCTTTCAAAAAAGGACGAGGGACCTGCCTGCGGGCTTGGGTTGAAATTTCGAACCCAAGCTCGCCCCTCGTTTAGCGTCGATCCAGTGCCCACCAATTCACGATCTGTAGCCCACAACCGAATGATGTCTTAGACTAGGAGGCACATCCGCTTTTAGTCGTGACACATGCGCCCCCACTATACTTGCCGCATTGTTCTGGGTTTCCTCGCCTTTCTTTTCGTCACCACCGGACAAGCAGCTCGGCCCACCTCATACAATTTCCAGCTCGCAGAATTCTCTGAGCAGCTACCACAGAAAACCGTAAATGCCATCTTGCAGGCATCAACCGGGGAGCTTTGGGTCGGAACACAAGAAGGTGTACATGTCTACACTGGAACAAAAACAACCAGCCATTTCTATGATCCCAATGACGAATACTCTTTAACATCTGGTTACATCAATTCGATTGTAGAAACCACCAGCGGACAGATACTTATCGGCACCAGAGGTGGTGGAGTTAACAGCTATGACAGATCCACCAATACCTTCTCATCAATCCCTTCTGCCAAAGAAAACGATACCAACCCCCCTCCGGAAATCTATAGCCTTTTTTCTACTCCAAAAGGAACTGTCTGGGTTGGACATGAGAATTCAATCAGTACAATTGATGAAACAGGGCATATCTCTCTCCTGCCGCAAAAGCAAGTATCGATCTCGTCCATCGGCGTAGTGACAGGGTTTGCAGAAGCAGACGTTGGTGTATGGGCAGCTACTACATCCGCGGGACTCATCCAGATCAGTGACCAAGGTCAGATACTCGACCGATTGAGTCCATTTGAATTGTTTAGTGCGGATCAAAATTTCGCGCAACTCACTGGGGTACACAAAGATAGCGCAGGGCTACTATGGGTGACATCTAATATCGGCGTAGCTATCGTCAACACCCAAACTAAAAGTGTCGTACAGCGAATCTGGGGCGGCTCCACGCGACAAGAACCGAGTCGATTCGTTTATTCAGTTCTACAAAACACACCAAACGATTTTTGGATTGGAACTGATGAGGGGTTATTTAGCTATAACGTAGCGACTGGATTAATACGCGAACTTGGATCAACAACCTTAACGAAGGGGACGCCGGCAGTTCGTGAAATAATAAAATCGAATGATGGAACAATATGGCTTGGATCACTCTATGGGGTGGTTTCAGTTACACCCACACTGTTCGAGACCGTTAACACAGGAAATACTTCTCTACCGAGCGATTCCATAAATGCTTTCTCAGAAAGAGGAAGCAATCTATGGGTCGGAACCGATAATGGCTTGACTCTAATAGACAGGGAAAATATATCTTTATTGACCTTAAATGAGTACACAAAACCAAGCTTGAGCTCTGCGAGAGTTATGAGCTTATTAAGTGAAGAGGATGGTGATGTACTGTGGGTCGGGACCTTCGATTCCGGACTCACTCGAGTGGACCTACAAACCAGCACTTCAACGAATTATCTACCAGATACTGAACAGCCCCACACAATCGGAGCTGCTGGCGTGACATCAATACTTCGTAGCAGATCAGGAAAGCTGATTGTAGGTACATATGAAGGCGGTCTAAATGTTCTCAGAGCCGACGAAACGGGCTTCATGAAATACACTCACGACAGTAGCAACTCAAGCAGCATACCTAGCGACCGCGTGATCGATATTTTCCAGGATAGCCTTGGGGAAATTTATATTGGAACTGAAAACGGCTTGGCTATTTTTGATGAAGTTGCAGGCACGTTCAAAAAGATACCTTTACCGGGCGAGAATAAAAGCTCAAAAGTCTCTACCCTCGTGTGGAGTTTTTTTGAAGACACCGACGGAGATCTATGGATAGGTGCCGCAAACAGTGGCGTTCTAGTTTGGGAATGGGAGAATCGCAGCGAACATCATTTAAAGATATCCGACTACTCAAACAGATTTAGTTATAGACTCACAAGCGTAATCGGTATCGCACAAGATAGTCAGGGATACGTTTGGTTATCGCACAATGGAGGTCTTTCAAGAATTTCCAAGGACTTTGCATACATACGACGATTCGGCCTCAGAGACGGAGTAGCAGACTACGAGTTCAACATTGGGGCAACCTTACAGTCTACTGATGGACGGATTTTTTTCGGTGGTAATCAGGGGTTTAGTGTCATTCATCCAGAATCACTACCGGGAATCGGCAATAGCCCATCTATCTCAATCGCCGAAATCAAGGTTATGAATGAGCGTGTCCCCCTTCCAGAGCCCACAGGGCCTACATCAATACCCGAGCTAGAACTAAAATATACAGATAATCTGGTAGAAGTTGAATTTTTTACTAACGCGTTAGCGACGCCTGAGAAGATTGAATACGCTTATCGGCTTAATGGGTTAACTACTGAGTGGGTTAGGGGGAAAGACAAACACAACGCCTCATTTCTGTCACTCCCGCCAGGTAGATATTCACTTCAAATGGCGGCTAGCAGCCCTACAGGAGAGTGGAACTGGGAGGGGGCGTATCTGAATCTAAAGGTGTCACCGCCACCATGGGCTAGCACGCAAGCCTATGTGGCTTACGGAGCAGTGTTACTGCTCGCTATATTAAACATTTGGAGACTACAAATACGAAAATCTAAACAACAAGAGGAAGCCCGAATAGAACTGGAAAATAAAGTACGGGAGCGAACAGCGGAATTAGAAATCGCTACGGAGAGGGCGAATGAGGCAAGCGAAGCAAAATCCCAGTTCCTCGCCACAATGAGTCACGAGATACGCACACCGATGCATGGCGTAATCGGCATGACTGATCTCTTACTATCCACCAATCTATCTGTGCCACAGCGCAGATATGCAAAGACTGCAAGAGACAGCGGACAAGCACTTTTATCTATTATCAATGACATACTCGACTTCTCGAAGCTCGAAGCTTCAAAAATGGAAATCGAAAAAACCGAGTTCAATATAAACGACTTAGTTGATCGAGTATGCCAACTACAAAGCGCTTCCGCATCAAAAAAAGGATTAACGCTGCTGAGTTATTCGACGCCCGAAGAACTTTCGTATTTTGTCGGTGACGAAAAGAAGATTGAGCAAACTTTAACCAATCTTGTCGGCAACGCAATAAAGTTCACAGAAGAAGGAAAAGTATCGATTCGCTCACAGGTAGACATTACCGCCACTCCCAACGAATACCTCTTGAGAGTAAGCGTAAAAGATCAGGGGATAGGAATGTCTAGCGATGCTCAACAGCGTGTATTCGACCAATTCACCCAGGCGGATACTAGCACTACGCGACGATTTGGTGGCACTGGGCTTGGGCTAGCTATATCCAAGCAATTCATTGAACTCATGGGGGGAACGATAAGCTTAAAAAGTGAACTAAACATCGGTACTGAGATCACTCTCTCCATTCCACTACCTAGAGCTAAAAATCCTTCCAGGAATTTTACTATCGACACCTCATCCAAAATTCTAGTCATGGAGGAGGATACAGATATATTCGAGTCCATAAGATCTCACTTTTTTCGATACGGTGTTCCGTGCGAGCGTCTAACAGAATCATCCGACCTAGACATTTCCGGCGACACAAAATTGTTGCTTCATGTAAGCAAGAGTAGCGAAAAAATCACCATCAAAGATTTAGTCAGCCAAATCTACACCTATCACTCTGAGCCGTACGGCTCTTCTGATGAAACAACACTGCATCTTCCCATATCTTCGGAAGATGTATTTCGTATAACCAATTCTGTTTCAGGTATATTCGGATCGGATAAAGACCGTACGAATCCAGAAGAATCGGCAGTGTCAAAAATAGCTCTCGTAGCTGACGACATTCGGGTGAATCAACAGATTATCTCAGAGATGCTTTCTGCTCTAGGTTACAGTTCAGATATTGCGCAAGATGGGCGCGAAGCGGCCCTTATGGCAAAGCAAAAAGAGTACGACATTATTTTCATGGATTGCCAAATGCCACAACTTGACGGGTTCGAAGCCACGAAAGAGGTCCTTCGCCATTATAAGTTGAAGTCCACCCTTCCCCCTCCAATCATCGCGTTGACGGCTGGAACAAGCGAGGAGGAGAAGAGCAAGTGCTATGCAGCCGGCATGGTTGGCTTTATAGGTAAGCCTTTCACTCTGAATGACGTAGACAGGTATCTTCGCGAGTTCTCAGACGCACCAGCTACACCGGGAGATGACGATAATCAGAACAGTCAAAACATCAATCCCCGCGCGGATGCGTCAGCCATAATAGAAGACATAGACACCCAATCAATCACGGAATTGATAGATGACGTGGCTTTCTCTTCTTTGGAATCCGTCGCCAAGAGTTCGGACTCTGGTTTAATGACGAAGCTTTTATCTGGCTACGAGCTTCAGCTAGAAGAGCAGGTTGATTCCTTTCTATTAGCTGTGGAAAACAACAGCATTGAAGATGTGAGACGCGCAGCACACGCGATAAAGTCGATGAGCGCCAACATGGGCGCGGCAGTCATAAAGCTACGCTTCGAAGAAATAGAAGCGCAGGCAAAGATTGGCACCCTAGAAGTTGACAAAAACCAAATTCATTCATGGACAAAAAGAAACGCGCAGGACTTTTTGACAGCGGCCTATGCGAGGTTGGGAATTCGCGTAAGTGAACAGTCTACGTCTTAGCTTACTTGCGCATGTATTCACACTCTCGGCATTTATAGCACAGGGAGCAGACTTACCTACAAACTTAAACGATCATTGGAACGTAGAAATTCCATCAATTTTGGAGGCATTAGAAAATAAAACAATAACAGGGATTTTCTCAGATCAACGCCATTCGGTCTGGATAACGACAACAGGGAACATCTACCATTTTGAATTCGGAAAGAGCACGATCATTTCGATTCCTCAACCAAAGAACAGGTTTCTTCCTAGCGACAGAATAGCCGGAATCAGCGCCCATCCCAGTGGGCCCATTCTTCTCTACTCAAAAAAGGATGGTATTTATAAATTCCAACCCGACACAAACAGTTTTACATCACTTGATCTTCCGTCCATGGGCATTGAGCAAGTCATCTCCGTTCAAAATAGCAACTCCGTCGCATTACTTTCAGGAGATCGCATATTTTTACTTGATTCCCACTTCCAGAACCTCAAAGAAATTCCGCGTATCAATGGGGGTGTTTCTGACGGTATTTCTGTTATTTTACCTCCACAGCAAGACTATTTTTACGCAGTCACTAGGGAAGGGGGTATCATCCAGTACATTTATCGGCAGGGTGATCTTCTCCCTAACAAAGAACTCGACTGCGGAAAGGACATATCTGGTGTGCGATTAGCCACCACAGAATCCAAATCTAGCGTAATAGCACTGGATGATGCGCACGGCTTTTTACGCGTCCTTTTGAAAGATGGCAGATGCGAAATTTCGATCGCACACGAATTCAATGAACTCCAAGGGAAGGGGCTTCGATTTACTTCCTTTAGAAGTCTTTCCGATAACTCTGGATTTGTTTTAACTTCTGACAAAGGTGTTTTTATCGTCAATGGCGATAGCATCATCACCCTTAACTCCAATAACTCTTATTTTAAATCTAATGACTTCACAACGGCATTTGAAATCGAACCCGGAATCATTTGGGTAGGGAGCTTTCTCGGTGCATCCCAGATAAGTAAATCGGGTTATTATAAAGTTCTCAAACTTGGCGACGAACAGAAGCCCTCGGTTGTATCAATAGACAGCTTTCAAAGTAACGGCGCTTTTGTTGCCACCTACGATAATATCTACCAAGAGCTTCGCAATTCCAACCCACCAAGTTTCAAGTTATTATTCGATTTCCGAGAGCGAAATGGAATTTCCGCTATAGCTGCCAGTCAGGACCTGCTCTGGGTGGGATTTCAAAATGGTGAGATTGAAGCATGGGACATTAAAACAAAACTCCAAGCGTGTAGCATCAAGCTCGACACACCTCGAACAAACACCCCCGTCACATCCATTATTGTGAGGGAAGATACAATCACTGCGTCTCATCTAAATGGGACGATCACGCGCATTACCGACTGCAATAACATTCGATTTTTTCCTGAACGAAACAGTGACAATTCAATCATACAGAACTCTTTCGCTCTTTTTGATACTGGCGATAGTATTTGGCTAGCTAGCGACATCGGTCTTTTTGAAGTTGACATTCCTACTGGAAGAACAAATTACCAAGAAGGCATAAAACTGACTTACTCCACATCAACCTTTGTGCCAGAAACATGGATTGTGCGAACTTTGCGTTCAGCGAATATTTTTTTGAGTCCCAAGGGGAGAGTTCTAAATCAAAAATCTTCTTTGTTACTTGATAATTTGTCCAGACAAAGCAATGATCCATACGTTGTTTATTCAGCAGAAACTGAGTTAAATGAGTATCTATGGTTAGGTACTAGTGACGGAATCTGGTATTGGGATAACTCAGAATCAATAAGGTATGCTCTTGCGCAAAATGATATTGGTTGGATTTCACTAGACTACGGTGCTTCACATTCAAGTCTTGACGGACGCATTTTTTTCGGAGGCACAGGAGGGTTAGTTGTCATAAGCAATCCTCAAAGCGTCAGAACTAGGAAACTAGAAGAAATTTCTATAGACGCTGTGAGTGTCGATGGGAAGCTACATCAACTTTCAAGCATGCCTACTCCCATTGATATTCGCATTCCAGGCAAAGATTCTGACATACTGTTTTATTTTAGATCATATAATTTCTGGGCATCGCCTCCGTTACAACTAGATGCTCGCTTAGTTGGCTATAGAGATAACTGGTCGACTACACACAACTCCAATGTTATATCTTTTTCAAACGTTGAGCCTGGCCGATACACACTAGAGGTGAGACCTACGGACCCACGTCAATCTTGGCCCCCCATTGCTACACGTCTCACATTTACAATTTCCACCGACCGAAAACCTGCGTGGCTGATCTATTTGATAGCGTGCCTAATTCTTTTGGTCGTAATTCGAAAAATCTCCGGCGCTATTCATGCATACGTCACAAGTCTAAAGCTACTCCAAAACGCCGAACAACAATCCCGCGCCCTTACCAAACTCGAAGACGATTACGCAGAGCAAATCCAGGCAAACAATACCCTGATAGCCCGTCGCCGCGCTCAAATCAAATCCTTGCTTCATGTCATCGAAGCGGCTATCGATGCCCGAGACGCATCTGGACTTGAAGATTCACCATCCAAGGCCTTGCCACTTATCGAGTACACAACCGCCCTTGGCATGCTAGAGGACTCAACCAATCGGACGATTTTTCATGACGGCAGCAACCTGAACGGGTTGGCTAACGATCTGTTTTCGCACCTCGCAACCCGACATGACCAGGGCTCTCGGGCCATTTTTCTCAATGATGTGACTGAGCAATCGGTTTTGTTCAACCACGCGCAGTATTTGTCGCTTGTCATTCTGGAGGTGTTGAACCTGGCAGCTATCCATCGACGGTATACAGACACAGTCGAGCCGATTGTACAGATCCGAATTTCACCACCCGCATTGAAGGATGACGGAGGGCTGATTTACACAACCGAGATAACCGATAACGGACTTCCACCTCAGTCAGAGGGCGAGACGGATGAATGTCTTTTCGTGTCTCACTATCTCACAGACCATTTAGGCGGCAGCGTCGTCGAACAATTCGACTGTGGAAACCTCGTGATCGTGAATCTGGAATTCGAAGCTGACAAAGACCCGGCAAGTTAGACCTCACTCACTGGTCTGGCACTCAATGCCCAAGAAAGCGTGGAGCACGTTTCTCTCGCTGGGCAGCAAAGCCTTCCTGTAGATCGTCGGACTCATCACAGACTCGTGCGAGCTCATTGGCACGCGAAATTTCGATACCACCACTCTCAGCCTGCTGTACGAGTTCCTTCATGGCCTTCACCGCCAGCGGAGCAAGGCTGGCAACGTGTAGCGCCAGCTCTTCCGTTCGCTCATCCAATGAATTTGCCGAAACAAGGTGGTCATAGAATCCAATTCTATGCAGTTCTTCCGCAAAGAAGGTTTCTGACATCACCAGCATTCGCCTGGCCGTATTCGCTCCAAGCTTTTCGACGAATCGTGCGATCCCCGCAGGTGGGTAACAGAGCCCCAGCGCCGCTGCCGGCACTCTGAGGCGGGTACCTTCTAAACCAATGCGCAGGTCGCAACTCAGCGCCAACTCTGTGCCACCACCAAACACACTACCATTCACGCGGGCGATGGTAGGGATCGGCAGCACCGCCAGGCGATGCATCACTTGTTGAAATCTCTCGGGTGTAATACGCCCTTTGTTCAGGTCTTCGATGGCCGCGCCAGCGCAGAAGGTCTTCTCACCCTCCCCCGTAACAACAAGCACACGGATTTCAGGATCCTCGCTGATGAGTTCGAGCACACGCTCTATAGCATCCAGCTCTTCAGCGCCCAGGGAGTTGTGGCGAGCCGCGTACGCAATCGTGAGTCTTCCCACGCTGTCATTCAGCTCGTATTGAATTGTTTCGCTCATTCAGAACTCCTTTTTCTGCGCGGCATTCTGGCATAGTTGGTTTTTCTTCGCCCACACTTACAGGATCAGCGGGAGAAAACTTATGCAACGATGCGACTGGTGCGGTAGCGACCCTCTATATGTCGCTTACCACGACGACGAGTGGGGCGTTCCGCTGCGCGACGAAGCCGCGATGTTTGAATTTCTGTTGCTTGAGGGCGCCCAGGCTGGGCTGAGCTGGATCACCATATTAAAAAAACGGGACGGGTATCGTGCGGCCTTCGATCAGTTTGATGTGCACAAGGTGGCTCGTTATACGGACCAGGAGCTCGACCAACGCCTGCTGGACACACGCATCGTTCGCAACCGGCTCAAGGTTTATGCGACACGCAAGAACGCTCAGGCAACACTCAAGCTATACGATAGCGGCACTACGCTCTTGGACTACTTCTGGAGCTTTGTGGACAACGAACCCATTCAGAATGAATGGCGTACGATGGCCGATATACCTGCCCAGACACCTCTCTCAGAGACTATCAGCAAGGACCTAAAGAAACGGGGGTTCACCTTTGTCGGCCCAACGATCGTGTACGCACACATGCAGGCCACGGGTATGGTCAATGACCATATTGTCACCTGCCCCCGTCACCGGGCGTGCGCGGACCTCGCCAGGATGGACACAGGCAAATAAAATACTTAAAGTTGGAATTCTCAACTTTTAGGTATGGGCCCGAGGCCTGACGAACAAGCCAATGCCTGATTCGCACACTCAGGGTGCTTCCTCGCCATTCAATCGCCGGGCGCAGCACGACGCAAAACGCATCGCGATTCTGTCCGAGGCGGCCCGACTGTTTAATGGCAAAGGGTCCAGGGCGACGACGCTTCAGGACGTGGCTTGTGGCCTGGGCCTTACCAAGACAAGTCTCTACTACTACGTTCGCACAAAAGAGGCGCTGATTTTTCAGTGCTATGAACTGAAGCTCCAACGCATTCACGCGCTACTGGACTCGCTCGACGCCTCGGCTCTACCCCCGCTGGAACGAGCGCGGGCATTCTTTATCGAACAGTTCATGGCCTGGTACCGGGCGCAGCTGGGCGAAGACATTCATCTGGCCGCCCTCCTTGAAATCGCCTCGCTCAAACCCGACCACCGCGAGCAGATAGAGCAGTCATACGTCAGCATGTTCAAGCGCCTGCGTGGCTACCTGCGCGAGGCCATGGACAAAGGAGAGGTAAGGCAGATGGAGGCCACCTCCACTACCCGCGCGCTGATTGGCGCCATGGACTGGCTGTTCTACTGGCTGCATCAGGTTGACAGGGAGCGTGTTCACGACATTGCCGAGGCTGCTTGGGATATTCTGTTGCGTGGGCTAAATGGCGCACCAACACCCTATCGTCCGTCATCGCTGGAACCGGCAGCCGAGGTCGAGCGGCCCACCCAGGGCTTCGACCGGGAAGAAATGCACCGACAGAAGCAGGAAGCGTTCTACAAAGCCGGTACCCGCATCTTTAACAAGAAAGGTTTCAATGGCACATCTCTCGACGAGATCGCCGAGCAGCTCAATGTCTCGAAAGGGGCGTTCTACTACCACATCAAAAACAAGGAAGATCTACTGTTCGCTTGCTACGAGCGTTCCATCGCGATTACCCGGGGCATTCATCAGCGAGCCTGCAGCGCAGACGTCAACGGCCTGCAAAAACTCGACGAAACCGCTCGCCGGATTTTTCATGTGCAGAATTCAAATCCGGGCCCGCTAATCCGCTACAACACCATCACCGCACTGCCGAAGGAGCGCCGTCTGGCAATTCTCGCGGCAACGGAGTCCGGTAACGAACTTTTTGATCGCTTTATCGAAGAGGGCAAGGCCGACGGCAGCATTCGCGACGTCGATCCCTTCCTCGCGCGCAGCCTGATGACGGGCAGCATCAATGCGTCCATGGATATCAGTCTATGGCGCCGCGTTGACGACCTCGATCAGGCGGCCATCGACTACTTCGATATTTTCTACAACGGTCTGCTGCCGCTCGAAGAGCAGTAAACCCCACAAGGACACCATTCAATGAGCGAACTCCTCGAAGAGCTTCTGGCTTACCTCGAAGTCAATCGCGTCGACACCTACCTGTTCACCGGCAACTCACCGGAACGCCCCCGGCGCATCTTCGGTGGCCAGGTCCTCGCCCAGAGTCTGAATGCCGCGAATCGATCCATCGAAGGTGACCGCATCGCCCACTCGATGCACGCCAACTTTCTGCGCCCCGGTGACCCCAAAAAACAAATCGTGTTCGAAGTGGACCCCACGCGCGATGGGCGCAGCTTCGCGACGCGTCGAGTAGTTGCCAAGCAGGATGGCAAACCCATATTCATTACCTCCGTGTCCTATCAGATTGACGAAGACGGCCTGGAACACCAGGCCGAGATGCCCGACGTACCCGCGCCAGAAACGCTCCAGACTGATTTCGACTACTGGCAGGACATGGCCCAGAAATATCCAGGGCGTTTCGATCCCCCGCTCACCGGCGCCCTGGAACGGCGTGTCGTCAACCGCCGCGACTATCTGGACCCCCAGCCCGAAGACCCGGTAACGCACATGTGGTTTCGGGTGCCGGGGCAGATTGGCGATGACCCGAATCGACACCAGACGCTTATCGCGTTTATCTCGGATTTTGCGCTGCTGGGCGCGGCGTTACTGCCTCATCCTTACACTGCCATGAGCAAGCAGATTCAAGCCGCGAGTCTTGACCATGCCATATGGTTCCACCGTCCCGGACGGGCAGATGAATATCTTCTGTACACCATGGACAGCCCCAATGCCGGAGGCGGTCGCGGCTTCAGTCGTGGGCAGTTCTTCGATCAGTCCGGGCGGCTCGTTGCCTCTACGGCCCAGGAAGTATTGATGCGCAAGCGACCTGACCGGTCCTGATTTTGCCGCGGTAGCCCCCGCCAAGGGCAATGGTTAGTTGATGTGTGATGTCATCTGTTCGCCGAGTCGCACCACGCGGTATCCCGCTGGCGTCCACTCCAGCTCTGTTATGGAAGCATTGGCGGGCCAGAACACCAGGGTCTCATCCCGATCCTGAACAGCTCCGACGATGGTGTTGAGCACCAGAAAATGCGTAAACACCACCGCCGCTGCTGGCAGCTCAGCAAGCGCCGTCTGAATACCTGAACGCCATGCGACGAGATCCTCGCCCTGATCACTCCACTGCCCTGTCATAAAATTCCGCAGCCAGGCCTGGCGCTCCTCCAGCGGCACTGGCGACGGGATTTCGCGAAAGCGCGTATCAATCCGACAGTCCAGGCCCAGGGCCAAAGCCAGCGGCTCGGCCGTTTGCTGTGCCCGCTGCAACGGGCTCGATATGAGTGTCGCGTTTGCATCGACACAACTCTGCAAGTCACGCGCCGCCTGTTGCGCCTGCTCGCGGCCAAGCTCCGAAAGTCCGGGGTCCGCACTCTGGCCCCAGCTTGCTGCGGCTTCGCCGTGACGGACCAGGTAGATACGTTTCGACTCGGAACTCACCGGTAGGTGACGAGTTGCTCGCCAAGGTCCGTGCTGAGCTGGCGTAAAAACGAGCAATCATTAAACGAAGACAGCGACACGCGTTCGGCACTGTAAAACAACTGCGTCACCGAACAATTGAACATCGGCTCGTAAAACTGATACGTACCCGACCCGGGCAGACCCAGTACCGCCGCGACCATCACCGCGATGGTCCCGCCCGAGGTAAACACGCCCACGGTTTTACCTGCACCCTGCTCACGTATGATGTCGCTGAGCATGGCCTGAACCTGGCCCGAGTATTCTGCCCAGCTCTGAATACGGGGATCATCGCACTCGGGCGACACCCAGTAATTGAACACCGCCTCGATGGCCTTCTGAAACCGCTTGCTGGAGTTCAGGCCCTGGTCGACGATCGCGCGAAGTTCCGGACGTGATTCCATGACCTTCGGCAGCAGGTACTCAATCTGCTCGTCGTTACGCACCTCATCCAGGCGCGCGTCGATGCAAAGCTCCGGCGCGGCTGCCTGGGCGGCGAGTGCCAGGCTGGCCGTGTCCCGCTGCCGCTCCAGCGTACCGGCGTAAGCCGCATCAAAGCGCACACCAATGCGCGCCAGATACTCCCCCGTGATCTGCGCCTGGCGCCGTCCAAGCTCCGACAGACAGTCGTAGTTATCGGCACCAAAGGACGCCTGACCGTGGCGAATAAGATAAATCGTAGCCATCAGGCTCTCCGTTGGGCCGCCTCTTCCCGCGGAAAACGCAGGCGGCGACGATAGGGGTAAAAGGATTCGACATAACCCGAGCGAATCTGCTCCTGCAGAGACTGCCAGAACGACGCTTCATAAAGATCGGAATGGCGATCGTCAAAGGCCTTGCGAGCCCGTTGGTTGCCCGAAAAGAACAACCGGAACTCTTCTGGAAAAATATCGTTGGGACCGACGGTGTACCACGGCTTGCTCGCCATCTCTTCCATTTCGTTGCGGGGCTCAGGAATGCGACGAAAGTTGCAGTCCAGCAGCGGCACGATCTCGTCGTAGTCGTAGAACACCACGCGACCGTGACGGGTCACACCAAAGTTCTTGAGAAGCATATCGCCGGGAAAAATATTCGCCGCCGCCAGTTCCTTGATGGCGTTGCCGTACTCGATCATTGCCGATTTCAGCGCTTCATCACTGGCGTCCTGCAAAAACAGATTCAAAGGCGTCATGCGCCGCTCTACATACAGGTGACCGATCACCAGCGCCTTGCCCTGCTCCGAGATCTGCGAGGGGGCTACCGTCATCAATTCTTCCATCAACTCATCCGAGAATCGGTCCCGGGCGAAGGCCAGGTTGGTGAACTCCTGCGTGTCTGCCATACGCCCGGCGCGATCGGCGCGTTTTACCAGACGGTATTTCTCCATCACCTCATCACGGGTGACTTCCTTGGGTGGCGTAAAGCGGTCCTTAATGATCTTGAACACAAACGGGTAGGACTCAAGCGTAAATACGCTCATCACCATGCCTTTAATACCCGGCGCGATTTCGAACTTGTCCGTCGTGGACTCCATGTGCCGCACGGCATTGCGGTGAAAATAGGTTTTGCCGTGTTTGTTAAAGCCCATGCAGTTGTAGATTTCAGAGATCGGCTTTGCCGGCATAAGCTTCGCCAGAAACAGCACGTACTGCGACGGAATCGTCGCATCGATCATGAAATACGAGCGCGTAAAACTGAACACCACACTGACCATGTCAGAGCCGAAGAGCACCGTATCGACATACACGCTGCCGTTCTCTGTATGCAGGATCGGCAAGACAAAGGGGACCTGATCCTGTCCCGAAAGTATGCGCCCAACAACGTAAGCGCCCTTATTGCGGTAAAAATGATTGGTGAGTACTTCGAGCCGAATGTCGTCGGGATCAAGGGTGAAATTTGGTGCCGAGTTCAGTTCTCGATCAACCGCCTCTTTGATAAAGCCAATGTCCCGCTCCACATCTTCGTAGGGAATGTTCAGCCGGTAATCATCCAGAAGTTGGCGCAGCGTCGAACCGACTCCCTTGTCTACCTTGTAGTGACGCAACACCAGGGTGCTGTCCGCCAGGGGAATATCACCCTGGGACGAGAACACAAAGACGTAATCGTTACGTACCTGCCGGTGCTCAAAAACCGCGTTGTACACCGAGTTATAGAAGGTCTCGGCAATCTCAAAATTATTGTGATTGCGGATCAGGCCCGCGTAGATGCGGCGCGTATCGCGCCAGAAGTCAAAATTCTGCAGGTCTTCGCCAGCAACCAGCTTGACCGTGCCCAGCACGGCCGAGAGCTTCCGCTTGTAGAGATCGATGCGCTCGGTACCCGCTGCGTGCATTCCCAGCCAGTCGGCGTTTTCAAAGCGCGTGCGGGCACCCAGGGTGATGTTCTGGAACTCGGCAAAATAGGACTCGAACCCATTGAGAATGATGCGCGCGAAGCGTTCGCGTCTTTCCACACCGACCTCCGAAACAGGCGCAAAGGCCTAGAGTTTAGGGTTGCCGAATTGCCGACGCAATTTACGCATGCCGCCGATCCAGCGGTCGTAGTCCGCGGTCTTGCGTTCGCGATAAGCCTGCACCTCTGCGTGGGGCAGTATCAGGAACTGCTCACTCTCAAGCCCCCGCACGACGGCCTCGGCAACATCGACGGGACTCAGTACGCCGTCGACGCCCGCCGTGCCCCCGTCCTCGACAGCACCAATCATGCGGGTTGCCACTGCCTGGGGGCACAGGCATGACACCTTGATGCCATCATCACCATGGGTAATGGCCAGGGCTTCCGCGAATCCAACGGCCGCATGCTTGGTGGTTGAATAAGCGGCATCACCCACCTGATTCAGCAGACCCGCCGCCGATGCCGTATTTAAAAAATACCCTTCACCGCGCTCGATCATCGCTGGCAGACAGGCGCGCGCGGCCCAGACGTGGCTCATCACATGAATGTCCCACATGGCGGCCCAGACGTCATTGCTGGCTGACGTGGCCCACCACTGGGGCGCATCCGTCTTGATAATGCCCGCGTTAGAGCAAAAGAGATCGATCCGGCCCTGTTCACGTTCCACGGTTGCAACCATGGCAGCGATCTGAGACTCGTCGCGAACATCGACCTGATGAGCACTGCCATCGAGCGTTGCGGCGACGGCCTGCGCCGCGTCAAGCTCAAGGTCCACCACGGCGACATGCCGGGCACCTTCCGCGGCAAACCGTTCGCACAGCGCCTTGCCAATACCGTTGCCACCGCCGGTGACCACGACCACTTTATTTTTCAGGTCCATGTTTTTTCTCCCCATGCAAAAAGGCCCCCAACCGGGGGCCTTCGGATACACCGCAAGCTTACGCGGCGTCGCTGATGCTGGCTACTGTGCTGTGCCCACCACCGTAGCTGAGGGCACTGAACGCCGCCTGGTGATAATCGCCATCGCCCAGGGTGGCGTTGATCATCATCAGTCGCTTGGCGTAGTGGCCAATATCCAGTTCATCGGTAAGGCCCATACCACCATGTAACTGAATCGCCTCTTCAAAAATGTGGCGACCACAGTTCTCGATCATGACTTTCATGGCATGAATAACACGCCGGGCATCGTCATCACCGTTTTCCAGAGCGCAGACCGCGCGATACACCATGGATTTGGCCTGCTCATAGGACATGAACGTATCCACCATACGGTGCTGCAATGCCTGAAAACTACCGATGGCCACCCCGAACTGCTCGCGGGTCTTGGTGTATTCAAGGGTCTTGGCATTGAGCTGGCCCATAATGCCGAGGGCCTCTGCCCCCAGGGCCACGAGCGCTTCCTGAACAACACGATCGATGGCTGCGTAGCCGCCACCCAGTTCGCCCAGCAGAGCATCGGCCCCGACGCGCACGTCACGAAGTACCACATTCGCCACGACCTGCCCGTCCATCATACGGTAGCTGACACGCTCAACGCCCTCAGCATCGGCCGGCACAATAAACAGGCTTATACCACTGGCATCATACTGCTCACCGGAGCTTCGCGCCGACACAATCAGCACATCGGCGTTGGCACCGTTGGCCACCGCGACCTTTTCGCCATTGAGAACAAAACCGTCGCCATCCGCCACGGCACGGGTCGCTACGTCGGTGATTTCATAGCGGCTCTGGCGCTCAAGATACGCAAACGCACCGAGCACACTGCCGTCGATGATCGAGGGAATATGGCTGGCTTGCTGCGCCTCATTGCCCGCGGCGCGAAGCAGGCCGCCAAAAAGCACGACGGTCGCAAAATACGGCTCGACCACCAGCCCCTTGCCGAACTCCTCCATCATGACCATCAGGTCAACGGGGCCGCCCCCAAAACCGCCGTGGTCTTCGCCGAAGGGCACGCTCAGCCAGCCCAGTTCCGCAAAGGTCTGCCAGTTCTGGCGGTTGATACCCTCGTCCGACGCCACGATCGCGCGACGGGTATCAAAGTCGTAATCGTCCTGCACAAAGCGCGCGACGCTGTCGCGCAACATGGTTTGCTCTTCTGAAAAATCAAAGTTCATGTGTTGTCTCCCGCTGTCCCGCGATCAAAGGCCCAGGACGGCCTTGGCAATAATGTTCTTCTGGATCTCGTTGGAGCCGCCGTACACCGTGGCGGCGCGGCCGTACATGTACGAGCGACGGGCGGCCATACCAAAATCGTTACCCAGCACATCGCTGTCGATGTCGGTGGGCAGAACGCCCTGATAGTGCGCGGCCACCATCATCGCCAGGGTCTGCACTGCCTGCTGAATCTCGGTGCCCTTGATCTTGAGCAGGGACGATTCAGCGCCGGGAGCACCGCCCGTGGCGACCTGGGACAGTACACGCAGGTCCGTGAACTCCAGCGCCATCAATTCGATTTCGACGTCAGATAGGCGCTTCTGGAACAGAGGGTCATCGATCAGCCGCTTGCCGCCGTTCACCTCTCGCTCGGCGAGCTGGCGAACTTCGCGAATGCCGCGCTTTGAACCGGCCACATCGGCAATACCCGTGCGCTCATGGGCCAGCAGCGCCTTGGCGTAGGTCCAGCCCTTGTCCTGCTCACCGATGAGATTCGCAACGGGCACGCGCACGTTATTGAATTCCACTTCGTTCAGGCTGTGGTGGTTATCAATGCTCTCGATGGGATTCACCTTGATGCCCTCGGAGTGCATATCAATGAGCAGAAAGCTGATGCCGTTCTGCTTCTTACCTTCGTTGCTGGTGCGCACGAGGCAGAATATCCAATCCGCATGCTGGGCGTAGGTGGTCCAGATCTTGGCGCCGTTGACCACGTAGTGATCGCCATCAAGCTCGGCCTTGGTCTTCAGTGACGCGAGGTCAGAACCGGAGCCCGGCTCGGAGTAGCCCTGACACCACCAGTCCTCACTTTTAAGAATACGGGGCAGGAAGCGCTGCTTCTGCTCGTCGTTGCCGAAGGTGTAGATCACCGGCGCAACCATGCTCAGGCCAAAGGGCACCGTATTGGGGATGCCACGGGCCGAACGTTCGCTGTCGAAGATGTAGTTCTGCGTGGGCGTCCAGCCGGTGCC
Organism: Gammaproteobacteria bacterium; assembly: GCA_030433415.1. Lineage (GTDB taxonomy): Bacteria > Pseudomonadota > Gammaproteobacteria > Pseudomonadales > Halieaceae > Congregibacter. The sequence continues at coordinate 1,455 of JAUIMF010000028.1, read as the reverse complement.
GCCGTGCTCGACGGGCCAGTTCGGCGCCACCCAGCCTTTCTCGTAGAGCTTCTTCTGCCACTCGACGATGGCCTCTTTGTAGGCCTTGGGGTCCTTGATGCGAGCCCGCAGATCATCGGTGAAGGCCTCGTCGAAAAAAGCGCCCACCTCTTCTTTGAAAGCGAGATCTTCCGGGGAGAAACTGGTATCCAAAGCGCATGCTCCTCTTGCTGTATCCGGGGAACCGGAGGAATGAGACGGCCAACCCCGCAACGCAGGCTGACGTAGTTTTGAATATTGGGTATGTTTTTCCTAGCGGCAGTACTTTAGCGTTGTTTCGGGGCGGGTACAAGCAGACCGCACGCACAAAAAAGCCCGCGGCAAAGGCGGGCTGTATCGTTGATAAATGCGGCCAAACGCCGCCGGGGAGGCTTTAATAGAGCAGGCTGAACAGCTTGCGCTGATACTCCGCAGCCAGCGGATCGCCCTTGCCGAGCGAGGCGATGGTATCGAGCAAGGCCTTTTTGGTCGCGCCGTCCTTGTGGTTCACGTCGGTACGCAGAATATGCAGCAGGCTTTCAAGCGCCTCCCGATACTGCCCCGCCGCACTGTACTGCACAGCGATCTGTTCGCGAAGATCGAGGTTGTCCGGGTCGCTCTGCAGCTTGTCTTCAAGGGCAACGAGTTCGGGGGAACGCGCCGCTTCGCGGGCGATGTCCAGCTGTGCCCGGAGTTGCTCGTACAGCGCATCCTGATCCACCATCGCCACCGCATCAAGAATCGCCTGGGCGTCATCGAGGCGCCGCGCCTCGATCAATGCGTGTACATAAGCCATGGCAATATCGTGGCGCTTACCGCTTTCTTCGTAGGCCGTGCGCAGCACGCCAACAGCTCCCGCCGCATCGCCCGCCTCGAGCAGCGCTGAGGCCTGTTGCAGCAGGCCGTCGTAAGGCGAGGGCAAAAACTTCTCCAGCATTTCACGCACTGCCGTTTCGGGCTGGGCTCCGGCAAAACCGTCGACGGGCTGGCCGTCCTTCATGACCATCACCGTCGGCAGGCTGCGCACACCAAACTGCTGGGCGATCATCTGTTGCTCGTCGGCGTTGACCTTGGCCAGCAGGAATGCGCCGGCATATTCGTTGGCAAGCTTCTCAAGGATCGGCATGAGGGTCTTGCAGGGCCCACACCAGTCCGCCCAGAAGTCGATGACCACGGGGCGCTGCATGGATTCTTCGATGAGATAGCGAGCGGCATTGGCCTCGTCAATGTTGACGATGGTCTCAAGCGCGGTATCGGGCATTGCTTCCATGGGGTTCGCTCTCCTGGTGTTGGCGGCGCGGTCAGTCCCGCAGGTTGAGGACATCCTGCATGTCGTAGCGCCCCGCAGGGCGATTCACCAGCCAGCGTGCCGCACGACACGCACCGCGGGCAAATGCCAAGCGGGTACCGGCTTTATGGGTGATCTCGATCCGCTCA
>JAUIMF010000027.1 GCA_030433415.1 Gammaproteobacteria bacterium | reverse complement strand
CCTGCTGCACATGGAGCGTCACGGCGCGGTAATGGTCGTGCTTGTGCTTATTGTGGCAGCGGCAGATATCGGTGCCTACTTTACCGGCAAGGCCTTTGGACGCCACGCATTGTCTCCTGCGGTGAGTCCGGGTAAGACCTGGGAGGGTTTCTGGGGCGGTGTGGCCTGTGTTGCACTGCTCGCAACGGTTGTGTGGAGTCTGTTGCCCGACCGCTATGATCACGTTGGGCTGCTGGCTGCGGTTGTGGTGGCGCTGGTCACGGCCTTTGCCTCGGTGCTCGGTGATCTGACGGTGAGCATGGTCAAGCGGGTCAGCGGCGTGAAGGACTCGAGCTCCCTGTTACCGGGGCATGGCGGACTGCTGGACCGTCTGGACAGTATCTGCGCCGCGGCGCCCACCTTTGCCCTCAGTCTGATTCTGGCGGGGGTCTGAGCGCATGCAGCGACAGATGGTAACGATCCTCGGGGCCAGTGGCTCTATTGGCGCGAGCACGCTGGACGTACTGGCCCGCCATCCCGAGCGTTATGGTGTGTTCGCCCTGACCGCGAACCGCGCGGTGGAGCCCATGGTCGAGCTCTGTCAGCGCTTTGCTCCGCGCTACGCCGTTCTGGCCGATGAGGAGTCGGCCCGGCAGTTGGCGCTCCGTCTGCGAGAAGAGGACGTGAGCGGGACCGAGGTGCTCGGGGGAGGCGAGGCGCTGAAACAGGTAGCGTCTCATGATGATGTCGACATCGTGATGGCCGCCATTGTCGGCGCCGCCGGCATGCCTTCGGCCCTCGCAGCGGCGCAGGCGGGCAAACGCATTCTGCTTGCCAATAAAGAGGCGCTGGTGATGGCCGGGGGGCTCTTTATGGCCGCCGTAGAGGCCGGTGGGGCGACGCTGCTGCCGGTGGACTCTGAACACAATGCGATTTTTCAGTGCCTGCCCGTCGACGCGCAGGCCCGCCCGGATGCCGAGGCGATCGCGGGGCTGGTGTTAACGGCTTCCGGCGGACCATTTCGCGGTAGCGATGAGGCGTTTCTCGCCCAGGTGACGCCCGAGCAGGCCTGCGCGCACCCCAACTGGAGCATGGGGCAAAAAATCTCTGTGGACTCCGCCACGTTGATGAACAAGGGCCTGGAACTCGCCGAAGCCTGCTGGCTGTTCCGGCAGCCCGAGCAGCGCGTCGAAGTGGTGGTGCACCCCCAGAGTATTGTCCATTCGATGGTGCGCTATGCCGATGGCTCGGTGCTCGCCCAATTGGGCGAGCCAGACATGCGCACGCCGATTGCCTATGCCCTGGCCTGGCCGCAGCGTATCGATGCGGGCGTGCCAGCGCTGGATCTGGTCGCCACCTCGCGCCTGGACTTTGAAGCGCCCGATGTGCAGCGCTTCCCCTGTCTGCGCATTGCCCGGGAGTGCATTGCGGCGGCCGGTAGTGCCATGGCGGTGTGCAATGCAGCGAATGAGATCGCCGTGGCGTCCTTCCTGCGTGGGGAGATCGCGTTTACCGCGATTTCTGCGACCATCGAGGAAACACTCCAGCGCGTGACATTGATTGAACCGTCGAGCCTGTCTGAGGTCGAAGCAGTGGACCGGGAGGCGCGCGTTATGGCCCGACAGATCATTGAGCGTCGCCCCGTGGCGGTAGCAAACCAGGGTAGCTGATGGACCTTCTATACACCGTACTGATCACGCTTGGCACGCTGGCGATCCTGGTCGCCGTGCATGAGTTCGGCCATTTCTGGGTCGCCCGGCGCTGTGGTGTAAAAGTGCTGCGCTTCTCCATCGGCTTTGGCAAGCCGCTGTTTCGCTGGCGCGATCAACTGGGCACGGAGTACGCCGTAGCCGCCGTGCCCCTGGGTGGATACGTCAAGATGCTCGATGAGCGTGAGGCGCCCGTCGATGCCCACGAGCAGCACCTGGCGTTCAACCGCAAGCCCGTACTTCAACGCATCGCCGTCGTTGCGGCTGGCCCCGTGGCCAATTTTATTCTCGCCGTTGTCGCCTACTGGGGCTTGTTTCTGGCGGGTGAAAGCGGCTACGCCCCGGTCATTGGCGAGGTGGAGACCGGATCCATCGCCGACGTGGCAGGTCTTGAAGCCGGGCAGGAGGTGGTCGCTGTCGATGGCGAGGAGACCCCGACCTGGCAGGCTTTGTCGTTCCGTTTGCTTGAGCGCATTGGTGACACGGGAACCATCACCTTTGCCGTACGCTATCCCGGCTCCGATGTGACCTACGAATCCGAGGGCCGGCTTCAGGCCTGGCTTGCGGGCGAGGATCAACCGGATCTCTACGCCGGCCTTGGCCTGACGCTGTATACGCCACCGGTAGAACCGGTGGTCGATGAAGTGGTGGCCGATAGTCCCGCCGAGCGGGCAGGACTGCGTTCGGGAGACCGCATTCTGGCCTCGGATGGGCAGCCCATGCGACTCTGGGAGGACTGGGTCGCCTACGTACAGGCTCGCCCCGGCCAGGACTTAGAGCTCGACGTCGAACGCGATGGTGAGCGGCTGCGCCTAGCGATTACACCGGAGCGCGAACGGCGAGAGGACGGTGAAGTAGTCGGGCGGGTTGGCGTTGCTGTCAAAGTGCCCTCCATGCCGGAGCACCAGCGCCGGGAATTCCGCCGTGGCCCGATCGAAGCGCTTGGCGCGGGTCTTGCTCGCACTGGCGATATGGTGGGCTTTACGGTGCAGTCCATGGTGAAGATGGTGCAGGGGCTCATCTCGCCGAAAAACTTGAGCGGGCCCATCACGATTGCTAAAGTTGCGACCACTTCGGCCAAGTCCGGTCTGGAGTCCTACATCGGCTTTCTCGCCCTGCTCAGCGTGAGCCTCGGGGTGTTGAATCTTCTGCCCATACCCGTGCTCGATGGTGGTCATTTGCTGTACTACAGCATTGAGCTGGTGGCCGGAAGGCCGGTGCCGGAGCGGATTCAGATGGTGGGTTACCAGATAGGGCTGCTGTTGGTAATCAGCCTGATGGTGTTTGCGTTATATAACGATTTTTCGCGTCTTTCCTGAGGCGCGGCGGGAGGAATGCCGGTCCGGTCCGGCAACAACGTGTTGATACAAAAAAGAATAGGCGGTGGCCTGCTGGCGTTGGCCAGCCTCATCCTGATCATGCTAAGCCCGTCGCTGCGGGCTCAGGACGCCGAGTCCCCCTCGGCGCCGTTTGTGGTGTCCGATATTCGCGTAGAAGGGCTGCAGCGTATCGCCGCGGGCTCCGTATTCGCGGCCATGCCCATCGGTGTGGGCGATGTCGCCGACGGCGCATCTCTGCGCAACACCGCGCGCTCCCTGTTCGCCACGGGTAATTTTGATGACATTCGAGTTGGTCGCGACGGCAACGTGCTGGTGGTCGTTGTCGCAGAGCGCCCGAGCATCAGTGAAATCACTATCGACGGGAACAAGGCGATCGAGACCGAGGCGCTGCTCGACGGCCTTAAGGGTGCGGGCCTGGCGGTGGGGCAGGTGTTCCAGCGGTCTACGCTGGAGGGCATGCAGCTGGAACTGCAGCGGCAGTACGTCACCCAGGGGCGCTACGACGCGGCCATCGAAACCGAGGTGATTCCGGAGCCCCGCAACCGCGTATCTATTGCGATCGATGTGGACGAGGGAACCGTTGCCAGCATCAAGCACGTGAACATCGTGGGCAATGAGGTGTTCACGGACGAAGACCTGACCGACATCTTTGAACTCAAGACCACCGGTTGGCTGTCATTCTTCACCAACGATGACAAGTACTCTCGCGAAAAGCTCACCGGCGACCTCGAGAACCTGACGTCGTACTACATGGACCGGGGCTACCTGCAATTCAGTATCGATTCGACCCAGGTGTCTGTGTCACCTGCGAAGGATGAGGTCTTTATCACCGCGAACGTGACCGAGGGGGAGAAGTTCACCATCAGCGACGTGGACCTGTCCGGCGATCTGGTGCTGCCCGAGGACGACCTGCGACGTTTTATTCTGGTGGGGGACGGTCAGACGTTCTCACAGCAGTTGGTGACGGGCACCGAGGACTACATCACGCGGCGCCTGGGTAACGAGGGTTACAACTTCGCCAAGGTCACCGGCATCACCGAGGTCAACGAAGAAGACAATACGGTAGCGCTCAAGTTCTTCATTGATCCCGGTAAGCGCACTTACGTGCGACGGATCAACTTCAAGGGCAATACGCGAACTGCCGATGATGTACTGCGGCGCGAGATGCGCCAGATGGAGAGTGCGCCGGCCTCGGCAGCCGCCATTGAGCAGTCCCGCATTCGCCTGCAGCGTCTGGGCTATTTCAGCAAGGCCGAAGTCGAGACACCTGAAGTACCGGGACACGACGATCTGATCGACGTGGAGTTCACGGTAGAGGAGCAGACCTCGGGCAGTATCGGCGCGAGCCTGGGGTATGCGCAGCAGGCGGGCCTGATCCTGAGCCTGAACCTGCAACAGAACAATTTTCTTGGCACCGGTAAACGCGTGGGCATAAACCTGTCCTCGTCGGCTTACCAGGACCTGTACAACTTCAGTTACACCAACCCGTATTTCACGGAGGACGGCGTCAGCCGTGGCTTCAATATCTTCTTTCGGTCCACCGACCTTGCCGAGGTGAACGTGGCCAGCTACACCACAGATACCTGGGGTGGCGCTCTGAATTTTGGCTATCCGATCAAGGAAACGGCGCGCCTGGGCTTCAGCTTTGGTATATCCAAAACCGAGATCACGGCGGGACGCTTCGCTGTGCAAGAAATCAAGGCCAGTCCCCGACTGCTTGACGGTGTGGATGGCTTCTACGAGTCCACGCGGTTGGATGACGGAACCTACGGTGCAGCAGAGATCTATCAGCCCATCGAAGACCTGCCCTTGAGCGCCCTGACGATTCCTCCGGAGCTGGGCTTCCTCGATGAGAATGGTGACGAGTATCTGAACTGGACCATCACCAGTAGCTGGAGCTCCTCAACGCTCAACCGTGGACAGTTGGCTACGCGGGGTGCAGCCCAGTCCGTGGCCCTCGAAATTGCCATGCCGGGTTCAGACCTCGAGTTTTACAAGCTCACTTATCGCGGCGAGGTGTTCTATCCGATCACCAACAACTGGATCATGCATTTCCGCGGCGAGTTGGGTTACGGCGACGGCTACGGTCAGGCCACAGAGCTGCCGTTTTATGAACACTTTTTCTCGGGCGGCTTCGGCTCCGTTCGTGGCTTTGAGGCCAACACGCTGGGACCACGTAGTACGCCGCCGAGTGTCTATGACGTCGACAGGCCCGCGACGGAAATCGACGAAGACGGCAACGCAACCGAGATCGGTGGCCCCGACGGTTCGCTGTTTGGCTACATTGTGGACCCCGACACGGGCAAGCTGACGTACCAGACCTTCCAGCAAAACCGTCGCGCCGCGCCCTTCGGTGGCAACGTGCTGGTAGAGGGAAGCGCGGAGTTGCTGTTCCCGCTACCATTCCTGAAGGATCGCAGCCGTATACGGTCGGCATTCTTCATTGACGTGGGCAATGTGTTCCAGACCCGTTGTGGCGCGACCCAGCCCAACTGTTTTGACATCGACGCTGCCGAGCTGCGGTATTCCGCAGGTGTTGGCGTCACCTGGCTCAGTGGCTTCGGGCCCCTTACCTTCAGTCTGGCCAAGCCCCTGAATGCGAGCGACGAGGACCGCGAAGAGGTCTTCCAGTTCACCCTCGGCCAGACATTCTGATTTTTTCCAAGGAGTAACCTGTAATGACGTTTATCAGCAAGAAGACGCTGGCCACCCTCGTGCTGGCCCTTGCCCCCCTGTCGGTCCTTGCCCAGGGCAAGATCGCCGTGGTCAACCTTCAGGAGGCCATCCTGCAGTCCGATGTGGCTCAGGCGCGCCTCGCAGAAGTGCGTAACGAAGAGGGCTATCAGTCCGACAAGGCGGAGTTTGATCGCCTCAAAGAGGAACTCGATGAACTGGTGCGCGAGTTTCAGAAGGATTCGGCGGTGATGAGTCAGGAGCAGCAGCAGGCTGCGCGTCGTCGCCTTGCCAGCAAGCAGGCGGACCTGGAACACGTGGCGGGTAAGCTGCAACAGGCGGAGCAGGCCACTGGCCAGGCACTGCTGAACGAGCTGTCACCGATGGTACAGGAGACGCTGCGTGAACTGATTGCGACGGAAGGTATTGGCCTGCTCCTGCAGCGTACCTCGGTGATCCATGCGGACCCCGGCTACAGCATTACCGCCAAGGTAACGGACAAACTCAACCAGTTGACCTCCAAGTAATCAGACCCGTGATCACCCTGGGGGAGCTGGCCGCTTACCTTGAACTGCCCGTCGGGGCAGGGGATCCGGCCACGGTCCTGACGGGGCTTGCCCCATTGGAGCGGGCCTCAGGGGGGCACCTCAGTTTTGTTGCGGATAAAAAGTACCTGCGGGTGCTAGCCGAAACTTCGGCGTCCTGCGTGTTGCTGAAGGAGGAATGGGCAGAGCATTCCCCCGTCCCTGTACTGTGCGCCGCCGATCCGTATCTGGCCTATGCCCGGGCGACCCGGCTTTTTGATCCCAAGCCCGTGTCCGCCGTCGGCGTGCACCCATCTGCGGTGGTGCATGAGACCGCCACGCTCGCGGAGGATGTGAGCGTTGGCCCCAATGCCTGCATCGAAGCCGGTGCAGAGTTGGAGGCGGGCGTCGTTATTGCTTCCGGTGTGTTTGTCGGTGCGGATTGTCGCGTGGGTGCGCGCTCCCGCATCGAGCCAAACGTGGTGCTCTACCGCGGTGTCACCCTGGGTACCGATTGCCTTGTGCATGCGGCAACGGTCATCGGTTCCGATGGTTTCGGTTTCGCGCGAAAGCCCGATGGCTGGGAGAAAATCCACCAGATTGGTGGAGTTCGCGTGGGTGATCGCGTGGAGATCGGGGCCAGCTGCGCGATCGATCGTGGTGCCCTTGACGATACGGTGATCGGTGACGACGTCATCATCGACAATCAGGTACACATTGCCCACAACTGCGAAATCGGCGCACGGACGGCCATTGCCGGTTGTGTCGGCATCGCCGGTAGCACCCGCATCGGTGCGGACTGCTCCTTTGCCGGCCAGGTTGGTGTATCAGGGCATGTGGAGATTTGCGACAATAGCCATTTCATGGGCCAGGCGCGCGTGAATGGCTCTGTTCGAGAGCCGGGTAGCTATGGCTCAGGTACCGCGCTGGAAGCGGTAGCCAGTTGGAAGCGTAACGCCGTGCGGTTCACGCAGCTGGACGCGCTGCATCGTCGCGTTGCAGTCCTGGAGCGTGCATTGCAAAACAATACGGATGCCGAATCCGAGGGGGACAGGTGAGCGATAGCAACAGCAGCACGCTGATGGATATAGAAGCGATTCGGGCGCACCTGCCACATCGATACCCCTTTTTGCTGGTGGATCGGGTGGTTGAAATCACCAAGGGCGAGTCCATCGTTGCCTACAAGAATCTCAGCATCAATGAGCCGTTCTTCGATGGGCATTTTCCCGGCAACCCGGTTTTTCCCGGCGTACTTCTGGTCGAGGCCATGGCTCAGGCAGCAGGCGTGCTCGGGTTTCATACCATGGGCAAGACGCCCGCGGACGGATCCATCTACATGTTTGTTGGCGCAGACAACCTGCGTTTCAAGCGTCCCTGTGTGCCGGGCGACCGCGTGTACCTGCACGCGCAGATTCTGGGCGAGAAGCGCGGTATCTGGAAGTTTGCCGTGCAGGCCGAGGTCGACGGTGAGCGTTGCGCTTCGGCAACGATTCTTTGCGCTGACCGGCCGGCATGATCCATCCCCAGGCCATCGTCGACCCCGGTGCGAGGCTGGCGGAGGACGTCAGCGTCGGGCCGTGGTCCATGATTGGTCCCGATGTTGAAATAGGTCCCGGAACTATTATTGAACCCCACGTGGTGATCCGCGGGCCCACGACCATCGGCGCGGGGAATCATATCTACCAGTTCTCGTCGGTGGGTGAAGCCACGCCAGACCTGAAGTACCGCAATGAACCAACGCGCCTGATCATCGGCGACCGCAATATCATCCGCGAGAATGTGACGATACATCGGGGCACCGTGCAGGACCGGGGCGAGACCATCATCGGCAATGACAACCTGATCATGGCCTATGTGCACATTGGCCACGACAGCGTCATCGGCAATCACACGATTCTCGTCAACAATGTCGCCCTCGCCGGTCACGTACATGTCGGCGACTGGGCAATCCTCAGCGGCTATACCCTGGTGCACCAGTTCTGTCGCATCGGCGCGCACAGCTTCAGCGGCATGCAGACGGCGATTGGCAAAGACGTGCCGGCCTACGTTACGGTTTCTGGCTCTCCCGCCGAAGCCAAGACGATCAATACCGAGGGGCTGCGTCGTCGCGGCTTCTCTGATCCGGCGATCAGCCAATTGCGCCGCGCTTTCAAGATCCTCTATCGCCAGAGCCTGACACTGGATATTGCCCTGCAACGTCTCGAGACCATGCTCAGTGATACCCCCGAAGTAAAGGTTCTCATCGACTCCATTCGCGCCTCTGAGCGTGGCATCGTCCGCTAGTTCGCTGGCAGCTTCACGAGCAGGCTCCGTTACCGCTGGGGCCAGACCGCTGCGTCTGGCGCTCGTGGCCGGGGAGCGTTCCGGTGATCTGCTGGGCGCGAGAGTGATGGCGGCGTTGCGGCGCCATCTGGGTGAGGCCAATATCTGTTTTGAAGGCATCGGTGGGCAAGCTATGACCGCTGCAGGCCTCGATAGCCTTTACCCCATGGAGCGCCTTGCGGTGATGGGGCTGGTGGAGCCGCTGGGTCGCCTTCCCGAACTGCTTCGTCTGCGTCGACGCCTCGTCACGCAGTGGAGTGAGGACCCACCCGATCTTTTTCTTGGCATCGACGCCCCGGACTTCAATCTGGGTCTGGCGCGGCGTTTGCGACAACACCATGTTGCTACCGCGCAGCTGGTGAGTCCCACGGTGTGGGCCTGGCGACCGGGCCGCGTTCATACCGTGGCTCGCGCCGTCGAGCATATTCTGTGTCTGTTTCCCTTCGAGCCACCACTGTATCGCGATGTGCCGGTGCAGGCTCACTACGTCGGTCACCCTCTGACCTGGGAGTTTGCCGAGGTGCCTTCGCGAGAATCCGTGCGCGAAGCGATGGGCATCGACCCCCAGCGCAAGGTGATTGCACTGCTTCCAGGTAGTCGGCGCAATGAAGTGGCCCAGCTCGGAGCACAACTGATACGCGCGGGCCTGCTACTGAAATCCCGAGACCCCCAGAGGGAGCTGGTGATGCCTGCAGCCGGACCGGAGCGTCTGGCCCAGTGCCGCGAGCTTCTGGCTGACGCCGGCGCCACCGACCAGGTACGGCTATTGGATGGTCAGTCCCGGGACGCGATGATCGCCGCAGATGTGGTCTGCCTGGCTTCGGGCACTGCGACGCTTGAGGCGATGCTGCTGCGTCGTCCCATGGTGGTGGCTTATCGCGTGGCACCGATTTCCTGGAAACTGCTCTCGCACATGGCAGTCACAAAGTACGTGGCGCTGCCCAATATTCTCGCCGGCGATGGCGTTGTGCCCGAGTTCCTGCAGGATGACATGACCGCACCGGCGCTGGCGCTGGCGGCGGAGGGCCTGCTCCATGAAGGCCATTCACAAGTGGATGCCCTGGCGCAGGCGCGCCGGGCTCTGGCGACGGACTTTGACGCTGAGGTAGGTCGGGTGCTGGGTGCTGTGCTCGGCAAGGAAGGACATGGTGGAGAAGCGCGTAGTGGTGTCTGAACCCTGGGAACAGGCGCGGGCCGCGCTCGCTGAGGGCGCCAGGGTTGCTGGCGTGGATGAGGTGGGACGTGGTCCCCTGGCGGGTGACGTGGTGGCGGCAGCGGTCATTCTCGATCCGAGGCAGCCGATTCCTGGCCTGGATGACTCCAAAAAGCTCAGCGCGCGCCGCCGCGAAGTCCTCGCGGAGCAGGTCCAGGATCTGGCCCTCGCCGTTGCGATTGGCCGAGCGTCACCGCAGGAGATCGATGAGCACAATATTCTTCAGGCAAGCCTGATCGCCATGGTGCGCGCGGTTGAGGCGTTGTCGATCTCGCCGGATCTCGCTCTGGTGGATGGCCGCCAGTTACCGCAGTGGCGCTACCGTGCCGAGGCGGTGGTGCGTGGAGACGCACGCGTCGCCGAGATAGCCGCTGCCTCCATCGTCGCCAAGGTAACGCGAGATCGAGAGATGGACGAGGTCCACGCCCGCTGGCCCGTCTATGGTTTTGATCGCCACCGGGGCTATCCTACAGCGGCGCATCTGGCGGCTCTGGCCAGTCACGGCCCCTGCGAGATTCACCGGCGAAGCTTTGCGCCCGTGCGCGATGCGCTTGGCCATAAGTACTGATCATGGCGGAATCGATGACGAACTTTGTCCACCTGCGAGTACACAGCGAATACTCGCTGAATGACGGTCTTGTACGTATCAAGGCGTTGGCGCAGCGCGTGGCAGAGGAGGGCATGCCCGCCGTGGCCGTTACCGATGCCACGAACTTCTACGGCCTGGTCAAGTTTCACAAGGCCGCCGTGGGCGCGGGAGTGAAACCGATTTTCGGTGCCGATCTATGGGTGGCCGATAGCCTCGATGACAGCGATGCCTTGCCGCTTTGCCTGCTGGTCATGAACGAGACGGGCTATAACAACCTCACGTGTCTTATATCCCGCGCCTACCAGGAGGGGCAGACCCTGGATGGAGCGCGTGTGCTGCGCAGCTGGGTCGAAGAAGCGAGTGAGGGATTGCTGGCCCTGTCTGGCGGCGTGGCCGGTGAGATCGGTCAGGCGCTGGTGAATAACCGCCAGGCCCAGGCACAGGAACGGCTTGAACACTGGCAACGCGTATTCCCAGGCCGGTTTTACCTGGAGCTTCAGCGCACCGGGCGGGAAGGCGACGAAGAGCATGTGCACGCCGCCGTGTTGCTCGCGGAGCGCTGCCAGTGCCCGGTGGTCGCGACCAACGACGTGCGCTTTCTGTCGCCAGATGAATTCGAGGCTCACGAAGCGCGGGTATGCATCGCGACCTCTCGGGTGCTGGACGATCCGCGACGACCACGACGTTACAGCGAGCAGCAATATCTGCGCACCGCCGCCGAAATGCAGGAGCTGTTCGCGGATATTCCGGAGGCTCTGGAAAACACCGTTGCCATCGCCCGGCGCTGCTCCATGATCATGGAGCTGGGGCGAGTTTGCCTGCCTGCCTATCCCGTGCCCGAGGGCATGACGATGGACCAGTTCTTCCGCCAGGTGTCGCACGAGGGTCTGGATAAGCGCCTGGACGCCATCATTCCGCTCAGCGACGAGGATCCTGATTCCCTCACAAAGCGTTATCGCGAACGCCTCGACTTTGAACTCGATACGATTCTGTCGATGGGGTTTCCCGGCTACTTCCTTATCGTGATGGACTTTATTCAGTGGGCCAAGGACCGGGGGATTCCCGTCGGCCCGGGTCGGGGTTCCGGCGCAGGCTCTCTGGTGGCGTATGCCCTGTCGATCACGGATCTGGATCCCATCGCTTATGAGCTGCTGTTCGAGCGGTTTCTGAATCCCGAGCGGGTATCCATGCCGGACTTCGACGTGGACTTCTGCATGGAGCGGCGCGACGAAGTGATTGACTACGTCGCCCAGCGTTACGGTCGCGAAGCCGTTTCGCAGATCATTACCTTCGGTACGTTGGCGGCGAAGGCCGTCGTGCGCGATGTGGCGCGCGTGCAGGGCAAGTCCTACGGCCTTGGTGATCGACTGTCGAAGATGATTCCCTTCGAAGTGGGCATGACGCTCGAAAAGGCCCTGGATCAGGAAGAGAGCCTCAAGCAGTTTCTGCAGGACGACGGTGACGCCCAGGAAATCTGGGAGATGGCGGTACAGCTCGAAGGCGTGACCCGCAATGTGGGTAAGCACGCAGGGGGGGTGGTGATCGCACCCTCGCGCCTCACAGATTTCTCACCCCTGTACTGCGACGCCACGGGTGGCGGACTGGTGACGCAATTCGACAAGAATGATGTCGAGGATGCAGGGCTGGTGAAGTTTGACTTCCTCGGTCTGCGCACACTGACGATCATCGACTGGGCCCTGGAGATCATCAACAAGAGTGGGACTTCCGGCAGCGAGACGCCTCTGGACATCAACGCCATTCCCCTCGATGACCCCGCAACCTTTGCACTGCTGCAGTCCGCCGAGACCACAGCCGTGTTCCAGCTCGAATCCCGGGGCATGAAAGAGCTGATCAAGAAGCTGCGGCCCGATTGCTTCGAAGACATTATCGCCCTGGTGGCGCTGTTTCGACCGGGCCCGCTGCAGTCCGGCATGGTGGACAACTTTATCGACCGCAAGCACGGTCGCGAGAAGGTGTCCTACCCCGACCCCGAGTATCAGCACGAGAGCCTCAAACCCATACTCGAGCCCACCTACGGCATCATCCTGTACCAGGAGCAGGTGATGCAGATAGCCCAGGTGTTGGCCGGCTACACACTGGGTGGCGCCGACCTGCTGCGCCGCGCCATGGGCAAGAAAAAACCCGAGGAGATGGCCAAGCAGCGCACCGTGTTTGCCGAGGGCGCAGCGAGTAAGGGCGTCGACGCAGATCTGGCGACCAAGCTGTTTGACCTGGTCGAGAAGTTCGCGGGCTATGGTTTCAACAAGTCCCACTCCGCGGCCTATGCGCTGGTGTCGTACCAGACCGCCTGGCTCAAGGCCCATCATCCGGCCGCATTCATGGCGGCGGTGATGAGTTCCGAACTCGACAATACCGACAAGATCGTGGTGTTCGTCGAAGAGAGCCGGCGCATGAAGCTGCCGATCCGTCTGCCTGACGTCAACGAAGGACAGTACATGTTCACGGTGTCGGCGAAAGGTGAGATCGTCTACGGCCTGGGCGCGATCAAGGGTCTGGGTGAGGGGCCGGTCTCGCTGCTTCTCGAAGCGCGTAACGAAGGCGGCCCGTTCACGGACCTGTTCGATTTTTGCGCTCGCACGGACCCTCGCAAGGTCAACCGTAAAGCCATTGAGGCACTCATCGACAGCGGCGCGTTTGACACGCTGGGTACGGAGCGCTGGATTCTCACCGCGTCGGTCGACGATGCGCTCCGGGCCGCTGAACAGAACGCCGCCAACCGCGATGCGGGCATGGGCGATCTATTTGGCGAGGTTGTCGAAGCGAGTACCCAGGTGGGTGACCCCTACGAACGTCATCGTGCGGTGCGTCCGTGGACAGATCGCGAGCGCCTGCAGCGCGAGATGCAGACCCTCGGTTTGTACATCACCGGGCACCCCATTGATGCCTGCGAAGAGGAATTGCGGCGCATGGCGCCGCAGCGCCTCGCGGATCTGCGCCCGGACCGTCGCGGCAACGTGCGGGTGGCGGGACTGGTGGTCGCGGTACGCACTATGAAGAGTGCCAGGGGCTCCATGGCCGTATTCAATCTTGATGATCGCAGCGCCCGCCTCGAAGCCACTGCCTATTCGGAGGTTTATCAGCAGTACCGCGACCTCATCCTGAAAGATCGTATCGTCATTGTGGAGGGACGCCTGGCGCAGGATGAGCGCTCTGGTAATTCCGTGCTGCGCGTATCGTCGGTGCACAGCCTCGCCGAGGAGCGGGCCCGGTTTGCTTCGGGTCTGAACATTGAGGTGCAGGCCGGTGAGGTGGGGGACCAGTTGCGGGAATTCCTGCGTCAGACCCTCGCGGCAACACCCGGCGAGTGTCCCGTGAGCCTGCGCTATCACCAGGGGCGCCAGAGTGCGACGCTGATGCTCGGTGAACGCTGGCGCGTAGCTCCCAGCGAAGAGTTGTTGGAAGAATTGCGGCGGGAGCTGGGCCGCGATAGGGTGAAACTCATTTTTGATCGCCAACCCGCCCAAGGAGTACAAGCATGAATGATTCGACGGAAAGTTCCGGTAGCGCGCAAGACGTCAGTCCCGAGCAGGCGCAGATCGAGGCGGCCGTGTTCCGGCGGCTGCTCGCACATCTCGATGAACGCAAGGATGCCCAGAACATCGACCTGATGAACCTGGCGGGCTTCTGTCGCAACTGCCTGTCCAAATGGTATGTCGCTGCCGCCGACGACAGGGGAGAGACCGTCGACTATGAAGCCGCCCGCGAGCGTGTCTACGGTATGCCATATGGTGACTGGAAGGCGAAGTACCAGACTGACGCCACGCCGGAGCAACTGGCAGCTTTCAAGGCGCAGCAGCAACAGCAACAGCAACAGCAACAATAACAATAAGGGCAGACACACCCGTACTGCTTTACTTCCATGCACCGCGAGAGAACGACAACATGCTAAAAAGAGTCCTCAACCCAAAAAGAGTCCTCAACCCAAAAAGAGTCCTCAACTCCAAAAGAGTCCTCAACTCCAAAAGAGTCCTCAACCCAAAACGCATCCTCAACAGCCTGGTGACGCCGCTGCTATTCTGCGCGGCGACCGTGGCCGCTGCTGACAAGCCCAACATTCTGGTCATCTGGGGTGACGATATCGGTATTTCCAATATCAGCGCCTACAGCGACGGCCTCATGGGTTATCGCACACCCAACATCGACCGCATCGCCGATGAGGGTATGCGCTTTCTGGATTATTACGGCGACCAGAGTTGCACAGCGGGGCGATCGAGCTTCATCACGGGGCAATCACCCCTGCGCACCGGTCTGTCGAAGGTGGGCATGCCCGGTGCTGAGCTGGGTCTGCAGGATCGGGATGTGACCATTGCCGAGGTGCTGAAGACCCATGGTTATGCAACGGGTCAGTTCGGCAAGAACCACTTGGGAGACAAAGACAAGTTTCTACCCACCAACCATGGCTTCGATGAATTTCTCGGTAATCTTTATCACCTCAATGCCGAAGAGGAGCCCGAGGACGATGACTATCCGCAGGCCGCCTGGTTCCGGCAACAGTTCGGTCCACGAGGCGTCATTCGATCCTATGCGGATGGTCGCATTGAAGACACGGGGCCCCTGACACGCAAGCGCATGGAAACCGCCGATGAGGAGTTTGTGGACGCGGCGCGGGCGTTCATTGATCGCGCCGCCGACAGCGATACGCCGTTCTTTGCCTGGGTGAATACCACGGGTATGCACTTTCGCACGCACCGCGCCGAGAAACACAAGGGCAAGTCCGGCCAGGGTTTCTATAACGATGTCATGGTAGCCCACGATGAACTGGTGGGTTCGCTGCTGGATCAACTGGATGAACTGGGCATTGCCGACGACACCATCGTGGTTTATTCCACCGACAACGGCGTGCATTACAACACCTGGCCTGACGCTGGTATCACACCCTTTCGCAGTGAAAAGAACTCCAACTGGGAAGGCGCCTACCGTGTGCCGGCCATGGTGCGCTGGCCCGGCAAGATTGCCGCAGGGCAGGTGTCTACGCAGATCATGTCGCACCTGGACTGGATGCCGACGCTGGTGGCCGCAGCGGGTGACAACAAACTCAAGGAGCGCCTGATGGCAGGGGCCCGTGTGGGTTCAAAGCAGGCGCGCCTGCACCTGGACGGATACAACTTTCTGCCGTATCTGACCGGCGAGGCAGAGAAGGGGCCGCGGCAGGAGTTTGTCTACCTGAACGATCTCTCGGCACCGGTGGGCATTCGCGTCGGCGACTGGAAGGTGGTTTACGCTGAAAATCGCGCGAAAACCATGGCGCTCTGGGCCGAGCCCTTTGTGACGCTGCGATTGCCCAAGCTGTTCCACCTGCGCCGTGATCCCTTTGAACGTGCGGACCTCAACAGCAATACCTACTGGGACTGGTATATCGACAAGGCCGCGCGCATGTACCTGGGCAGCGCCGTGATGGCGCGTTTTCTCATGACGTTCCAGGAGTATCCCCCGAGTCAGCGGGCGGATTCGTGGTCCATCGACAAGATGACCGAAACCCTGCTGAAAACACCCGCGCCCGAGTAGGGCGCGCGGGTTGGCTAGCTGTTGCCCGTTGCTTCGCCAGGCAATGCGGCTTTGCCGCCGGGCCAGAAGGTGTGGCGTAGGCGGCTAGCGAATGCCGCGACGTCCTGACCGATCAGGTACAGCGAGGGCACCAGTAGCAGCGTCACAAATAGCGCGAACAGTACGCCAAAGGACAGCGACAGCACGGCGGGTTTGAGGAACTGGGCGTTGGTGCTGCGCTCCGCCATGATGGGGATCAACCCCACGAAGGTCGTGACGGTCGTGAGCAGGATGGGGCGGAAGCGATTGACCCCCGCATCCAGTACGGCGCTGACGCTGTCTTTGCCCTGTTCGCGCAGCCTGCCTATGTAGTCCACCAGTACCAGGTTGTCGTTGACCACAACGCCTGCCGCCGCGCCGATACCGAAGTACGAGAACAGCGCCAGCGGAGTGGCAAAGATCAGGTGACCAAACACCGCGCCCATGAAGCCGAAGGGGATGGCGGTCATGATCAGCAGCGGCAGCCAGTAAGAACGGAAGGCCACCGCAATCAGCGCATACATGGCGAACAGCGCTACGGCGTAAAGCGATGCGATCTCGCTCATGAACTGCTCTTCTTCCTCCTGGGCACCCCCCTTGAGGATCACCAGGCCAGGAAAATCTTCCAGCAGCCGGCTGAGGTAGTTCTCGTCGATATCGCGTTTGATATCGCTGATCAGGTCCTGCTCGATGTCCGCACGTACGTAGACGACGCGATTGCCATCGCGACGCTGAATCCGCTGTACGCCGCCCTGAAGTTCGATATCGGCGACGGAAAACAGCGGAACCTCGCGACCGTCTGCGGTGCGCACGCGAAAATCACTCAGGCTGGCAAGGCTGCGCCGATCCTCGCTCGGATAGCGCACCATTACCTTCACGTCACCATTAGTCCGCGGCAGCCGCTGAACCTCCTCGCCGAAATAGGCCTGGCGGACCTGCCGCGAGACGTCGGCAAGGCGGATACCCAGAGTTTCGGCGCCGGGCTTCAGGCTCAACAGTATTTCATCGGTTTCGCCGCGCTGGCTGTCGCGCACATCCATCACGCCGCTGTAAGAGCGAATCTTGGTTTGCAGCGCTTTCGAGGCAGCGGTGAGTTGCTCGCCATCGCTGTGGCGCAGCAGGTAGGTGATATCCGCACCGTTGTCATTCAGCGTGTAGTTCACCTGGATTTCGTCAGCGTCGGGAATTTCGCCGACCAGGGCACGGAAGCGCTCAGCGGCTTCGCGGGCCGTGAGATCGCGAACCTCCGGCGGCGCGAGTTTCACAATGGCGATCACGCTGTCACGGCGTGAGCGTGTGTACCAGCCTTCGATGAGTTGTCCGCTGCCTTCACCTGATGCGCGGGCGGCCGACTCGACTTCCTCGATCAGTGCTTTCTCAGCCGTTTGCAGTTGATCGAGAATGTCCAGGGCGCGGTCGTAGGACGTGCCCGGAGGCAACTCCACATTCACATAAATCTGTTCGCTCTCGACCTGGGGCATGAAATAGAACTTGACCCAGCCCGTGCTGAACAAACCGATGGCGATCATGAACGCCGCGACAAAAATACTGGTGGTCAGATAGCGTCGGTTGATGGCCCAGGCCAGAATCGGGCGATAAACGCGCTGGGCAAAGCGAGAGATGCTGTGCTCCATCTGTTGTTGTTTCAGGGCCAGGCCCTTGAGGTTTTCACGGTGCGAAAGATCACGCAGGTGTGACGGCAGAATCAGGAATGCCTCAATCAACGAGATACTCAAGGCTACGGTGATCACAATCGATAGCTGCCGCGTGACCTGGGCGGTTTCTCCCGACACGAACAGCCAGGGCGCAAAGGCAATCATGGTGGTCAACACGGCGAAGATCACCGGGCGCGAGACGGCAAAGGCCCCCTTGATGGCCGAATCCGGACCGCCGCCCATCTCGTGGGCATGATGGTGAATGCTCTCACCCACCACGATGGCATCGTCCACCACAATGCCCAGCACAAGTAAAAAGGCAAAGGTCGAGATGACGTTCAGAGATACATCATTGAGCGGCAGCACCGAAAAGGTGCCGAGAAAGGCTACGCCGATACCGGCGGTTACCCACAGGGCGACACGAGGGCGCAGCGTGAGGATCAGCACAAGGAACACCAGCGCCAGCCCCAGGTAGGCGGACTTGCCGATCAGTTCCATGCGTTCGCTGTAGATGTCGGCGGTATCAAACCACATCGACAGTTCAACGCCCTCGGGCAGCGTCGGACGACGCTCTTCCATCCACGCGCGTACCGCCTCGCTGGCGCGTACGACCTGCATATTGTCGCTGTTTTGCACCTGCAGCAGCACCGCCGGCTGACCGTTCATGGTCGCGAGGATTTCGTTGTCCTCAAAGCCGTCGATCACGCGTGCCACATCGCCGACGCGGATCGTACCGCCGTCGGTGGTCTGGCGCACGATGATGTCAGAGAAATCCTGCTCCGTGTCTGCAAGGTTACGGGCTCGAATCTGCACGTCCCCCGTGGCCGTGCGTACCTGGCCTGAGGAGAGATTGATGGAACTGGAGCGGATTGCGTCGGCAACCTCAGAAAATGACAGACCGTACTGACGCATGGAGGTCTCAGACAACTCCACCGTGACTTCTTCACGCCGCGTGCCGAACAGGTCGATGGTGGATACCCAAGCGAGGCCGGTCATCTCACGCCGCAACTCTTCAGCCAGGCGGGTCAGCTCCCGCTCGCTCAGATCGCCATGCACCGCGACGCGGATCATCTCCTGTCGATATTGCGTACGTCTTACGCGGGGGTTCTCAATGTCCCGGGGCAGGGACGTGGTGGCGTCCACCGCGTTCTTCACATCATTGAGAAAGCTGTTGATGTCGACGTTGGGAAACGTCGTGACTTCGATCGCCGCGATGCCTTCGGTGGCGGTGGAGTAGATGTGGTTGACCTGGTCAAGATCTTCGAGGCGGTCCTCGATGCGAGCAATGATCTGCTCCTCGACTTCCTGCGGAGCGGCACCGGGCCAGACCACTTCGATGTTGGCCTGGTACGGTTTGACCTGGGGAAACGCCTCGCGCTCCATGGCCAGAAAGCCAAGAAGCCCCGAGAGAAGAATTCCCACCATCAGCAGATTGGCGGCGACGGGGTTGTGCACCCACCAGCCGATAAGACGTTCCACGGTTATTGCTCCCGCGCGGCGTAGACGCGCTCATCGATGGTGGCCAGGCTCATGCCGGAAATCGGATTGCGCAGCGCCGAGACGACGAGGCGCTCGCCAGGTCGCAGGCCTTCGCTGATCACCGCGTGGTCGGCGTTGGCAAACTCCACCCGCGCCTTGCGAATGTCCAGCAGGCCCGCGGAATCCACGACGTAGAGCTGATTGCCGGGCCGCAAGCCTTTACTCGGAATCTGGACCGCATTCTTGACCTCTCGGCCGTCGATGCTCGCTTCGACAAACAGGCCAACGGCCATGGGCATGCCGTTTTCAGAGACGCCGGTGCCGTAGGGGTCTTCCAGTTCTGCGGTGGCATAGATCAGACGCGTTGTTGAGTCCACCGAGGCGTCAATGCGCACCAGGTTGCCGGTCCAACGCTGGCGCTCACCGGCGACCTCGGCGCTGAAGGACACGGGAACCGTATTGGATGCATCCGCCGCGAATCCAATGGGCAGGCCCAGGGCAGAAAACTGCTGGTTGTTAAGAGGCAGTCGCACCTGCACGCGGTCGGTCGAGAACACCTCGCCGAGCGGCGTGCCGACGCTGATGACTTCGCCTATGTGTACCGTGGTGCTGGCTACCCGTCCCTCGAAGGGTAGGCGTACTTCGGTACGCTCAAGGTTCAGGCGTGCAAGCTCAAGCCCAGCCATCGCCGCCTCACGACGCGCCCGAGCTTCGGCAATCTGCGGCTTTTTCAGGGACAGGTCCGAGGCATTCGCCACACCGCGCAACTGTTTGCGGGCCACGTCGGCGTCGGCCAGGGCCTGCTGCACCCCCAGCTCCGCTGCTGCTACCGCTGCCTCGGCTTCACGCAAGGCAAGACGATAGTCACTGTCATCGATCTTCAGCAGCACTGTGTCAGCGTTGAAAGACCCGCCTTCGAGATACTCCGGTGATACCGAGACAACACGACCGTTCACCTGTGCCGTCAGGTTGATCATGGTGCGGGCACGCACCTCGCCCTGAGTTTGTACGCTCAGCGTGGCATCGGAGCGCTCTGCCAGGTGCGTATAGACAGTGACGGGACGTGGTGGCGCTTCGTCGGTTTCGGGTTCCGGCGCCGTGGACGACAGAAGCATCACGGTACCGATGCCGAGTCCGATGACCAGCAACGGTCCACTGAGTTTGAGCAGCTTTGCTCTCATTGAGGTTTCCCCAGACTTCGGTTGTTCTAATGGTGAACAGTATCCGGGTAGAAGGTCGGCGACGGCAACTCAATCCGTCGGAAATACTTAACGTTCCGTCGCAGCCCCGTTCTTGCGCCGAATCATGGCTTCGATGTTGCCGGAGTACACCGGCATGCCGTAGCGAAAGCCCTGGCCTATTTTGCAGCCCATGGCGAGCACTGCCCGTTCCTGCTCGATGGTCTCGATACCCTCGGCCACTACTTCGATGCCCATGGCCTGGCCGAGTGCCACGATGGCCCCCGCGATGATGTGGCTGTTGCTGTCGCTCTCGAGATGCTCTACGAAGGAACGATCGACCTTGAGGCGGTCGATAGGCATACGTCGCAGGTAGGACAGCGACGAATAGCCGGTGCCGAAATCATCGATGGCAAAGCGCACGCCCAGCTCGCGCAGGGATTGCATGTGTTCGATGAGCTCTTCCGTGTCTTTGAGCAGCACGCTCTCGGTGATCTCGAGTTCGAGTTGCTCTGCCGGCAGACCGGTCTCTTCGAGTACGGAGCGCACGGTGTCGACGAAACCGGCGTCGCGAAACTGGGGGGCAGATATGTTCACGGCAACAACCGAGACGCCACAGCCGTCACGGTTCCAGGCAACCGCCTGGTTGCAGGCTTCACGGAGCACCCAGCGCCCAATGCTGCGAATCAGGCCGGTGCGTTCAGCATGGGGAATGAACTGGGCTGGCGGCACGGTGCCAAGTTGGGGGTGATGCCAGCGCAGGAGCGCCTCGACGCCCTCGATTTTTCCAGTGCTTATGTCCAACTGGGGTTGATAGGCAAGTCGCAGTTCATTGCGTGCCTCGGCCTCGCGCAGGGCGGAGTCCAGTAGCACGTGGCGAAACGCATCTCGCGTGAGGCGCTCGGAATAGAAACGAAACGTGTCCCGGCCCTGTTCCTTGGCGCTATACATCGCGGCATCGGCATTGCTCATCAAGAGCTGCGTCGTCTTGCCGTCGTCCGGGTAGATGCTGATGCCCAGGCTGGCGCTGACCGACAGTTCCTGGCCGTTGAGTTCGATCGGCTGGCGCAGGGTGCTGATGATCTTCTCGGCGACGGTGGTGACGTCGCCCGGGCTGTCGATATCTTCCATGACGATAAGAAACTCATCGCCACCAATGCGCCCGATGTTGTCCTCTTCACGCAGCGACTCCAGTAGTCGCCGTGCGGTGATCACGAGCAGGCGGTCCCCGGCCTGATGGCCCAGGCTGTCGTTGATATTCTTGAAGGAGTCGATATCGAGGAATACCACGGCCAGTTTTATCTTGCGGCGCTGGGCGCGGCGCAGGCTCTGGGCCAGGCGTTCATTGATCAGGTAGCGATTGGGCAGCCCCGTCAACTGGTCGTAGTGCGCCAGCTGTTGCAGCTGTTCTTCCGTTCGTTTGAGCTTGCTGATGTCGGTAAACATACCGATGTAACGGTGGTCGTCACCTTCGATGCGGGTGATGGTGAGAAGCTCCGGGTAGGTTTCGCCGCTCTTGCGCCGGTTCCAGATTTCGCCGCGCCACAGACCCTCGCGCTGGATCGTGTCCCACATTGCTTTGTAGAAGTGCTCATCGTGGCGGCCAGAATTGAGCAGCCGCGAATGTTGTCCCAGTACCTCGCTCTTGCTATAGCCTGTGATGCGGGTGAACGCGCCGTTGACGTTGCGAATAAATCCGTCGCTGTCGGTGATGATGATGCCTTCGCCGGAGTTGTTGAACACCGTGGCGGCTTCTTTGAGTTGGTCCTGCGCCGCGCGCTCCTGAGTGACATCCTTGCCCACACCGTAGACCAGGTCACTGCCTTCCGGAACGGCGGCAGACCACGAAATGACCCGATAGGCACCATCGCGATGCTGAAACCGGTTTTCGAAATGCATCATGGTGATGCCGCGCTTGAGGTTGGCGATCTCTTCTATCGTCGCCTCGTGATCCTCTTCCAGCACCAGATCGAGAAAATTACGTCCAATCAGCTCCTCGCGCCGGTAGCCCAGCAGGAGCTGCCAGCCGTCATTGGCATCAACCACGGTGCCGTCAGTGTTGGCAATTAGGTGAAGCCCATTGGGCTGAGCGAAAAAGCTGCGGTGGGTTTCTTCCGCACGGCGCAGTTCGGTGTTGTCCAGCAGTAGCCCATGAGCACTCAGCGTTCCATCTTCGGCTCGCTCCGATACACCCACGGCACGATACCAGCGCAATTCCCCGTCATCGCGCGAGGCGCGGAACTCCGCGTGGTGAATTCCGGGTTCCTCGGCCATGGTCTGCAGTGCATCCAGGAAGTCAGCGGCATCCTCGTTGTGGATGCTCGCAAGAACCTCGTCCAGTGGTTGCTCGACACCGTCGGCCTGAAGTAGGGCTATGGCTTCGGGTGACAGCGCAAACTGGTTGCATGCCGGGTTCCACGTCCAGGTGCCAATGCCCGCAGACAACAGCACGGACGGCGCGGGTGGATCGGTGAACATCCCTGCAGGATCGGGTTGGCTCAAGAGCGTTCTGCAATCTTCGGCGGAATATCGACCAAAGTGTAGCTATCTCTGCGAACTGCTGCCAATCTAATAGTGTGTCGTGTCACACAAAACGGTTCTTCCCTACGTTGACCTGCGTCAACGGGCGCACGAACCCGCCGAGGCACCATGCGTGTCTGTGTGCGTTGGTTTGCGTCCTTGAGGCGGAGTGCCGACCAGCGAAGTATGTTCAGCCAGGGAGTAGCAGACAGCGTGTTTGATCGCATTATGGCCATTACGCTCAGGGGAGGCCTGCCTCTGGCGCTGTTCATCCTGGGCATACTCGCGGGTGTCATCGCTCTGAGTTTTACGCCGCGTGAAGAGGAACCCCAGATCGTCGTTCCCATGATTGACGTAATGGTGCAGGCCCCTGGTTTGTCATCGCGACAGACAGAGCGTCAGGTCACGATTCCCCTTGAGAAACTGCTCGCGCAAATTCCCGGCGTGGAGCATCTTTACTCGTCCACCGATGCGGGTAGGGCGTCCGTTACGCTGCGCTTCTATGTCGGACAGGATCGTGAAGACTCGCTGCTCAACACTTACAACAAACTCTACGCCAATCAGGACCAGATCCCTGCGGTGGTCAGCCGTTGGTTGCTGAAACCGGTGGAGGTGGACGATGTGCCCATTCTGGTCATGGGGTTGTGGAGTCGAGATTCCGAGCGCTACAGCGACTACGACCTGCGGCGCATTGCGGACGAATTCTCAACGGCGCTGCAGGCGATACCCCAGACCAGCGAGGTAAAAGTCGTGGGCGGGCGCCCCCGCACGCTGCGCATCCTCATTGACCCCGAGAGCCTGGCCGCCCGGCGCACTACCGCCGCCGACATCGTGTCGGCCATGAACGTATCCAACAACCTGCATGCCGGTGGCGTGTGGTCGCTTGCAGACACGGCGATCGAACTCGAGGCCGGCGACGTGTTGCGAGCACCCTCGGAGTTGCAATCCCTGGTGGTGAATGTGATTGACGGCGCACCGGTCTATCTGCGGGATGTGGCGCGCATTGTAGATGGTCCGGCGGAGCCCGAGGCCTATCACTGGATAGGTTTTGGCCCCGCGGCAGACACGGAGTCTGACGGCCAGCAGCCGATGGTCGCGATCTCGATCGCCAAGCAGCGGGGCGCGAATGCGGTGACCGTAAGCGAGGACGCGCTGGACCTGATGCACGAGCTCAAGCGCAGTCTGCTGCCCGAGGACGTGGAGGTCGCCGTCTTGCGAGATTACGGCAAGACCGCCGACGAAAAAGTGAACAACCTGTCCAGCTCTCTGGGCTTCGCCATCGTCACCGTGGTCGTGTTCATTGGCCTGTTTCTGGGTTGGCGCCCCGCGGTGGTGGTCGGACTGGCGGTACCCGTTTGCTACGGTATTACGCTGGCGCTGGACATGTTCCTGGGCTACACCATCAACCGCGTGACACTGTTCGCCCTGATCCTGTCTCTGGGGTTGCTGGTAGATGACCCCATCACCGGTGTCGACAACATCGCGCGCTACATGCAGCGCAAGGGTATGAGTTTGCAGGAGCGGGTGGTGGCGGCAATGCATGAGATTCGCGTGCCGTTGCTCATGTCGACGGTCACGATCGTCGTCGCGTTTCTGCCCCTGGCCTTTATCACGGGCATGATGGGACCTTACATGGCGCCCATGGCCTTTAATGTTCCCGTCAGTGTTATCAGTTCGACGCTGGTGGCGTTCCTGGTCACGCCCTGGCTGGCGAGCCGGTTCCTGCAGGAAACCAGCGAGCATCATGCTTTGCCCGACAACGCCGAGGCTCGCAGTGCCTACGCGCACCTCATGGCACCCCTGTTGGACAATCGCTCTCACGCCCGCCGCATGCTCTGGCTGGTGGCGGTGCTGTTTATAGGCGCGTCCCTGTTGCCAGCGCTGCGCTGGGTGCCCCTGAAACTACTGCCCTTCGACAACAAGAACGAAGTGCAGATTCTCATCGACATGCCCGAGTCCACCAGCCTTGAGCGCACCGCTGCCTTCACGCGAGAAATAGCGGATGAGGTGCTGACGGTACCGGAAGTGGGTACGGTCGCCGCCTTTATCGGTGAGCCGTCGCCCATCGATTTCAATGGCATGGTGCGCCGCTACTACCAACGCACCGGCCCGCATTTGAGTGAGCTGCGCCTGGTACTGGCTGACAAGCTCGATCGCAAGCATCAGTCACACCATGTGGTGTTGCGTCTGCGTCAGCTGCTGGCGCCGTACCAGAAAGAGGGTGTGGTCGTGCGCGTGGTCGAAGTGCCGCCGGGCCCTCCCGTACTCAGCACACTGGTGGGCGAAATCTATGGTGCGCCTCTTACGCCGTACGCGCGCCAGCAGGAGGCCGCACGCCTGCTGATGCAGCGTCTGGAGCGTGAACCCCATGTGGTCGAAGTCGATGCGAGCATCGAGGCGCCGCAACAGCGTCGACGGTTTATCACCGACAAACAGAAGGCCGCGCTTTCGGGCGTGTCTACCAATGACATAGGCCAGACCCTGGGCATGGCGAACGAGGGTTATGTGGTGGGTTATCTGCAGCAGGAGCGGGAGCTCAATCCGCTGCCCATCGAACTGCGCCTGGCACCGGAGCAGCGGGCCAGCCAGGCCGATCTCGAGCGTCTGCAGGTGCGGGGTCGCGCCGGCGTGGTGAAGACAAGCAGCCCTCAAGGGCTGGATGTGGCACCGCAGCCCCTGGTGCCGCTGGGTGAGTTGGGTCACTTTGCGGTGCAGCAGGCCGACACACCGATCTTTCGCAAGAACCTGCGCCCGGTGGTGTATGTCACCGCCGAACTGAACGGGCGCACGCCCGGCGCGGTGATTGCCGACCTGGTAGCGGATTACGGCGAGGAGCCCGGTGCGGGGGGCAACGGCTGGGAGTCGCGTACCTATCTGACCAATGGGGGGGGTGACGGCTGGTCATTACCCGAGGGCACGTCTGTTGACTGGGCCGGAGAAGGTGAATTGCAGATCACTCTGGATGTGTTTCGCGACATGGGTCTTGGTTACCTGTTTGCGCTACTGGCAATTTTTGCGGTGCTGCGAATCCAGACGGGCTCCGTTGCCCTGTCCCTGATCATCATGCTCGCGATACCGCTGACGATCATCGGTATCATGCCCGGATTCTGGATCATGAATCAGCTCGGCGAACGGGTGATCGCCGGAGCTCCCGAGCCGGTGTTGTTCACCGCCACGGCGATGATTGGCATGATCGCCCTGGCGGGCATTGTGGTGCGCAATTCCCTCATTCTGGTGGAGTTTGTGACCCAGGCGCGGGACCAGGGGCTGCCAGTGCGCGAGGCACTGCTGCAGGCAGGCAGCGTGCGCATGCGACCGGTGTTACTGACGGCGGGCACGACCATGCTGGGCAATCTGGTCATCACCCTTGACCCGGTGTTCAACGGCCTCGCCCTGGCGATTATTTTTGGCATTGTGGCCTCCACACTCTTCAGTCTGGTGGTGGTTCCCGTGGTGTATCTGATGGTGTTCGACGACGGTGCTGCGGCACCGGCTGTTGAGAGTTCCGAGGAATCTGTCTTATGACCCGTACCCTGATTCTTTCTTTTGTGGCCCTGGCGGGATTGCTGGCGGTGATCGCCATGATGGCGGGCATGTTCCGCGATCGCATCGAGCCGGGGTTGCTCGATCGTGGCGCTCCCAAGCAGGCCGACGCCTTCGTGGTGCAGCGAAGCACCCTGCAAGGCATGGAAGCAGTACCGGCGTCGGTCGAGGCGCGCGAAACGACCCTGGTCGCCTCGCGTCTGCTGGCACGGGTCGAGACCGTGACGGTGCGCGCTGGTGATTATGTGGAGCAGGGGCAGGTCCTGGCTACCCTGGATCAGCGGGACCTGCAGGCACGCGTACGGCAGGCTCAGGAGAGTCTCAAGGCGATTGACGCGCGGCTCACCGAGGCGCAGCAGTCCCTGGCCCGGGCGGTGGAACTGCAGGAACGTAAGCTGCTCTCTGATGCCGATCTGGATGCGGCGCGGGCGGCGGAACAGTCCTTGACTGCCGAGAAGGCGGCGGCGAAGCAGGCGCTGGTCGAGGCGCGCACGGCGCTGTCCTACGCCGAGATTCGCTCGCCCCTGGCAGGACGTATCGTCGAGCGCTTTGCGGAGCCGGGGGATACGGTCTCGCCCGGCGCGCAACTTTTGTCGCTCTATAACCCCGGTTCCCTGCGCGTGGAAGCATGGGTCCGCGAGTCCCTGGCCCTGACCCTGTCCGTGGGCCAGAGCCTGGCGGTAGAAATCCCGGCCCTCGAGCAGGTGCTCACGGCGCGCATCGAAGAGATCGTTCCCGCGGCGGACCCCGGTTCTCGCGCGTTTCGCGTGAAAGCGTTGTTAGGTGCCGCTCCGGGGCTGCTGCCCGGCATGTATGCGCGCCTGGATGTGCCCCATGGCGAGCGTTCCGTGATGCTGCTACCCCGCGAGCGCATCGCCAGCGTCGGTCAATTGGATGTGGCCTGGGTGCAAGGTGATGGCGGAGCAGCGCGGCGATTCCTGCGTCTGGGCGAAAGCCCCGACGGTGAGCACATCGAAGTCATTGCGGGCCTGGAAGAGGGTGATCGCGTGCTGTTGCCGCCGACGCGATAAACGTCCTCACGCGCTCGCGTCACTGGGCTCACGGAAGCTGTCGATGGACGGGCAGGCGCAGAACAGATTGCGATCCCCATACACATTGTCGACGCGACTCACCGGTGGCCAGTATTTGTCGTCGTGTAGCGAGGCCATGGCGTAGGCCGCCTGCTCGCGCGTGTAGGGATGCTCCCAGCGCTCGGCGGTGAGGTCCCTTAGGGTGTGGGGCGCGTTCACCAGCGGGTTGTCGTCCAGGGGCCACTCACCACTTTCTACCGTGCGAATTTCTTCGCGGATGGTGATCAGGGCGTCGCAGAAGCGGTCCAGTTCCGCCAGGGACTCGGACTCCGTGGGTTCGATCATCAGCGTGCCCGGCACCGGGAACGACATGGTCGGTGCATGAAAACCAAAGTCCATCAGGCGCTTGGCGATGTCTTCTTCGCCGATACCGCTGCTCTCGCGGATCGGGCGGATGTCGATGATGCATTCGTGGGCCACGGTGCCGCTGCGTCCCGTATAGAGCACCGGGTAGTGCTCCCGCAGGCGGTGGGCGATGTAGTTCGCTGACAGGATCGCGATGCGACTCGCCTCGGTCAGTCCCGTACCACCCATCAGGGCAATGTAGGCCCAGGAGATGGGCAGGATCGAGGCGCTGCCATAGGGTGTTGCCGACACCGTGTCGTTGTCCTGGCCCAGACCTGGTACGGGTATCACCGGGTTGGAGGGTAGAAATGGCTTTAGGTGCGCGCCCACGCCGATAGGCCCCACGCCGGGGCCGCCACCACCATGAGGAATGCAGAAGGTCTTGTGCAGGTTCAGGTGTGACACATCCGCACCAAAGCTGCCGGGCGCCGCCAGCCCCACCAGGGCGTTGAGATTGGCCCCGTCGATGTAAACCTGGCCACCGTGCTCATGGACGATGTCGCAGACCTCGACGACCGCCTCCTCAAACACTCCGTGGGTGGATGGATAGGTAATCATGATCGCCGCCAGTGTCGCGCTGTGGGTCTGGGCTTTGCTGCGCAGGTCGGCGATGTCGACGTTGCCCTGATCGTCGCATTCCACGATGACCACGCGCATGCCGGCCATCACCGCACTGGCGGGATTGGTGCCATGGGCAGAGGAGGGGATCAGGCAGACATCGCGATCGTGATCGCCGCGACTGATGTGGTAGCGGCGGATCGCGAGCAACCCCGCGTACTCGCCCTGGGAGCCGGCGTTGGGCTGGAACGAGACCGCATCGTAGCCGGTGCACTCCATCAGCCGTTGTTCAAGATCGTCGATCAGCGCCCGGTAGCCCTCGACCTGCTCGGCCGGCGCGAAGGGGTGAAGGCTGTTAAAGGCCTCCCAGCTCACGGGCAGCATTTCGGTGGTGGCATTGAGCTTCATGGTGCAGCTGCCCAGGGGGATCATCGCGCGATTCAGGGCGATGTCTTTCTGCTCCAAGCGCCGCAGGTAGCGCAGCATTTCGGTTTCGCTGTGGTAGTCGTTGAACAGTGGGTGTTGCAGGTAATCCACATCACGACGCAGGCTATCGGGCAGGGCCGGATGCACGTCGTCAGTGAATTCGATGTGTACCTGATCGCCGAACACGCCGGCCAGCACCGCAAGATCTTCCCGTGTCGTTGTTTCATCCAGCGAGACGGCCAGGGTGCCGGGACGGTCTGTGCGTAGATTGATGCGCGCCGCGGCGGCGCGGGCGAGGATGGCATCGCGCTGATCGGCGACATTCACCGTAAGGGTGTCAACGTAGTGTTCGCTGGCAAGGCTGAATCCGGCGTTCTGCAGCGCCTGGCCCAGCAGCGCTGCGTAGGTCGCCGTGCGCTGGGCAATGCGGCGCAGGCCCTGGGGTCCGTGATACATGGCATAAAACGCCGCCATGACCGCCAGCAGCGCCTGCGCGGTGCAGATATTGCTGGTCGCCTTTTCGCGACGAATATGCTGCTCGCGGGTCTGCATGGCCATGCGTAGCGCCGGGCGACCGTCACGGTCCACTGACACACCGATGATGCGACCCGGTGTGGAGCGCTTGAACGCGTCACGGGTCGCAAAGAATGCTGCGTGGGGGCCGCCAAAGCCCAGCGGTACACCAAAGCGCTGGCTGTTGCCGATCACTACGTCGGCGCCGCAGTCTCCCGGCGAGCGCAACAGCAGCAGTGCCAACAGGTCGCTGGCCACCGCCACCAGCATATTGCGTTCGTGTGCTGCGTCGATCAGGGCGCTGGGATCACGCACAGCACCGCTACTGGCGGGGTACTGGATGAGTACACCAAAGGCCTCAGTGCTGGCCACCAGGGCCTCGGCCTCACCTACGCAGATGTTGATACCCAGAGGCTCAGCCCGAGTGCGCAGCACCGCCAGGGTCTGGGGGTGGCAGTCCTCGTCCACAATGAAGTTCAGGCTTTTGTTGCGGCGGTTCACCCGCTGCAGCAGGGTCATGGCCTCGGCGGCGGCCGTGGCCTCGTCCAGCATGGAGGCGTTGGCCAGGTCCATACCCGTCAGGTCCATCACCATCTGCTGGTAGCTCAGCAGCGCTTCGAGGCGCCCCTGCGAAATCTCTGCCTGGTAGGGGGTGTAGGCCGTGTACCAGCCGGGGTTTTCGAGCACGTTTCGCTGAATCACCGCCGGCGTATGCGTACCGTAGTACCCCATGCCGATGTAATGACGAAAGTTCTGGTTGCGACTGGCCATGGCGCGCAGCGCGGCCAGCACATCCACTTCGCGTCGCGGTCCGGGCAGGTTCATGGGGTCGCGGCGCCGAATGGCCTCGGGCACCGTGGCATCGATCAGGGCATCGACGCTGGCGTAACCAAGCGCCGCGGCCATCTCCTGCTGCTGCGCTTTTGTGGGGCCAATGTGGCGCCCCAGAAATTCGTCGTGGGCTTCGAGGGTGAGCAGATCCGGGGCGATGTCCTGGGGCATTAAGGTGATACCAAAGGGGCAGTTCAGAAGGTCGCGAATGGTAGCAGTCCAGTGCTTTGGCCAGCAACGAAGTGTCACCGGCTGTACCCCCCGAAAAGGGGTAGCTACACTGCGCCACTCGTTAACTGGATGGCTGGTCTATGGTGAACTGGAACGACACGGATCCCGCTGCCGCGGGGATGAATGCGCGGCAGTTGCAGCGCATTGGGGAGCACCTGCAGACGCAGTATGTGAATCCGGCGAAGATTCCGGGATGCCTCACGGTCGTGCAACGTGCCGGACAGCTGGCCTACACCCACGTGAGTGGTGAGCGGGATCGCGAGCGTTCCCTGCCCATGACCCCCGATACGGTGTTTCGTATCTACTCCATGACCAAGCCCATTACGTCCCTGGCGATCATGATGCTCTGGGAGCGTGGCCTGCTCACGCTGGATGATCCCGTGCACCGCTACATTCCCGCGTGGCAGGAGCTGCGCGTGCGCACCGGCGGCAGTTGGCCGGACTTCGAGACACGCCCCATGGAACGCCCCATGCGCATCCGGGACCTGCTCTGCCACACTGCGGGTCTCACCTACGATTTTATGTACGCCAGCAACATCGATCGCGCCTACCGGCGCCAGGGCGTGGCGCGCCCGAAACCCGGTTACGCGCTCAGCGATATGATCGATCAGCTTACGCAGCTGCCCCTGGAGTTCTCGCCCGGCGAGGCGTGGAACTACTCGGTGGCAACGGACGTACTTGGCTATCTGGTAGAGGTGATTGCCGGCGAGTCCTTCCCGGCGTTTCTAAAACGCGAGATTTTTGATCCCCTGAACATGGTCGACACGGGCTTTGGTCCCCGTGAGGACCAGTTGGAGCGCTTTGCTGCCTGCTACATCCGCGACAGCAAGAAGCAGCTGGTCTGTCAGGACGATCCCCAGGCATCGAGCTACGTGGATCGCACGTTCTTCTCGGGTGGGGGAGGGCTGCTGTCCACCGCCAGTGACTACCTGCGCTTCTGCTCCATGCTGGCCAACGGAGGTGAGTTCGAGGGAGCACGCATCGTGGGCCGACGAACCCTCGAGCTGATGACCGCCAATCATCTGCCCGGCGGAAACGACCTGGCCAGCCTGTCGGTGTCGGGCTTCAGCGAGACGCACAACGAGGGCGTGGGATTTGGCCTGGGCTTTGCGCGCAAGATTGATCCTGTACGCAATGGGTATCCCGCGTCTGTGGGTACCTTTTACTGGGGTGGACTGGCCAGCACCCTGTTCTGGGTGGACCCGGCGGAGGAGCTGATCGTGCTGTTCATGACCCAGCTGATTCCCTCGAGCACCTTCAACTTTCGGGGGCAGTTGGAGGCGATGGTGTACGCGGCCCTGGATTAATCACCCCGGCCCGGCGTTCCGACCAACGAGTTGGGGGGCTGGTACCGGGAGTGATGCCGAAAATGGCGCGTCGTCAGGACAGCGTTTCGTAGCGTAGCGCTACAATCTCCAGCGTGCGTTCACCGCCCGGGCTCATGAGCGACACCACATCGCCCTCGGCCTTGCCCAGTACGGCCCGGGCCATGGGCGAGTCGATGGAAATCTCTTGCCTTGATGGATCGAACTCGTCGGGGCCGACGATGGTGAACCGGCTCTCTTCACCGCTGTCATCGTCCATGACCGTGACCGACGCCCCGAAAAATACGCGCTCGCGGTCGGCGGGCAGTTCGCGCACCACCTTCAGTACTTCCAGGCGCTTGGTGATAAAGCGTACGCGGCTGTCGATCTCGCGCAGGCGCTTTTTGCCGTAAATGTAGTCGCCATTCTCTGAGCGGTCGCCATTTTTCGCCGCATCCTGGACCACCTGGGCGACGCGGGGCCGCTCGTCGCGCCACAGCGTGTCCAATTCTGCGCGCAGGCGTGCCTCGCCGGCCGGCGTGATCAGCGGAGTCCCGCGGGGGCGGGGAGGTCGGTAGCGTCCCATGCGGGCAGTTTACCAGCGGAATTGTCGGTCGCTGTCGTTGAGGTCAGGGCAGCCTGCCCCTACACTCGTGCCATGGCTGATCGACACTACACGAGTAAGCGCATTGCGCGCCTGATGGTACTGCCCCTGCTGGGGGCCGCGAGCGCCTTGCAGGCGGACTGCATTACCCTGGATGGAGATTTGCAGGAGGGCGGCCTCGCCTGGGGGCAGGTCGATCCCGGTACCGAGGTGCGGCTGGACGGCGAGGCGCTGGATGTGCTGCCCGAGGGCTGGTTCCTCATGGGGTTCCACCGCGATGCACCGAGCACCCAGGTGCTGGACGTTGGAGACAACTGCCGCGTTGAAATCGCCATCAGCGGGCGGGAATACCGCATACAGCGCGTCGAGGGCGTGCCCCAGCGCACGGTCACACCGCCACCGGAGCAACTGGAGCGGATTCGCCGCGAGCGAGCGCTCGTGCGCGCCGCCAAAGCGCAGCGCATTGAGCGCAGTGACTGGCTGGATCAGGTCAGAGGCGCATTCCGCTGGCCCCTGACGGGCCCCATTTCGGGGGTCTACGGCAGTCAGCGCGTCTACAATGGCAAGCCCGGCACACCCCATTACGGGGTCGATATCGCCCGTCCTACAGGCACGGTGGTCCATGCGCCGGCGGCGGGTCGCGTGACCCTGGCTGAGCCCGATCTGTTCTATTCGGGAGGCACCGTGATCCTGGACCATGGCTACGGCCTGTCTTCTTCTTTTTTGCATCTCAGCGAGGTCACGGTGCAGGTTGGTGACGAGCTGGCGCCCGGCGACCCCCTGGGGGCCGTGGGTGCCACCGGGCGCGCCACGGGACCCCATCTGGACTGGCGCATGAGCTGGCGGGACCGGCGCATCGACCCGCAACTGCTGGTGCCGGCCATGGAGGCTTCTGGCGCACCCTGAGCGGTATCCAGGACACCCTTCAAAACGCTGAAACCGCCGCAAGCCCGCCATTTCAGGGATAACGCTTGCCGGAGCAAAAGCGTATAATTCTGCCCTCATTTTTTTGGTGCCCGGCTGTGATCGACAAGAAACTGCTTTCTATCCTCGTCTGCCCCGTCAGCAAAGCGCCCCTGGAATACCATGAGGACGCTCAGGAACTTGTGTGCAAGGCCAGCGGCCTCGCTTACCCCGTGCGCGACGGTATTCCCGTGATGCTCGAAGAGCAGGCACGGCAGCTCACGGCGGACGAGAAGCTCGGCTGAACTGCCAGGGCATGGGCACGGAGGCCCGGATAAACCTATGAGCGACAGTATTTTCACGAAGATCATCAAGGGCGAAATCCCCGCAGACAAGGTCTACGAGGACGAGCACTGCATCGCCATCAATGACATCAATCCCCAGGCACCGGTGCACGTGCTGGTGATCCCGAAGAAGCAGATTCCGACGCTGGCAGATGCCCAGGCAGAGGATCAGGAACTGCTGGGACACCTGCTGCTCACCGCCGGCACCGTGGCGCGGCAACTCGGTGTGGATGAAGCGTTCCGCCTGATCGTCAACAACGGGGAAGGTGTGGGTATGACGGTCTACCACCTGCACCTGCACATCATCGCCGGGCGCGAGCTCGCCGAAGGAAAAATGGTCGGCTGAAACCGGCTCCGGCACAACAATCAGAGTTCAGACGATGAAAACGGTCGATATCCGTGAGGCCTTTCTGGCCTATTTTGAAGCGCAGGGCCACCAGCGCGTGGCCAGCAGTTCCCTGGTGCCAGCCAACGATCCCACGCTGCTGTTCACCAATGCGGGCATGAACCAGTTCAAGGACGTGTTCCTGGGCGCCGAGACGCGTCCTTACGTACGTGCGGCGAGCTCCCAGTGCTGCGTACGTGCTGGCGGTAAGCATAACGACCTGGAG
Organism: Gammaproteobacteria bacterium; assembly: GCA_030433415.1. Classification (GTDB taxonomy): domain Bacteria; phylum Pseudomonadota; class Gammaproteobacteria; order Pseudomonadales; family Halieaceae; genus Congregibacter. The sequence goes on along the minus strand of JAUIMF010000027.1, from coordinate 6,373 downwards.
AATGTGGGTTATACCGCGCGCCATCACACGTTCTTCGAAATGCTCGGCAACTTCAGCTTTGGCGACTACTTCAAGCGCGACGCAATCCGTTTTGCCTGGGAGTTCCTGACAGTCACGCTCGGCCTGCCGCCGGAGCGACTGTGGGTGACGGTGCATCTCTCGGACGACGAAGCCGAGCAGATCTGGATTGACGACATCGGTTTTCCCAAGGAGCGTATCTCGCGCCTGGACGAAGACAATTTCTGGCAGATGGGCGATACGGGACCCTGTGGCCCGTGTTCCGAAGTGTTCTATGACCATGGCCCCGATGTGCCTGGCGGTCCTCCGGGAAGCGAAGACGACGATCTGGACCGCTATATCGAGATCTGGAACCTGGTATTCATGCAGTTCAACCGCAGCGCCGACGGCCAGATGACGCCGCTGCCCAAGCCCTCGGTGGACACCGGCATGGGCCTGGAGCGCATCGCCGCCGTGATGCAGGGCGTGCACTCCAATTACGAGATTGACCTGTTCCAGGCACTCATCAATGCGACGGCAGATCTGCTCAACGTCGAGGATCGCAAGGCGTCATCATTGCGCGTGATCGCGGATCACATCCGCTCCTGCGCCTTCCTGATTGTCGATGGCGTGTTGCCGGGCAACGAGGGGCGGTCTTATGTGCTGCGCCGCATTATGCGCCGCGCGATACGCCACGGTAACAAGCTGGGCGCCAGGGAGTTGTTCCTGCACCGGCTGGTGGCGCCGCTGGTGGCGCAGATGGGTGAGGCTTATCCCGAGCTGGTCAAACAGCAGGACGCCATCGAAAAAGCGATCCGTGGCGAAGAAGAACAGTTTGCCCGTACCCTCGACCAGGGCATGGGCATTCTCGAAGACGCTCTGGCGGCCATGGACGGCTCGGTGATTCCCGGAGATGTGGTGTTTCGCCTTTACGACACCTACGGGTTCCCCGTGGACCTGACCAACGACATCGCCCGGGAGCGGAATCTGACCCTGGATATGGAAGGCTACGACGTAGCCATGGCCGCGCAGCGGGCGCGCTCGAAAGAGGGGGATGCGTTTAGGGTGGACTACAACAGCACCCTGACGCTTGATGGCGAAACGCAGTTTACGGGCTACGACAGCGCCGATGGCGAGGGCAGCGTCCGATTGTTGCTGCGCGGCGACGAAACCGTCACCCGACTCGACGCCGGCGAAGAAGGTGTGGTGGTGCTCGACAGCACGCCGTTCTATGGCGAATCCGGCGGCCAGGTCGGTGATCAGGGCTATCTGACGGGGCAGGGCGTGCGCCTGCATGTGACGGATACCACTAAGGCCCAGGGTCATCATCTGCACCATGTGCAGGTGCTCGAAGGCAGCGTGACGACCGGCGACACCCTGCGCGCCACCATTGATAACACGCTGCGGCAACAGACGCGCCTGAACCACTCGGCGACGCACCTGCTGCACGCGGCGCTGCGCCGGGTGTTGGGGGATCACGTGGCCCAGAAAGGCTCGCTGGTGGACGCCCAGCGCCTGCGCTTCGATTTCTCTCACGGCCAGGCGGTCACGGCCGATGAACTCCGTGAGATCGAAGACATTGTGAATGCGCAGATTCGCGCCAACACGCCGGTCACCACGGAGCTGATGACCATGGAGGGCGCGCAGGCCGCCGGCGCCGTGGCGCTCTTTGGCGAAAAATACGGCGACGAAGTGCGTGTGCTGACCATGGGGTCGGAGCGCTTCTCGGTGGAACTGTGCGGCGGCACCCACGTGGCCCGCACCGGTGATATCGGTCTGTTTCGCATACTCTCGGAAGGTGGTCTCGCCTCAGGTGTGCGGCGCATGGAGGCGGTGACCGGCGCCAATGCGCTGGCGGCGATCCGCGGTGTAGACCGTGCCCTGGATGGCGTATGTGAGGTCGTCAAAGGCACCACCGACAACGTGGTGGACAAGGTCGCGGGCCTGCGCAGCCAACAGCGCGAGCTCGAAAAGGAGCTGGCCAGGCTCAAGCAGAAGCTCGCCTCGTCGGCCGGTAGTGACATCACCGCCGGCGCAGTGGACGTGGATGGCATCAAAGTACTGGCGACGGTGGTCGACGGAGCGGATGCCGGCGCCCTGCGCGGCATCATGGACCAGTGCAAGAACAAACTCGGTAGCGCCGCGATCCTGCTGGCCGCAACGGGCGACGACAAGATTGCCCTGGTGGCCGGGGTGACCAAGGACCAGACGGACCGCATACGCGCCGGCGACATCATGAAGGAGTTTGCCGGTCGCCTGGGTGGCAAGGGTGGAGGTCGACCCGATATGGCCCAGGGCGGTGGCAGTGACCTGGCGGCGTTACCTGGCGTGCTGGAGTCGTTCCCGGCGTGGGTACAGCAGAATCTGAAGGCCTGACATGGCACTGATCGTACAGAAATTTGGCGGTACCTCGGTCGGTACCATCGAGCGCATCGAGCAGGTGGCCGACAAGGTCGCGCGCTTCCGCGATGACGGGCATGACATTGTGGTCGTGGTGTCGGCGATGAGTGGCGAAACCAATCGCCTGATCGGCCTGGCGCACGAAATCCAGGACCAGCCCGTGCCCCGTGAAATGGACGTTCTGGTGTCCACGGGCGAGCAGGTGACCACCGCGCTGCTGTCCATGGCGCTGCAGAAGCGTGGCAAGGACGCGCGCAGCTACAACGGCTCCCAGGTGCGTATTCTCACGGACGACGCCCACACCAAGGCGCGGATTCGCGATATTGACGATGCGCGCCTCCACGCCGATCTGGCGGCGGGGCGCGTTGTGGTGGTGGCGGGATTCCAGGGCGTAGACGAAGACGGCAACATCACCACCCTGGGGCGCGGCGGTTCCGATACCACCGCCGTGGCCCTGGCGGCCGCCCTCAAGGCCGACGAGTGCCAGATATACACCGACGTGGATGGGGTCTATACCACGGACCCACGCGTTGTGGACGGCGCCCGGCGCCTCGACAAGATCACCTTTGAGGAAATGCTCGAAATGGCGAGCATGGGCTCAAAAGTACTGCAGATTCGCGCGGTGGAATTTGCCGGTAAGTACAACGTGCCCCTGCGCGTCCTGCACAGTTTTCAGGACGGGCCGGGCACCCTGATCAGCCTGGAAGAGGAAGACGCCATGGAAACGCCGACGATTGCGGGGATCGCCTTTAACCGCGACGAGGCCAAACTGACGATTCTGGGTGTGCCTGACATGCCCGGCGTGGCCTATCGCATCCTCGGACCCATCGGCGAAGCCAACATCGAAGTCGATGTGATTGTGCAGAACGTTGCCGAAGACAAGTCCACGGACTTTACCTTTACCGTGGGACGCGGCGATCTGGAGCGGGCGCAGGCGATTCTGGAGCGCACCGCCAACGAACTCGGTGGCGGTGAAGTGCGCTCTGACAGTCGCATCGCCAAGATCTCGGTGGTCGGCGTAGGCATGCGTTCTCACGCGGGCGTCGCCAGCCAGATGTTCGAGGCGCTGGCAGAGGTCGGCATCAATATTCAGATGATCACGACGTCCGAAATCAAGATATCGGTGATCATCGAAGAGAAGTTCCTGGAGCTGGCCGTGCGGGCCCTGCATTCATCGTTTGAACTGGATGCGGAACCGATGGACGAGTCTGCTGCCTAAGGACCTGAAGCGCCGGTCGTTGCCGGCGCCGAATGAGGACCGCAACATGCTTATCCTGACGCGCAAAGAGGGCGAGTCCCTGCGCCTGGGCGACGACATCACCGTGACCGTGGTCAGCGTTAAGGGTGGCCATGTGCGGATCGGTGTGGACGCACCCCGCGACGTGGCCGTGCACCGCGAAGAGATCTACCAGAAAATCGGCGATGAAGAAGGCGCAGGCGAGGAGTCGCCCGCCAAGTCCTGAAAACGGGTTTTACCCCGGCGACAGGGGTGATAGAATCGCGCGCCTCACGAGCGGGAGCCCCCGCACTGAGACCCGGAGAAGTGGCCGAGTGGCTGAAGGCGCGCCCCTGCTAAGGGCGTATACGTTAATAGCGTATCGAGGGTTCGAATCCCTCCTTCTCCGCCATACCAAAAAGGCCTCCATCGAAAGATGGGGGCCTTTTTGGTATGGCGAAGCAGGCAGCGTGGACGAACCCTCTGGTTCGACAAAACGCGACCAAAGGAGCGTTTTGGACGCGGGAGCGCAGCGACTGCGCCCCGAAGGGGTGTCACCGCGAGAGGCAATCGCGGTGATATCACAAATAAACCAAAGGAGCGTTTTGGACGCGGGAGCGCAGCGACTGCGCCCCGAAGGGGTGAGAACAGCCCAAAGGCTGTTCGAATCAATCCCTCCTTCTCCGCCAGATTTCTGGCAGACTTTAGCTTCAGTCTTATCTTCCCCGAGTTATCCATGGCTCTGCCACAGCAAGTTCGCATAGTAGAAGTGGGCCCCCGCGATGGCCTGCAGAATGAGTCAGGCACGATCACCACGCCCCTCAAGATCGAGCTCATTGAGCGCCTGGGCAAAAGTGGTATTAGTTATATCGAAGCCGGGAGCTTCGTGAACCCCGCGTGGGTGCCGCAAATGGCGGACTCCGATGAGGTCTTCCGTGGGGTTAAGCGAGCGCCGGGCATTGTTTATGCAGCGCTGACGCCGAACAGCCGGGGCTTTGAGCGGGCCGTGGCTGCCGGCGCAGATGAAGTGGCGATCTTTGCCGCCGCCTCTGAGAGCTTCAGCCAGAAGAACATCAATTGCTCCATCGATGAGAGCATGGAGCGATTCCGGCCCGTGATGAAAGCGGCCAGTGAGGCGGGCGTACCTGTGCGGGGCTACGTCTCCTGCGTGGTTGGTTGCCCCTATGAAGGCTCCGTAGACCCCGGTCAGGTCCGGTGGGTCACAGAAACACTCCTCGCGATGGGTTGTTACGAAGTGTCGCTGGGCGACACGATCGGCGTTGGTACGCCCGGCGAGTTTCAGCGCCTGCTGGATGAGGTGCTTGCCCACGTCCCTGCAGCGAAGCTGGCCGTGCACTGCCACGACACCTTTGGTATGGCACTCCCGAATATTCTGACAGCGCTGCGATCGGGGATTACGGTGATCGACAGTTCTGTGGCGGGGCTTGGCGGCTGTCCCTACGCTGAGGGCGCTACGGGTAACGTCGCGACCGAGGACGTGGTCTATCTCCTGAATGGCCTGGGTATCGAGCACGGCATCGATCTGTCGGAACTTGTCGCTACGGGCGTCTTTATCAGCGATGCCCTCAAGCGTCGCAATGCATCCAGAGCGGGCTCAGCGTTGCAGTCCCGGTATCGCAGGGACGGGTGAGGCTGGCGCAGATGCCCGGTACGTTTCCCGATTCAGATATCGTCGAAGTTTCCCCCACGCCCATGCCCCGAAGCAAAGCGGGTGGCACCGGCGACGGTCTCTCCTGATTCCAGCGTGGCACGCCCCAGCCGGGCCTCGTTGGCCATGGCGTCCTCAAAATCCAGATCCCACTGTTCGATTGCTGACTGTCGGTCATTGCGCAGACACAACTGCGGAAACCGGGCGATCTGCTGCGCCAGTTCGATGGCGCGGGGCAGGGCTTCGCCGTGGGGCACGACGCGATTGGCCAGGCCCATCATCAGCGCCTCCTGCGCTTCGACAGGGCGTCCCGTAAGAATCATGTCCATGGCCCGGGAGTGGCCGATCTGTCGGGGCAGGCGTACGGTGCCGCCATCGATCAGGGGCACCCCCCAGCGGCGACAGAACACGCCCATTACCGCGTCTTCTTCCACCACTCGCATATCGCACCACAGCGACAGTTCCAGTCCCCCGGCGACCGCGTAGCCGCTGATGGCGCCGATCACGGGCTTGCGCAGGCGGAGATAGGAAGGTCCCATGGGGGCATGCCCCGCGTGTCGGTCCAGGGGCTTCTCGATGGATTTGAGCTCGTCAAAATTCCCGGCACTGACGGCTTTGAGGTCGGCACCGGCGCAGAACGTACCGTGGGATCCCGCGAAGACCGCTACGGCGTGTCGATCATCGTTGTCAAAATCGATAAAGGCTTTAGCGATGGCGCGTGCGGTGGCAGAGTCCACCGCGTTGCGTACTTCAGGGCGGTTAAGGCTCACGATCAGGACGTCGCCTTCGGTATCGATGGTCAGTGTGTCAGCGTCACTCATGGTATTGCGTGTCCTTTTGCCAGTGGCTCTTCCCCGCGTTCGCCAGGTCATGGATGATGGTCACGGCAGCGCGGTGCCAAAACGGGCCGTTACCGTAACATTGTTTGCAGACGTGAATTGATCGAGGTTTTGATGGCAGAGTTCGTGTTTTCCCAGGTGGATGTCTTCTCCCGAAATGCGCTCAGGGGTAACCCGGTTGCCGTGGTGCACAATGCCAATGGGGTAGACGCTCAGACCATGCAGGCGTTTGCGCACTGGACCAATCTGTCT
>JAUIMF010000026.1 GCA_030433415.1 Gammaproteobacteria bacterium | reverse complement strand
AGAAAGCGCAACCGGCCCTGCTGCTGGGGGGGAACCAGTTGCCAGAGCGCGCGCACGGGTCCGCGCTCACGCAGCCATACCCGAAGCTCGTGGGGTACGCGGTTGCTGCCGCCTCCGGCGTGCATGACCTCGCCCAGTCCATGGGGCGCGAAGCCCGCGGGCAGGTCCAAAAATGCCAGAACCTGCTCCAGTACACCGCGCGGATTCCGCTCCAGATCTTCGGTGTAAAGAACGAGCATCTGCTGGGCGGGGAAGTGGCGGCGGTAGGTCGAAAGGATGCGCCCATACTCGCTCCACGCGAGGTAGAACTCGCCCTCAGACTCGTAGCCTTGGGCGTGGGTGGGTGCGCGTCCGGCGCGAGCACGGGCGAGGGCCATGGAGTTCAGACAGTCCTCAATGGCGTCGGCAAATTCCCGTGTCTCGGTCGCGCGGCGCTGCCCCATGCGGTAGTGAGAGCGGCTGCGTTCGAGGGGATTGCGCAGCAGGGCGATGATCCGCGTGTCGGGCATGGCGGCGGCCAGGCGTCCCGGTACCTCGGGGTTAGCCATGTACTGGGGGGTCACCTTGCCCCACAGGCGGTCGTCCTCGTCCCCGAAATAGCGTTTGGCAAAACGCTGCCAAGCCGCGGGCGAGCAGTCATCCTCCGTGAAAAAAGGGACCTCTTTTTCGATCGGCAGATTGATGCGGGGATGCTGGCGCAGCAGTTCAAACAGCGTAGTGGTGGCGCACTTCTGGGCGCCAACGACGACAAAATCCAGGTTCTTCATGCCTGTTGTTCCTTGATCTTCAGCAAGTGACGTTGCGCGAGGGCGTAGCCCGCGAGATTTCGTAGTGCCATGCCGGAGGCGGCGGCCGATGCCACGCCGGTGGCGCCGTAGATTGAGCCGAGGGGAATCGCGGTAGCGGTCACTCCGGCGATAGTCGCCAGCAGCAGGCGCGTTTCCAGGTGCGCGGCGCCGCCCATGGTCAGCAATACGCCAGACAGGCCTGTCGCGGCGTTCACCAACTGGCCCAGACCCAGTATCAGTAGCAAGGTGCCCAGAGTGCCGTGCCCTACGCTGAACAGCGTCTCCCAAAAACCGCTCAGCATCAGCATGGCGACCCAGGCAGGAGCGAAGAGCGCCAGAGAAATGTGCTGCGTTTCGCGTAGTTGCCGCCGCGCCAGATCGATGTCTGACCTGACCGAGCGGGCAAAGCGCGGGCCATAAACCGCAGCGATCAATATGAGTAGTGTGGTAATGATATTGACGAGTTTGTGCGCTACGGCATAGCGGCCGACGTCCTCAGCGCCAACAAGCCAGGGCAATAGCAGAAACGGTAGCTGCAAAAAGGCGATGTTCAGCAGGCCGGTAAGCCAGAAGTTCAGTTGTTCCGTGCCGCTGGTTGCAACTTTTTCGACGGGTCCGCGTTGTTGCTCTGCGGTGGATTTGAGGTGTCGGGTGAGGCTGTGGGCCAGCAGTAGAAAACAGGCGAGGGTGCCTGCCACGGCACTGACCAGGATTGCCTCGGAGTCCAGAGAATAGAATCCCAGCGCGGCTCCAGCGCAGCCAAGCAGAATCACCAGTGGCAGCGCGGTGTTTTCAAAAGTGACTGCTGCGAGCGTGCCGCCAAGGGACTTCAGGGTTTCGGCGAACAGGCGTCCAAGGGCAAACAATGGTGCGGCGACAACCACCGAAAGCAAGAGCGCGAAGCTGGTGTCCTTGCTCGGTATCGCCGCCAGCAGAAAGTAGATGGTCACGACCGCCAGCGGCAGCAGGGCAAACGCGGCAATGCGGCGCGAGGCGCGAAGCAGGTTTGTGCGCACCGAGCGGGCGCCGTTCACTGCAGTGTCGCGCATGGCGCGTGTGGGTTCGCCGGCGCCAACCACTTCGCCCAGCAGCGTGCCCCAGGCCATGTGCACCTGCAGTGTGCCAATACCTGCGGCACCCGCGAGTGTGCCTACGGCAATCTGCACACCCATCTGGGCAGCGACACCGGCAAGGCGGCTGGCACCCAGGGTGGCGCCGCGCACGATGCCGGCGGGAACCCGCGGCAGGCGGGCGGGGCGCAGGGCTGCGGTGGCTTCAGACATGCTGCAGCGTGGGTTGCAGCGTTGGCACGGTGCGGCGCGGCATGGCATCGACGAGGGTTTCATCCAGGCGCTCGTGCATGGATGAAAACAGCTGGGCCCACGTGTAGCGCTGCGAGATCAGCAGTCGGGAGCCGGCGCTCATGCGTGACCAGGCCTGTTCATCGTCGAGCAGGTCACGCGTCCGCTGTGCCATGGCTTCAGCGGAGGTCGCCACCGCGAGGTGCGTGCCGTCCACGTAATCGATGCCCTCGGCGCCCACGGGTGTGGTGACCGTGGGGATGCCTCGGGCCATGGCGTCCAGCACTTTGACTTTCATGCCGCTGCCGAACAGTAGCGGTGCTACAGATACGCGGGCGTGGCGGTAGACGTCTTCCAGGTTTTCTACAAATCCCGTGAGCTCGATGCCGGGATAGATCGCCGCCAGGTTGGTCAGGCGCTCGTCCGGGTTCTTGCCGACGATGCGAAAACGCAGGTCGGGGTGGGTTTCGAGCAGGCTCGGCCAGACGTTTTCGATAAACCACAGCAGTCCAACCACGTTGGCCTCCCAGCCCAGGAATCCCACGTACATGAGCTCCTGGCGGGTTTGGGTAAACTCCAGCGGCGGCAGTTCCAGCTGCCGATCGTCGCCCAGATGATAGGTGTGTGCGATGCGCGCCGGATTGACACCGCCGTTGATGAGGCTGTCGGCGTCATTGGGCGCAGCGAATACGAGGTCCGCGCGGTTGGCAATGCGCAGCTCGGCGCGCCGTACACGACGCGCCTCGACGAATGCCGCGGTGCGGTAGGCGATGTTGCCGGGTAGGCGCGCATAGCGGTCCCACAATTGGTGGTAGGCATTGTGCGCGTGATACACAACCGTGCCGCGGTAGTCCCGGGGCAGGTAGGCGGCGACTTCGTAGTGATCCAGAAAGATGACATCGTGGGACTGGGCGAGACGGCGCACCTGGGCGGCCAGTGCTGCGTCGTAGGTGCGATGCACGTTCAGGGGGGTGCCCTTGAGATAGCTGGCGACCAGCGAGGCTGCTGATCGCGCAACGTTCACGCGGCGGTGCACGTGTTCCGTGCAGGGAGAGCGCTCTACAAAGTCCCGTCGATAAAGGGCGTCTTCGGCCTTGAGGGGTGATACCAGGGTGACCTCGTACCGCTCGGCCAGGGCTTCGAGCAGTTTCAGGCTTTTGACCTTGCCGCCGCTCTGCGGTGGGTAGGGCAGCTCTGGCGTAATAAAAAGTAGCTTTTTCATGCGGATACGGTCTCCAGGATTGTCGGTGCGGCAGGGACAATGCGTCGGAGAATGCGGTTCTCCTCGCTGTCGCTCAGGCCAAGATTGGATTGCAGTAGCACGGCGACTGCTTCGGTGTTCAGGGGGGTGCGGCCTGTGGCGAGGGCGTCGACCTCGTCGCGGAACCAGCAGCAGTGGCAGAGATCATGGGTGTCGCCGTAGTGTTGGCGCTCATCGGGGTCGACCACCGCGTCAATGTAGGCCCCGTACAGAATGTACTCCGATACGCGAAGCGAGCGAGCGACACCGCGGTACCAGGGTTTGCCGCTGATGTTCTCCATGTGCGCCTGCAATCCCTGCAGATGACTGCGTCGCCAGGTGATCAGCTGACCGATGTAGTCGGCGCCGAAATAACGGCGTTCTTCGCCAAGCAGATCGGCGGCGCGGTGGTGCCACTTCAGGTGTTCACCCCCCGACATGGCGCCGGGCAGGCGATGCAGGCGCAGGGCGCCGTCGCGAACAATATTCGCCGACGAGAAGGGGCGGATGAACTGGATATCGGAGTCGGCAAAGACGATGTTGTCGGCGTCTGTTGCGAAGTTTGCCGACAGTTTGGTGACCTGCTGCATGATCCAACCCCGCACGGGCCAGGCGGCGCTGTCCAGCCACCAGCGCTGGCTAAAGGGGGTCTGCCAGAAGCGCCCGGGTACCACCTCTTCCACCGCGAGTACGGAGCGTCGGGTGTTTTGCAGCGGGCGAAACCGTGGCAGGTCCCGCGCCGGTACGATCAGCAGGTGGGGAATGTCGTCGCTGACCCAGCGATCTACCGACTGGCAGAGGCGCTCACAGCGTCGCAGGTCTGGCCCGTAGGAGCAGGTGACGAGGGCCGTTTGGTCTGTGGTGCTTGGCATGATGCGTTTCGGGTCCTGATTGCGTGCAATACGCCGGCGATGTTGCAGGCTGCGTGCCATGGCACCGAGAGTTGAATAAAGTTGTTGTATATCAGCAGGTTAGGTGTTTTTCTCCCGCTCGCCCCAGGCCGGCCTTTGTTGCATTATGCGAACAAAAGACAAAATGAATTGCATATTGCAATGCCTATTGGGTCTATCCGCTCATACGTCGAGCCGCGAAAACATCCCAAAAGAAAATAAAAAATCAATTAATTCAATAGATTGCGAATTGTCAGGACAATCTGGCACACCCGTTGCAAAAAAACACGGTGTATTAACGTATATCTGGAGTGTTTTTCATGTACGCCCTTTCCTGGCAGACAGACGCGGTCACCGACGGTGCCAGCCCGCTCGCCAAAAGCTACACCGGCTGGCTGGATGACGCGCGCCAGGGTCTCTACCCCATGGCTACCCGCACCATTGATCTGTTGGCTTCCTGCACGGGCCTGGTTCTGCTCTTCCCCCTGTTCGCAATCGTGGCGCTGCTGATTCGCCTCGATTCGCCAGGACCCGTGCTTTTTTCTCAAGTGCGCATCGGGCGGCGTGGTCGCCCGTTCAAGTGCTGGAAGTTCCGCTCCATGTATCTCGATGCCGAAGCACGCAAGAATGCACTGCTCAAAGACAACGAGATGCAGGGCGGCACCACCTTCAAGATGCGACGCGATCCGCGCATCACCCGCATCGGGCGTTTTATCCGCAAGGCCTCCATCGACGAACTGCCACAGCTGTGGAATGTGTTTACCGGTGATATGGCCCTCGTAGGGCCCCGGCCTCCGGTGCCTGCCGAGGTGGCCGTCTACGGTGCCGTGCAGCGCAAACGCCTGTCTGTTAAACCCGGCATCACCTGCATCTGGCAGGTGAGTGGGCGCAGCGATATCCCCTTTGAGCAGCAGGTTGAGTTGGATCTCGAGTACATAAGTAAGCGCTCACTTTCTCTGGACATTTTGATTCTTCTTAAAACCATACCAGCGGTGTTGTTCGCCCGGGGTGCCTACTGAGCTTTGCGTGGCGCTTCGGGTATGCTCCGGGCTTCACGGGTCGGGGCCTCCCATGGCAAAACTCTATTTTCGGCACGGCACGATGAGCAGTGGCAAAAGCCTGAACCTGCTCGCCGTCGCCCACAACTACGAACAGAAAGGTGAGCGCATCGTCGTGATTCGTCCGCGTCTGGACGAGCGCTTCGGTGCTCAGGCCGTAGCCAGTCGTGTGGGGATTCGCCGCGATGCCGACATTCTCGTAGACGACGAGTCGATACTGAACCAGCGCGAACTCGCCGGTGCGGCCTGCATCCTGGTGGATGAGGCCCAGTTTCTGTCGGCGGCGGTGGTGGACCAGCTGCGTGAAGTCACCTGGGATCTGGACATTCCCGTGATCTGCTATGGCCTGCGCACGGATTTTCAGACCCGCGCTTTTGTCGGGTCAGCGCGCCTGCTGGAGGTGGCCGACGCGATCGAAGAGATCAAAACGGTCTGCCATTTCTGCAACCGCAAAGCGGTATTCAACCTGCGTATCTCTGATGGGGGCGCCGTGGTGGACGGCCCGCAGATAGAGCTCGGTGCCGACGAACGCTACCGTCCGGTTTGCGGGCCCTGCTATCGGGATCACACGGCGGCGGGTAAGGGGGACCTGTTCCGGGACCCTTAGGGAGTCGCTACGCGGCCGTTACGAAGGGGCTCGCTAAAACATCTCCGTGCTCCGCATCCAGCAGACGGCAGTTGCGGCCGCGTAAAGCACGGTAGGCGATGCGGTAACCGTCCCGGTCGAATTCAAGGGTCTGGCAGCGGGCAGCGCGGCGTGCTTGATCACGCCGGGCGAAGGTGCCCAGATAGGACCAGTGGTGCAGCACGTGGTACTGGCGCCGCGGCTGCAGGGGATGAGACTCACCTTCGCGTTCTTCTTCGAGAATGATCGCCCCGGCGAACGGCCACGCCGCGATGCGCTGGCGCTCGAGCGCGGCCAGCAGGCGGGCATTGTGCTCATCGGCGGATTCTTCACCGGCGCAGGCGCCCTGGCAGCGGCCGATCTGCTGCTGAAAACACGGTCCCTGGCCTTTTTCCTGTCCCAGCATTCGTAGGCACAGGCCCTGGTCCCGGGCGAGGCTTCGCACACTCTCCTGCAGGTGACGCTGCGAGCGAAACAGCCCGTACACAGCTTCGTGGCGTTCACCGCCCGGACAGAAATCACTCGGTGCAATCTGCAGAAAACCCTCGACGTCCTCGATGAGGCGCTGGGTCCACAGTTTACGGACGCGCCGCTGACGCCGGTTGTACAGCGGATTCTCGGCCTTGATCGCCGCGTTTTCGAGCAGCTGGGCACCGATATCTCCGGCGGTGAGTTCGCACTCGACGCGGTGCAGGTTGCTCATCATGCGCTGGTGGCGGCCGGGCTCCCGGGCTTCGGCCAGGTGGCTGTTCAGGCGTGTGCCGATGTCGACGCTCTTGCCGATGTAAAGCAGTACATCATCGTCACTGTAGAACCGGTAGACCCCGGGGCAACGTGGCGCTGCGGGCAGGGTTTCGTCGCCACAGTGGTAGATGAGTTGGGCCTTATTTGCTGTGAATTTGTCGGGTGGCATCGATGTAGGCGCTCCAGTTTATGCACAGTGCTTCATGCGACATACGACATACCTCGCGCGACATAAGGCATGCGGCAGGCTTCACGGGCACGGCGTGATCCCGATTTCCGCCTTGGTCTGCCGAACTGCAAGCCTGTACCAGAACTCCCGCATCGCGCTGATCTGTCCAGGTTCTGCCCCTGTTCAGGGGCTGACTATAATCCGATTTTGTCTTCATTGCGGTTAGTGTGAGCACGCAGCCTCGATTGACTGTCGCGTACGGCGACAGGTAGGCGCCACCTCGGGTCAGGTGGTGAGAAGGCAGCAGAAAACAGAGGGTCCCTCACATGAAGAAAACCGTCGCTGAACTGGCCCAACAAGCGCTGGATCGCGTGGTGATTGAATCCGTGGATCTCAGTCTGTACATCGCCCACGCTGAAGCCGAGGGGCGCCGCTGGCTGATTTGCGATCGTGAGGGGCGTCCGCTTAAAACGCGCAATCTGCTGGACATGAAAAAGGCTTTGGCGAGTCTGAAGGCAACAGAGCGTGTACTGGAGCAGCGCAGCGCTTACGACGAGATGGTCGGAAACGCTTCGCCGCCCTGTGACAATAGCCTGCAAATTCCCCTGGGCCCGGCGAGCGAGACGCTCCCGTTCTGGGAGCACTGACACTCGGTAGCGTTCTGTGCCGGAGCACCGGCGGCGAGGACTCAGGGATACTGGCGCAGCGTCAGCACGTTGCCGCGCTGTGTGAACTCAATATGCTTGAGAAAGCTCATGCCGAGCAGGACTTCGCGCATCTCCAGTCCCGGGGCAATCGCCGCCTCCACGTTGTGCAGGCGAATATCACCAATACCCACCTCCGCCAGGCGAGTCTGGTAGCTCTTGCTGCGGCCATTCGCCGTGTTGGTGATAAAGCTGCGCCCGCGGGGCAGTGACAAACGTTCGGCAATCGCTGCGGGGATCGCCACGCCCGTGGCGCCGGTGTCCAGAAGGAATACCACGGCTTCACCGTTGATGGTGCCGGCGGTCACGTAGTGCCCCTGGCGGTTGCGCTTAAGCTGGACTTCGCGCACTCCTGAGTCCGTCACCTGTGAGGTGACGTCGCGGTTGGGATTGCGCTGGCGCTCCAGCAGATCACTGAAGTACACCGACAACAGCGCCAGCAACGCAATCCAGAAGAGGATGTGCATGGCCGTGCCCATGCGCCGATGTTCGCGGGAGTTTGTGTTCACAATGTCAGTAATGGTAACGCATTGTTAATTTTGGCCTGCGACCAAGGACGAGGACACAAAGGACCTTTAGGGCTGTTATGATCCCCTTGATGTAGCGGTTTTCAGCGACTTCACCGGCGGCGATCAGCTACGCCGTCTAGGGCCTAACAATGACAACACAGCCCTGGCAACGCATTAAGGCCAGTCACAAAGTCATCGTCATACTCGATGTCGCGCACAGTGTGGAACAGCAGGAGTTAGAGCGCTATCTGCGCGCTGCGCTGCATGAGCACGCCATTGAATCCGAGATTCACGAATGTGTGCTGCCCATCGTAAGAGACCCCGAAAACCCGCCCGCTGAAAAGCTTCAGCCGCTGCTCGATTTACCCAGCGACACGGCGGTGCTGCCCCTGCGTGTGGTGTGGCGTACCTCCTTGCAGGAGAAGAACACCCGACCCCGAGCGCGGGACCTGCTGTTTGGCAATCCGCGCCGACCCAAGCCGTCCCGGGCCCGGCGCATTCTGCGCCAGCATCCGGAGCGGGTGGTGTGCGTTGCCGGCGAGCCGGCGACCCTGGCAGATCTTGAAGCGCGTTTTCGTCAGCGACGGGGTGATACGGTCACCACCGACGCTCTCGCGGCCTTTATCGCCGGTCAGGCGGGCCTGGCTCTGGATGTGGCCGAGCGGCGCCTCCAGGGTAGCCGCTACAAGGTACCCCGACGCGTGGCGACCAACCTGCTGGCGAGCTTCAAATTCCGCCAGGCTCTCGAAGAGGTGTCCCAGGAGACCGGTCGTCCCATGGATGACCTGCTCGCCGAATCCGAAACCATAATGCGGGAGCTGATCTCTCGTCCGCAGCCCTTCTGGCTGGACGTGATGGCTCAACTCAACCACTGGATTATCAACCTGGGCTATGACGGCGAAGTGGTGATCGACCAGAAGGGCCTGGAACGCGTGCGCCAGATATCGCGGGAATACCCCACGGCCCTGTTGTGGACGCACAAGACCCACGTCGATGGCTTTGCCGTGAATTCCGTGTGCGCTGACAACGATTTTCCGGCGCCGCATATTCTTGGCGGGGTGAACATGGCGTTTGCCGGGCTGGGATTCATCGCTCGCCATGCCGGCGCGATTTTCATCCGCCGCAGCTTTCAGAATGACCCGCTTTATAAAACCGTGCTGCGCCAGTACATCGGCTATCTCATGGAGAAGCGCTTTCCGCTGTCCTGGGCCTTCGAAGGCACCCGCTCGCGCGTGGGCAAGCTCATGCCGCCGCGCTACGGTCTGCTCAAGTACGTGATGGATTCGGCCCACGCCACGGGCGCAGAGAACCTGCACATCATCCCCATCTCGATCAGCTACGACATGATCGGCGATGTAAAGGATTACGCCGTCGAAGAGGCGGGAGCCACCAAGCGACCCGAAAGTCTCAGCTGGTTCATTGGCTACCTGCGTGGTCTGCGTCAGCCCATGGGCAAGATCTATTTCGATTTTGGCGAACCCGTGGTCCTCGAAAAAACGCCGTCACCAGAGGATCCCCGCGAGATTCAGCGCGTAGCCTTTGCCGTGGGTGTCGAAGTGAACCGCGTTACCCCGATCACGCTGCCGTCGCTGCTGTGCATGGTGTTGCTCGGCGCCGCGCCACGGGCACTGACCGCCGATGAGCTGCGCGTTGAGGTCAACGCCCTGCGGGACTGGGCCCATGACCGCGGCATTACGCTCACAAAAAACATCGACGAACAGGATCAGGAGCAGATCGAAAGCCTCACCCAGAAGATGATCGACAGCGGGCTGCTCACGCGCTACGACGATGGCCCGGAGCGCGTCTATACCATCGCGGCGGAGCAGCACGGTGTGGCCAGCTACTACCGCAACACGGTGATCCACTTTTTCCTGAACAAGGCCATCGCCGAGCTGGCGCTGTTGCACATGGAGCAGCAGAAGGTCACAGGTGTCGATGCGTTCTGGGGTGAGGCGGAGCGCCTGCGCGACTACTTCAAGTTCGAGTTTTTCTATGCGCCGCGGGATGAGTTTCGCCGCGATGTGAGTGCCGAGCTGTCTCGCTATCGGCCGACCTGGGAATCGGACCTGGATTCACCCGGTGCGGCCCAGGAGCTCTTTGATGGCCTGCAGCCGCGCATGGCCCATGGCGTGTTGCTGCCCTTTATTGAGGCCTATCGCGTGGTCGCCGATGTGCTTGCGCGCCAGACCGGCGATGAGCCCATCGAAGAAAAGGATTTTGTGCAGCAGTGCCTGGCCTATGGTCGTCAGGCCTATTTGCAACGCCGCATCAGCTCCGAGGCATCCATCGGCAAGTTGCTGTTCGGCAACGGGTACCGGTTGATGGATAATCTGGGCCTGGTCGCAGTGCCAGACGCTGCCGCTGAGCGTGAGGCGCTGGGCGAGCAACGCCTGCAGATGGCGCAGGCCTTCCGCCAGCTGCAGCGCCGCCTGGAGCGTGTACGCGCCGCCGCATTACCCTGAACGCCCACGGGCAGGTCACCGCAAGGAACGTTTTATGCACCAGCTAAGTCCCCAGGACGCCCAGTTTCTCTACGCAGAGACCGAACACAATCTCACGCACGTCACGAGCGTCTCGATCTATGATCCGTCGACGGTGCCCGGTGGTGGCCCGGTACGTTACAAGGACATCATCGCCCATTTTCGTGAGCGCCTGGCCTACAACCCCTTGTTCTTTCGCCGGCTGCTGCGCCTGCCCCTCGAGATCGACTATCCGTACTGGGTAGAGGACGAGTACTTCGACCTGGAGTACCACATGCAGCATGGGCGCCTGCCGGCACCCGGCGACTGGCGCCAGTTCTGCATCCATCTGGCGCGCTACCACAGCCGTCCTCTGGATATGAACCGGCCGCCGTGGGAAATCTTTGTGATCGAAGGTCTCGACAACATCGAGGGCCTGCCCTCGGGATGCTATGCCGTGGTGATCAAGGTGCACCATGCGGCGGTAGATGGGGCCTCGATGATGAAATTCTTCGCGTCGATTGCCGACAGCGATCCCCACGGCACGCCCATGGTGCCGCTGGAGGAGCCGAACATGGAGGGTGGCGAGATTCCGCCCATGCCGGCGCTCGTCTCGCGGGCGCTGCGCAATAACCTGCGTTCGCCGCTGCGCATTGCCCAGACCGTACTCAAGGCCGCCCCGAGCCTGGTCGAGGCCGCGCAGGAGTCCGTGGCGCGCCGTGAAGGAGAGAAGAAATCCCCCGTACCGCCAACGCGCTTTAACGTCGACCTGTCGCCGCACAAAATGGTCGACGTGCGGTTTATGCCGCTGGATGACCTGAAGGCGATTCGCACCCTGCACCCCGGGGCGACGGTGAACGACGCGGTGCTTGCCGTGTGCTCCGGTGCCCTGCGGCGCTATCTGCAGCATCACAACGAACTGCCCGAGGATTCCCTGGTGGCCTGGGTGCCCATCAATGCCCGACCCAAGGGCGGCGATGCGGCGGGCAACAATATCAGCGCCATGACTGCGCCGATCTATACCAATGAGTCCGATCCCCTGAAGCGGCTGAAACGCATCAATGCCGCTACTCAGGCCAGTAAAGAGGCGCGTTCCGGTCTGTCGGCGCGGTTGATGACCGACATCACCAAGCACGTGCCTGCGGCCACGCAGGTGCTGGCTAGCCGTCTGATTATTCGCAGCGGCGCGGCGGCACGCCTATGTAACCTGTTTATCTCGAATGTACCGGGACCCCAGGTGCCCATGTATATGAACGGCGCGCGCATGGTGCGCAGCTGTGGCCTGGCTCCGCTGGGGGATGGGATGGGTTTGTTCATCGGCACGCCCAGCTACGACGGCCAGATGAGCTTTAACGTGATCTCGACCCGCGAGATTCTTCCGGACATCGACTTCTTTATGGATTGCCTCGACGCCTCGGCGGCGGAACTGCTGGCCTTGGTCGACGGTGGCGACGCCAAAAAAGCGCCGCGAGCTAAAAAAGCTGCGCCGCGACGAAAAACCACACCGCGTAAGAAGGCAGCAACCAAAAAAGCCGTGGTGAAAAAGGCTGCGGCGAAGAAGTCCTCGGCAGCGAAGACCGCACCGAAGAAGCTCACTGCCAGAAAAGCCGCGCCCAAAAAAGCCGCGCCCAAGAAAACTGCAACCAAAAAAGCCGCGCCTAAGAAGGCAGCAACGACTACAGCGCGCAAGTCGCCCCGTCGCAAGGCGGCGCCCAAAAGCGGCTGACCCGACATCGCGCGGCTGACGGAGGTAAGCATGAAGAGTCCCAAAGTCCTGGCCCTGGTTCTGCTTGGGATGGTGTTGCAGGCCTCGAGCGTGGCTGCGCAGAATCTGGTGCTGACGCTGGCGTCCCAGCCACCTACCGCTGGTACCATCAGCACGCGCTCACCGGACCAGCGCTCGGTCACCGTCGCGCCGGGCCACAGCGTCAGCTTTGCCCGATCAACCGGGCGCGACTACCGTTTGCAGGCCTCGGGCGGTTTTGCCTGGACCCAGGTGCAGGAGGTGCCGCGTGATGGCGAATCTGTGAGGCTGACGCCGTCGCTGCGCGAAGACGGCATGATTGAAGTCACCGTGGATCAGCAGCGCAAGTCGGGCACGCGCACCAACAGCTTTCGCTCCACTGTGATTGCCCAGCCCGGCGAATGGGTGTCTCTGATCGGTGCGGCGAATACCCAGCCGCGCAATACCAAGGTTTACGGCACCCAAAGCCTCTCTAACGACTCCCTGTACCTGCTCGTTACCTACTGAGTCGCTTCTACAGACCATTCCCTTTGGCTGGGTCCCGTTGGGGGCTTGCACAGCAATTTGCGTCGCGCCAAAAACCCAACGATGCAAAGGGTCTTATAGTTGACTAAAATACTAGGGAATGAAACACTTCGCCGCCCTTCACGGCACGGGAGAGATTGGCCCTATGCGACTGACAACTAAAGGACGTTATGCCGTCACCGCCATGCTGGACCTCGCGCTCAACGAGGGCCGCGGGCCCATCCGCCTCGCGGCGATTTCGGAGCGCCAGCACATCTCGCTGTCGTACCTTGAGCAGCTTTTTTCCCATCTGCGCCGCCAGGACCTGGTGCGCAGCGTGCGCGGCCCCGGCGGCGGCTATCGATTGAAGAAAACCGCAGACAAGATCAGCGTGGCCGACGTGATTTCGGCGGTGAATGAAGATACCGATGCCACCCGCTGTGGCGGTAAGGGTGACTGTCAGGAGGGCGATATCTGCCTGACCCACCACCTGTGGATGGATCTGTCGGACCGCATTCGCGATTTTCTCTCCGAGATCAGCCTGGCGGATCTGGTGGCACGCAGTGACATTCGCTCGATCTCTGACAAACAGGCCAGCAAGGGCTCGTCGGAGCAGGGCGACGCGCTGGATAATATTCTCGTTCGCACGGCCTGAGCCGCGCGACGCTTTAACCGGTTGTAACAGGCAAGACTATGTCCCAGGAAGTCATCGACAGTCGCATCGGCAAGGAGTACTCGGCGGGGTTTATCACCGATATCGAGTCCGACACCCTGCCGCCGGGCCTCGACGAAGACGTCATCCGCTTTATCTCGCAGAAGAAAGGCGAGCCCGAGTGGCTGCTGGAGTGGCGCCTTGAGGCCTACCGCGGTTGGTGTGAGATGGAAGCCCCGGAATGGGCCCACGTGGATTTTCCCCCCGTGGATTACAACGCCCTGTCGTACTACTCCTCGCCCAAGAATATGAAGGACGGCCCAAAAAGCCTGGACGAGGTTGATCCCGAGCTGCTGGCCACCTACGAAAAACTCGGCATTCCCCTGCACGAACAGGAGATGCTCGCGGGTGTGGCGGTGGATGCGGTGTTTGACTCCGTGTCGGTGGCCACCACCTTCCGCGAAAAGCTCGCCGAAGCCGGGGTGATCTTCTGCCCTATCTCTGAAGCCGTGCACGAATATCCCGAGCTGGTGCGCAAGTACCTGGGCAGCGTTGTGCCGCGCCGCGACAACTTCTACGCCGCCTTGAACAGTGCGGTGTTCAGCGATGGCTCCTTTGTGTACATCCCCAAGGGCGTACGTTGTCCCATGGAGCTGTCGACGTACTTCAGAATCAACGAAGCCAAGACGGGCCAGTTCGAGCGCACGCTGATCGTCGCCGACGAAGGCAGCCACGTGAGCTACCTCGAAGGCTGCACGGCACCCATGCGCGACGAGAACCAGTTGCACGCCGCAGTCGTCGAGCTGGTGGCCCTGGATGACGCCAAGATCAAATACTCCACGGTGCAGAACTGGTACCCCGGCGACGCCGAGGGCAAGGGCGGCATCTACAACTTTGTGACCAAGCGCGGCGTTGCCCATCGCAATAGCAAAATTTCGTGGACGCAGGTTGAGACCGGCTCTGCCATCACCTGGAAGTACCCGAGCTGCGTGCTGCGCGGCGACAACAGCGTGGGCGAGTTCTATTCCGTGGCGCTGACCAACAACCGACAGCAGGCCGACACCGGCACCAAGATGATCCACCTGGGCAAGAACACCAAATCCACGATCATCTCGAAGGGTATCTCGGCGGGTAAGAGCTCCAACGCCTACCGCGGTCTGGTGCGCATGAGCCCCCGCGCCGACGGTGCGCGGAACTACACGCAGTGCGATTCGCTGCTGATCGGCGATCGCTGCGCGGCGCACACCTTTCCGTACATAGAAAGCCGCAACCCCGGCGCGGTGGTGGAGCACGAGGCGACGACCTCGAAGGTCAGCGATGACCAGCTGTACCTGTGCCAGCAGCGGGGCCTGGATGCCGAAAAGGCCGTATCGATGATCGTGAACGGCTTCTGTAAAGAGGTGTTCCGCGAGCTGCCAATGGAATTCGCCGTTGAGGCGGGCAAGTTACTCGAAGTGAGCCTCGAAGGCTCCGTGGGCTGAGCGCAGCCCATTGTTTAAGGACGTAGTAGAACCATGTTGAAGATTCAAAACCTGCACGCACGCGTTGAGGGCAAAGACATCCTGCGCGGCCTGGACCTGCAGATCGGCCCCGGTGAAGTGCACGCCATCATGGGCCCCAACGGCTCCGGCAAAAGCACCCTCGGTCACGTCCTGGCGGGGCGCCCGGGCTACGAAGTCACTGATGGCAGCGTGACGTACCGTGGCGAAGACCTGCTGGCCATGGACACCGAAGAACGTGCCCGCAGCGGTGTGTTTCTGGCGTTCCAGTATCCCGTAGAGATTCCCGGCGTAAGCAACATGGAATTCCTCAAAGCCTCGGTGGACGCGGTGCGCGAATCCCGCGGCGACGCGGCGCTGGATGCCGTGACCTTTATGAAACGGGCCCGCGAAGCCTGCAAAGCGGCGGACCTGCCCGTGGACTTTTTGAAGCGCGGCGTGAACGAGGGTTTCTCGGGCGGCGAAAAAAAGCGCAACGAGCTGATCCAGATGATGCTGCTTGAACCGTCCCTGTGCCTGCTGGACGAAACCGACAGTGGTCTGGACATCGACGCGCTGCAGGTGGTGGCCAAAGGCGTGAACAGCCTGCGCGACGGCAAGCGTTCCTTTGTGCTGGTTACGCACTACCAGCGCCTGCTGAATTACATCGAGCCGGACCACGTGCACGTGCTGGCCGGTGGTCGCATTGTGCGCAGCGGCGACAAGAGCCTGGCGCTGGACCTTGAAGAGCGCGGCTACGCGTGGCTGGAGGACGAGGTCGCCTGATGGGTTTTATGGAACAACCGCTGGCCGAGGCCCGGGCTCCCCACTGGCTGCAATCCCTGCAGGCGCGGGGCCAGTCGCGCTGGAGTGCGGGCAAGCTGCCCACGCGGCGCACCGAGAACTGGAAGTACACGCCCCTCACCGGTCTGCGTGATGATTACCGCGTGGCCGCCGCGAGTGACGTGGCACCGGCGAAGCTGCCTGACGCCCTCGCGCAAGGACTGGGCGGTACCCGGCTGGTGTTCGTGGATGGTGTGTATCAGCCCTCGCTGTCGAGCGTCGAACTGCCCGAAGGCTTGCAGCTCTGCCGTTTTGCTGACGCGTCGGACGCGCAAGCGGCGCTGATTGCTGAGCATCTCGACACCCTGGTGGGTGGTCAGGCTGAGCCCTTTGCCTCCCTGAACACCGCCACGCTGCGCGACGGCGTATTTTTGCACGTGGCGGCCAACGCCGACGTGCAAACCCCCGTGCATCTATTGTGGCTGGTACGCGCCGCCGATGCCCCGACGGCGATCAGCCAGCGCGTGCTGGTGCTGGCGGAGTCCGGTTCGCGCGCCACGGTGGTCGAGCAGTTTCTGTCCCTGAATGGCGCCGAAGCCAGCTTCACCAGCGGTGTCACAGAGCTCAAACTCGAAGCCAACGCCAAACTGCATCACTACCGCCTGCACGAAGAGTCTGGCGAAGCGATTCACATTGGCGCCGTGCATGCGCGCCTGGAGCGCGATGCCAACCTGGACAGCTTTCACCTGGCCCTGGGCAGTCGCCTGAAGCGCGTGGACGTTGTGGTGCACCACGCGGGACCCGGCGCCCACGCCGATCTGAACGGCGTGTACCTGCCCCGCGGCGATGAGCACATCGATTATCACACTACCATCGAACATGCCGTGCCTCACTGCACCACCGACGAGGTGTTTCGCGGCATTGTGGGCGACAAGGCCACTGCCGTGTTCAATGGTCGTATCCACATTCACCCCGACGCGCAGAAAACCCGCGCTGAGCTGTCGAACCGCAACCTGCTCACCAGCACCGAGGCCGAGGTGAACACCAAGCCCGAACTCGAAATCTATGCCGACGATGTACAGTGTGCCCACGGCGCCACCGTCGCGCGCATCGACGATCTGGCGCTGCACTACCTGCGCACCCGCGGCGTATCGCGTGACGAAGCCGAGGTGATGCTGAGCTTTGGCTTTATCAACGAACTCATTGACGGCATGGCTCTGGAGCCCCTGCGGGAGTACCTGCGTCCACTGTTGGCCAAGCGCTTCGCGCGCGATGACACTCTGGCGAGGCACCTGCTATGAGCACCCTACAGGCCGTGACCAGCAATGCCTTTGACGCCGAGCGCATCCGCGCGGATTTTCCTGCCCTGCATCAGCAGGTGCACGGCCAGCCCCTGGTGTATCTGGACAACGCGGCGACCACGCAAAAGCCCGAGGCGGTAATCGACGCCATCGCCAACTACTACCGCTGCGACAACTCCAACGTGCACCGCGGCGCCCACGCCCTGGCGGATCGCGCCACCCGGCGTTTTGAGGCCGCGCGCGAAACCCTGTCGAGCTTTATCAACAGCCCGTCCAGCCGTCAGGTGATCTGGACCCGCGGCACCACCGAGGCAATCAACCTGGTGGCTCACAGTTGGGGCCTCGAAAACCTGCAGGCGGGAGACCGCATTCTGGTGTCGTGGCTGGAACACCATTCCGACATCGTGCCCTGGCAACTGATAGCCGCGCGGGTGGGGGCTAAAGTACAGCCGATCCCCGTCAACGAACTCGGCGAAATCGACCTGCAGGCCCTGGATGATCTGCTGGACGAGCGCGTGAAGATGGTGGCGGTGAACCACGTGTCCAACGCCCTGGGTACCGTGAACCCCATCGAGACCATTGTGTCCATGGCACACAATGTCGGCGCTAAAGTGCTGGTGGACGGCGCCCAGGCCGTGGGTCACTGGGCCGTAGACGTACAGGCGCTGGGCTGCGATTTTTACTGCTTCTCGGGGCACAAGCTCTTTGGTCCCACAGGCATTGGCGTGCTGTGGGGCCGCGAAGACCTGTTGAATGCCATGCCGCCGTTTTTGGGCGGCGGCGAGATGATCGAGACCGTGTCGTTTGAAGGCACAACGTTTAACAGTCTGCCCTTTAAATTCGAAGCGGGAACCCCACACATCGCCGGCGCCATCGGTTTGGCCGCGGCGGTGGACTACCTGGGTGGCATCGATCGTGAAGCCGCCGCGGCGCACGAACTGGCGCTGCTGGATCGCACCATCGCCGCGACGGCGGACGTACCGGGTCTGAAGCGCATCGGCGCATCGGCCAACACCACGGCGATCTTCAGCTTTGTGCTGGACGGCTGCCATCCGTCGGACCTGGGCATGCTGCTGGACGAGCAGGGCATTGCGGTTCGCACAGGGCACCACTGCACGCAGCCGCTGATGGCGCGCTTTGACGTACCGGGCACCGTGCGCGTGTCGTATGCCCTGTACAACACCGTGGATGACGTGGATCGATTCGTCGCGGCGCTGCGCAAGGCCCAGGCGATCTTCGCGCCCCGCTAAGGCGAGCACGACGGGAGAAATGACATGACCGTAGAAACCTTTGACATGCAACGTCCCCTGCGCGTCACCGACGCGGCAGCGGCGCATTTTCAGCGCAAGTTGAGCGCGGCAGGCAAAAGCGGTGTGCGCATCAGTGTGAAAGAAAGTGGTTGCACCGGCTTTATGTACGTCATGGAAGAAGTCGATGCCGGTCAGGACACGGACGAAGCCCTGGACCTGGACAACGGCGTGCAGGTGTACATCGACGCGGGCGCCCTGGACTTTCTGCGCGGCACCGAAGTCGACCTGGCCCGCGAAGGTATCAACAAAGTGCTGCGCTTCAACAATCCCAACGTAGTCGCCGAGTGCGGCTGCGGCGAAAGCTTCAGCGTCAACTGATGTCGTCGCAGGAACGCACGCTGCTGACCACGCGGCGCGAAGTGGCCGGTCGCCTGGTGCCCGTGGGTGACCCCGTCACCGTGCCCGCCGACAGTTTTGTCACGCTCACGCAGTCCCTGGGCGGCAACTACACCATCGTGCACAACGGCAACATGGTGCGCATAGACGGCACCGACGCCGATGCCCTGGGCCTGGAACCTCTGGTGCTGAAATTCGCGGCGCCGGATGACGGCCGCATCAGCGAAGCCCAGGTGTGGGAAGCCCTGCACACCGTGTACGACCCCGAAATCCCCGTAGACCTGGTGAACCTGGGCCTGATCTACAGCGTCGACATCGATCAGGACAGCGGCGCCGTCGCTGTGTCCATGACCCTCACCGCCCCCGGCTGCGGCATGGGCCCCGTACTGGTGGGCGACGTAGAGCACCGCCTGCGCCTGGTGCCCTTTGTGAAATCCGTGCAGGTCGAGCTGGTGTTCGACCCGCCTTGGAGCCGCGACATGATGTCTGAAGAAGCGCAGCTCGAAACCGGTATGTTCTACTGATGAGCTCCGCAAATGCCGACAATCCCTTTGGTACCACCATCGGTACCGATGACATCATCGAAACCCTGAGCTTTTTTGACAGCTGGGAAGACCGCTACCGCTACATCATCGACCTGGGCCGCGAACTTCCGCCCATGGACCCGGCGCTGCACACCGACGAACGCCTGGTGCGCGGCTGCCAGAGTCAGGTGTGGATTGACGTCACCCGCGAAGACGGCCGCCTGCAACTGGCGGTGGATAGCGACGCCTTTATCGTGAAGGGCCTGCTGGCGCTGATTCTGGCGGCGTACAACAACCGCAGCGCTGACGAGATTCTGGCCTTTGATGTGGACGGATACTTTGAAACGCTGGGATTGATGCAACATCTGTCGCCGACGCGGGGGAATGGTCTGCGGGCGATGGTGGCGCGGATTCGGGAGGAGGCTGGGAAATAAAGCAAAGTACTGATGGGAACAATAGAAATAAATCTATTCCTGCGGAATCTTTGCACCCAGGTCCTCGAGGGAGTCGAACACCGCCAGTAACTGGTCCGTGGTTGCTTCTGGCGAGTAGCCCTCGACAACGGTAGCCATTGCGCTCCTGCGAACCGTGTCCCAATTTCGCCTGTTCTTAACACAGGCATTGATCGCTTCCAGATACGCCTCTACGTCCCCTTCCGGGGCGCAGTAACCATTGACCTCATCGCGTACGAGTTCAGGTATGCCCGCATGCGCCGTGGTCACAACCTGCAACCCCATGTACATGGCCTCTTTAAGGACATTGGGTATACCCTCGCAGTCGCCATTTTCGGCGGTCCTGGCTGGCGCCAGCAGAATCGCGTTCTCCGCCATCGTCTCCAGGGTCTTTGCGGATGGAAGACTGCCGGTGAATATGACTTCTTCCTCCAGCCCCAATCGGCAAACTTGCTCCTTCAGCTCGCCGTAGAGGGGGCCGTCCCCAATGATCGTGTAGCGAAACGTGGTTCCCTGGTGTCGGAGCAAGCTCAGTGCGGCAAGGGCGATATCAAAGCCCTTCTTTTCAACCAGCCGACCTACCGAAACGAACGTAAGGACATTGCTGTCGCACCCTCTCTGTTGCCCGATCTTCTCAACGTTTATCGGCGAAGCCACTTTTCTGATACTTGCGGTTCTTCTGAAGAATCGTTTCTTCGAGAGTTGCTCGGACAAGAAATCACATACGGGGGTAAACACCCGTACATGTTTAAAAACCAGGCGCCAATCTACAATCTCGTCGAACTTCTTTGCGGTGACATCAAAGCCCCTGATTGAACAGACGAAATTACGTTGTTTCCGCATAAAACCAAGTTTTTTGAACCTCAAGCAACTTCCAGCCACGGTGACGAACTGAAAGTGCACGATGTCAAAGGGCTTCAGTTTCTCAAGAAAGTAGGCCCGTCCAATAGACTGCCGTCGCCCCTCTGGAAAGGGGTTGAAGATCAGTAGTTTCAGTGTCGGAAAAGGCGCGGTAAGAAACAGGGAGGCGAGCCGACGAACTGACCCTGTAGCCAGATAGCGCTGAACATGGTGCACCGACTCGTCTGGGAAAAATTTCTCCAATCCTTCGGGGAGAAGGCTGTTATCTCCAATCTCGCCAAAATTGAAGACCTCAATCACGTGGCCCGCTTTGATTAGTTGGGCTACCTGTAGTGCAATGAACGTCTCGGACACGACCGGGAATCCCGAGAGGACGATGGCTACTTTCTTCGGACCCGACTTCCAATTCATAAACCATCGGCACGATAAAAACGAAAAGGTTTGCTCATGCCCATATTCGCAATCAACAGCAAATGCGTGCTGTTTATTCACATACCAAAAACGGGGGGCTCGTCCATTCGAAAATGGCTAAAAGCTGAAGCGAACTGCACAAAATTCTATAGCAACCAATTATCCGGATCAATGAAAGTGACGCCGCAGCACCTGATGAAAAAGGATGTCGTTGCCTATTTGGGAGACAACTTCGATTTTCAATTTGCTGTGGTTCGCGATCCTTATGAACGAATGGAAAGTGAGTTTTTCTATCGCATGGCGCTGGAGAAAAAACGGGTCGACGAGAAGTGTTTGAATGGCTTTTCGCACTGGGTGCTACAAAATCTCGACGAGATGCGACGCAATGCGTGTCATTGTGACAACCACTTCAGACGGCAGGTGGACTTTGTGGACCGCGAAGTGCAGATATTCAAATATGAAACCGGACTGGATCTCATAGCAGGGACCATTCAGGATGAAATTGGCCTTCAAAGCCACGCAAAGCTGGGGCGACACAAAACAAGTCAGCGACAGCCCGTAGCCTGGTCAAGACGAGCGCTGTACAAATTCAATCAATTTTACGAACGCGATTTTTCCGAGTTTGGGTACGAGATGAAAGAGTCCCATCATGCGGTAACAGACCATTTTCTCGATAGTGCTTTTCAACTCAAATTCAACAGCCTCAGGGCAGTGCTCAGAGGCCTGTCTCAATAACCAAGCGCGCCAAACTCATCTTCCCGCACAGGCAACTTCATCTAGGACCCCTAGGTTCTGGCAGCTCGGTAGGAAATAAGCGCTTCCAGCGCCAACGCCTGACAAGTTTTATGGAAGAGGGGGTTTCGGTGCCTGATTCAAGGTAACTCTCGCGTCGCAAAATTGTGTGCCCATCGATGAACTCAAAAGACAGTGAGTGCTGGTGGCTGTCTTCGATGCTGGCAAGATTTGTAGCCCATGCTCCTGAACAGTTCATTCGGCCAACGGTGTTCCGGGCACGGCCAGCTCAAACCCAATCGGCGCACTCGGCCCCAACGGCAAATCCACCAACACCCAAACCACCGTCATCACCAATCCCGACAACAGCAGCAACATCGAATAGGGCAACATCGTCGCCGCCAGGCTTCCCAGGCCAAAGTCCTTCTGCCACCGCTGGCAGAACACCAGAATCAACGGAAAATACGGCATCAATGGCGTGATGATATTCGTTGCCCCATCTCCCACACGATAGGCCGCCGTGCCCATCTCGGGACTGATCCCCAGCAACATCAGCATGGGTACCAGCACCGGTGCCAGCAATGCCCACTTCGCGCTCGCCGAACCGATGAACAGATTGATGGTGGCGCCAAACAGAATGATCAGCGACAGCAGAACCGCATCGGGCAGGGCAGAGCCTTCCAGTACGGCCGCGCCCTTTATGGCAAAGATCAGTCCCAGGTTGGACCAGTTGAACATGGCCACAAAGTGCGCGGCGGCATAGGCCAGCACAAAGTAGTAGGCCAGGTCGCCCATGGCCTCGCTCATCATCTTCACCACGTCGCGGTGTGACTGCACGCTGCCGGCGGCGCGGCCATAGGCCCAGCCCGAGGCCAAGAAAAGCACAAAGAAGCCTGCGACCAGCGAACGGTACAGCGGATTAAAGCGCGCCTCGGGCGCCGCCGCTTCGTTGATCAGCGGAGTACCCGGGCCGATGGTCAAAAACACCCACAGGGCCACGACCACCAGGCAGGCAAAGCCCGCATGGCGCAGGCCGCGGAGTTCGTTGGCGTCCAGTTCGCCGCTGGGATCGCGGGTGGCGGCTGCTGCACCGGCCAGCGTGTCGGAGTCATCCAAGGGGCGCAGTTTGGGTTCGATCACCCGGTCCGTCACCCACCAGATCACGGGCAGAAACACAAAGGTCATGCCGATGATGAAGTAGGCGTTGCCGGCGATATTCGCGTCCCACGACGGCTGGATGGTCTCGGCGCCCGCTTCGGTGATGCCAAACAGCAGGGCGTCGAGCTGCCCCGGCAACAGGTTCGCCGAGAATCCACCGGAAACACCGGCAAAGGCCGCAGCGATGCCGGCAATGGGATGGCGACCGGCGGCGGCAAAGATCACGCCCGCCAACGGGATGAGAACTACGTAAGCGGCATCGGCAGCCAGGTTGCCGACCATGCCCGTGAGGGCGACTGCCGGGGTGAGCAGCGCCGAGGGCGCGCGATTGACGGCCCGGCTCATGGCCGCCGCGAACAGGCCGGAGCGCTCAGCCACGCCAGCACCCAACATCACCACCACTACGTAACCCAGGGGATGAAAGTGCGCAAAGGTCGCGGGCATGTCCACCAGCAGGCGTTGCAGGTTCTCGGCCGACAGCAGGCTTTCGGCGGCCACCACCTGGGGATTGCCCGAGGCATCCATGAGTGTGGGGTGCAGGGCAAACACGCCTGCGGCCTGGGCGACTACGCTGATCAGCACGACGGCGGCGATGCACCAGAAAAAGATGAACACCGGGTCGGGCAGGCGGTTGCCGGTTTTTTCGATCCAGCCCAAAAAGCCGGTCATGGAGTGTGCGTCGGCCGCAGTGTGATTGGTCATGGTAGTGCCCGCATGGAGTGTGGGGGCAACTTAGCAGGGTTGGTGGGTGGTGTCAGTCAGCGGCCCGACGCTTCAGGTTGGCGGCGACTTCTGTTTTCATGAGGCGACATTAGTCCGGCAACTTCGGTGCCGCAAGAGTCAGAGTGAACTATGAACATGAAGAGATACGTGCAACTCACCTTATTCGCCGCCGCATTTTTACTGACGAGTTTTA
Organism: Gammaproteobacteria bacterium; assembly: GCA_030433415.1. GTDB lineage: Bacteria > Pseudomonadota > Gammaproteobacteria > Pseudomonadales > Halieaceae > Congregibacter. The sequence continues at coordinate 16,895 of JAUIMF010000026.1, read as the reverse complement.
CTCTGCCCGTCCAAGCCGAGGTCATCGAAGCCAGCGACACCCATTACCGCCTCTCTCATTCCGCCACCACGACTATCTCACCTGAAGCCCTGTGGGAGCGCCTGATCCACCCCGAACAATGGTGGAATCCCGACCACAGCTATTCGGGCAAAGCCGAAAACCTGAGCCTCGACCCCCAGGCCGGTGGACTGTGGCGCGAAGACTGGGACGGCGGCTCCGTGGCCCATGGCACCGTTGTGCAGATCATCAAAGGCAAAGTGCTGCGACTCGAAGCGCCCTTTGGTCCGCTGCAGGGGATGGGCGCTTACGGAATCTGGACCATCAAGATCGAACCTTCGGGCAGCGGTAGCACCATTACCTTTGACGAGGTGGCGATGGCGCCGCCCGGCAGTTCCCTTGAGGCTGTCGCCCCGGCTGTGGACGGGGTGAAGGGTGAGGCGATGCGGCGGTTGGTGGGTAACTAGTCCATTCTTCTGACTCAGCCGTCGTTTAAACTGGAGCGCTAACGGCGATCCAGGAATTACTCCAACATGCCCGACATCAAGCTTTTCGAACTGGGACCCACCCGCTCAAGCCGCGTCCGCTGGGCCCTGCTTGAGGCAGGTTTGGCGTACGAGTCCCTCGGGAATAGCATCGAGGTGTTCCAGAGCGACGAACTGCGCAAGGTGCACCCTCTGGGCAAGCTGCCCGCGGCCATCATTGATGGTCGACCGTTGTTTGAGTCGGGTGCCATCGTGACGGCAATCGCCGACCTCGTGCCCGAGAAAAAGCTGGTAGCCGAACACGGCTCCTGGTCGCGCCATCTTCACAACCAGTGGCTGTGCTTTGTAATCTCTGAGATGGAGGCGTTTGTGCAGAGCAGTGAGATCAACACCATCGATTTCATTCTGCCAAAGGATCAACGCGTTCCGCAGATTGTTGAACAGAACTCCATGCTCTACCGCAAAGGCGCTGCTGTGCTCGAAAACGTGCTGGGTAATGCGCACTATCTGGTCGATGACCGATTTTCGGTGACGGATATTTTTGTCAGCTACACGGTGCACTGGGGATTCTCGGACGGCCTGTTGGACGGATATCCCAACTTGCGGGCCTATCTGGATCGCCTGCAAACGCGCGAGCACTGCACGCTGAAGGCTTAATGTTCATCCAATTGCAGCCCCGTCCCCGCCTTCTTCGCACCGGCATTTTCGCCCTGGCGTTGGCGTTAGTCAGCTGCAGCGCCCCTCCCTCCAAATCCGTCATTGATGCGGCGCTGCGTGGCGATGTCGAAGGCGCGGCGCGCTCGGCGATTGAAGAGGAATTGCAGCGCCAGGGTGTTCCCACCAATGCGGCCGGTGTGCAGGAACTGCTGGATGCCTTCGTTCGGCTGGTGAGTGAGGTATGGGGCGAGCGCGAGCCCGAAGTCGCCTCGAAGCGGCGCTACGTGAAGTACAGCGGCGAGTACCAGGCGCGGGTCATCGTCGATTTTGAGGCGGGGTATCTACAGGTCGAAACCGTGGCGACCGAGAATCCCGTAGACGCGTTGCGCCAGGCCGTGATCGGGGCGTTGTTGACCGATCGCGATCTGACGGTAGAGGACATCTTCTCCAGTAGCGAGCCGTCCACCGGCGGTGAGCCATTCCTTTTCAGGCAGGTGCTCGATGCCGACGGCCAGCCCATCCGCTGGGAGTGGCGGGCCAACCGCTTTGCCGATTACCTGATCGCCCATGTGCTCAAAACGCGCCGGGAGCATGGCCGCGTGATTCGCAGCGTACGCACAGACCTGGTGAGCAATCACCTCAAGCTCCGTGAGCTGGAGTACTCGGATTCGGTACTGAAGGCAGCGCGGCGATACGGGGTGCCACCGTCATTGATCTACGCGGTGATCGAGGTCGAAAGCGCCTTCAACCCCTACGCGGTCAGCCCGGCGAACGCCTACGGGCTCATGCAGGTCGTGCCAGCGACCGCCGGGCGGGATGTGTTTGAAAAAGTGAAAGGAATAGGCGGTGAGCCAACCCGGCAGCAACTCTTTGGTGCCGATTTCAACATCGATATCGGCAGCGCGTATCTGCACCTTCTCGACGCTACCTACCTGAGCCGGATCGGGGATGCGCAGAGCCGCCGTTATGCGGTGATCGCGTCCTACAACGGTGGGGCGGGAAGTACGCTAAAGACCTTTGACACGGATCGCAGCAGCGCCCTGTCGCGTATCAATCGCCTTTCGCCGCCCGAAGTCTATGCGCAGCTGGTCCGCAATCACCCGTTCAGCGAGACCCGGCAGTATCTTCAGAAGGTGCACAACGCCGAGGGGCGCTACCGCTAGAGTGTCGCTTGCGTTATAAATCGCCAAGTGCCCGGGTCTTACCCGTTTTCAGTAGTCCCCCTTGCGAAGGAAAACCAGCTTTGCGTCACAAACCTCAGGGACTCACGCGGTGGTTAATCAGTGTTGGTCTTGGCGCTTGCCTCAGTACAGGCCTGAGTGCGTCCTTTGCGTCCGCGGTAGCCGCGGATAGCGACGCGCCGCTTCGCCGCGTCAATCTCGTATTCACCAACGATTTTGAGAGCGCCTACGACCCCATTGAGGCGTTTTGGCGCGACGATATTGAGCGCATCGGTGGCATTGCCCATCTCGCCACGCTTGTGGACGTGGTGCGCGACACCGAAGACACAGTGTTTCTCTTTGACGCGGGCGATATCTTTACCGGAAGCCTGGCAAGGCGCAGCAAGGGGGCGATCGCCTTCGATCTGATGCAGCTGATGCGCTACGACGCCATGGCCATCGGCAACCACGAGTTTGAGTATGGCTGGGAGGTCTTTGCTGACGAGAAGGATCGTGCGCCGTTTCCTGTGTTGGGTGCCAATCTCAAATACAAGGATTCACGTTATCCCTACGCTCAGGGCTGGACGATCATTGAGCGGGACGGGGTGCGCGTTGGTGTGATTGGTTTGATGGGTCAGGACGCGGCCACGGCGCTGATCCCGTCACACATTGCCGGCGTCGACGTATTGCCACCAGAGCAGGTGCTGCGGGCACTCGTGCCCAGGCTGCGGCCCGAGGTGGATGTGGTGGTCGTGCTGGTACACCAGGGCCCGACGGCGCCGATGCAGACCGATGACGAGGCCGATCCCTCGGTCTATCGGGGTAATCTCGAGAACATCACGCTGGCGGGCGCCGTGCCGGGCGTTGATGTGATATTTGCCGGCCATACCGATGCCGGCACCGAATCCGCCCTGATCCATCCCGAGACCGGTACGCTCATCATGCAGACCTGGGGACAGGGGCAGCACCTGGGCAGCCTGCAGCTCGACCTCGATGCCCAGGGCCGTATCGTGGCTCACCACAGCCGCTTGATCCCGGTGGATGCGCTGCGCTATCCAGCCCACCCGATCGTCAGCGCCCGTCTGGCGCACTGGCGCTCGGCGCATCCCGATCTGGTCGAGCCCGTGGGAGTGACTGTCGGGCCTGTCGTGCGCCGTTACTACACGGAGTCGCCTCTGGGAAACCTGTACGCCGACGTCGCCCGTGCCGCCACCGGGTCCGTCATTGGACTGATGCCCTCGGGTGGCCTGCGCCGGGACCTTCCCGCAGGCGTGATCTCTCGTGAAGTGCTGATCGATTCATTCCCATTTCAGGATCGCCTGGCGCGTGTGAATCTGCGCGGCGCGTTACTCCTGGACGTGCTTGAACAGGGCTTCTCGCTTGAGCGTGGCCTGCTGCAGGTGTCGGGTATCGAAGTGGCCTACGATCCCGATGCGCCAGTGGGGCAGCGCGTGCGAGCGGTGTGCGTCGGCGACCAAGCGCTAGACCCCGAGCAGGTGTATGCGGTGGGTACCATTGAGATCATCGCGCGAGGCGGCGACGCCTACACCCAGTTCAACGATGCCGATCAGGTCGAGTTATTGGGCCAAAGCTTTTACCAGGCCCTGGAGGCGCATTTCGCGACCCAGGGCAACATTGCCAGTCCGTCCACCGGGCGTTTGCACGGCTCGGGTTCCACGGCATTGTCGTGCACGGCACGCACGTAAGTCCGCTGTGGTTGTCAGCGTTTTTTACAACGCAACGTCTTTGCGGGCACTAACTACCTGAATCTGCTGTTTTTGGAGGATCAGGCGCGCAAATTGCAAGCATCTGGCCGCAAGTTCGGAGTCCAGTGGTTCCGTGCCACAGATTGGGTATCGCATTACCCGGCACCTTGAATTAACGTCAGCGATGATCGGCGGGATGTCTGATCGTCGGGCACAGGTCAACACGTCAGTAAAGGATTGGCAGATGAGCCGTAAAATGGCCAACGTCACCAGCGCAAAACAGCAGGAAGCGACCGTATACCGGGTGATCTATCACAAGATCGACGAGCCTGCGGGTACGCTGCGGGCGGCCTGGTTCAACTCCATGGCTGACGCGCAGGCATTTGCCGACAGCCTCACCGACAAGGCGCAGGTTTACGGTGTAAATACCGAATGGGTTCCCACCGATCCCCAGGACCTCGTTGCCTGGCTCAACGGCGTGTCAGAAGTCTCACCGCTCACGTTCTGATCTAACTTCGGAGCGCCCGCTCCGCGCATAAATCGTCCACTGCGCCCACAAAAAAGGCGGGGATTCGGCCCCGCCTCTGATTGCTTATCACCTTAACAACTGTCTGAGCATCAGCGCATCAGGCGCCTACCTCGCAAACAGCCGCTTTGGGCGGCAGCTTTTTTACGCAGCGTCCTGCTGCAGCAGCGCAGCGCGATCACCTTCAATGGCAATCTTGCGCGGCTTCATGGCCTCGGGAACCTCCCGCACGAGTTCCACGTGCAGTAATCCGTTCTCGAGGCGCGCCGTGACGACCTTCACGTGCTCGGCCAACTGGAACTTGCGCTCGAAGTTGCGCGCCGCAATGCCGCGGTGCAGGTAGTTGCGACCTTCGCTGTCATCCTGCTGACGTCCACTGATCAGCAGCGTGTTCTGTTCGCTGGTGATCTCGAGCTGGTCTTCGGTGAAGCCCGCCACCGCCATGGTGATACGGTATTCGTGCTCATCCACCTGCTCAATGTTGTAAGGCGGATAGCTGGGTTTGGCGTCGCGGGCGACGGAATCCAGCAGGCTGGCCATGCGGTCAAAGCCGATGGCGGAGTGGTAAAGGGGGGAAAAATCGATTGAATTACGCATGTTCATATTCTCCATAAGAAGCAATATCGGTTATGCGGGCCTCCATTGAGCACCCGCATTGCTTATTTGGGGATTATTTTTCGCGTTTCAAGACCTGCAATGGTTTCAGTCCAGTCCCACCTGCACCGCAGCTACGCTTTGGCGTGCCTTGCGGCGAGCCTCATCTACATCACGCCCCGAGGCCAGGGCCACACCCATGCGTCGCCGTCCCTGGATTTCGGGCTTGCCGAACAGGCGTAGCTCTGTGTCGGGTTGCCCCAGGGCCGTGGCCAGATTGCTGTAGCGGATGCTCTGCGAATTACCTTCGGGCAGGATAACCGCCGAGGCAGAGGGTTCGCGCAGGCGAATCTCGGGGATCGGCAGACCCAGAAAAGCGCGCACGTGCAGCGCAAACTCCGACAGGTCCTGAGACCGCAATGTGACCATGCCCGTGTCGTGGGGGCGCGGTGACAGTTCGCTGAAGTACACATCAACACCGCGAATAAAAAACTCCACGCCAAACAGGCCTTTGCCACCGAGCGCGGCGGTGACCTGGGCGGCGATCTGCTCGCACTCGCGCAATACTTCGGGAGCCATGGCCTGGGGTTGCCAGGACTCCCGGTAGTCGCCGTCTTCCTGTACATGACCAATCGGTGCACAGAAGCTCACGCCGCCGATGTGCTGCACCGTGAGCAATGTGATCTCGTAGTCAAAATCCACCCAGCCTTCGACGATCACGCGGCCCGCGCCAGCGCGACCGCCTTCCTGAGCGTAGTTCCAGACCGCTTCGAGGTCTTCACTGCGCCGCAGGGTGCTCTGGCCCTTGCCCGAGGAGCTCATCACGGGTTTGACCACGCAGGGCAGGCCGATGGCATCCACCGCTTCGGCAAAGGCCTCGAAGCTGTCGGCGAAGCGATAGGGTGAGGTGCGGATCGCGAGGTTCTCGGCCACGAGGCGACGAATGCCCTCGCGGTTCATGGTCAGTCGTGCGGCACGGGCCGAGGGCACGACGGTAAAGCCCTCGCCTTCGAGTTCTTCAAGCATCGCCGTATCGATGGCCTCGATCTCCGGCACAATAAAATGCGGTTGTTCGGCTTCGATCACGGCGCGCAGGCGCTCACCATCGAGCATGGAGAACACATGGCTGCGATCGGCCACCTGCATCGCCGGGGCATTGGCGTAGCGGTCGCAGGCGATGACCTCGATGCCCAGGCGCTGCAGCTCAATCACGACCTCTTTGCCCAGTTCACCGGCACCGCACAGCAGAACTCGGGTGGCGGATGCTGAAAAGGGGGTTCCTATCGTTGGCATCATCAAACCTCGTTGGTTGCCGTGACCATCCAGATGGCGCCGGGAAGGCTCAGGCATTCACCGTTGTAATAGTCCCCAAGAGCGCCCTCGACCGCTACGTACACCGCTTCGCGGGTAGCGTCGTCCACGTCAGCCAGCAGCCGGCCCACGGGGCCCATTTTCACGAGCTCTCGCACGGTGTGGCTGTATCCGCCGCTGTCGGGCCAACGCATATCCACGTTTTTCGCCTGCACGTTGATATCGCTCCAGCCCGCGTTTTGCAGCACTTCGGTTACGTAGTCCGCTTCGCCAAAGGCAAAGGGGCCGGGGCTACGTGGTGGGGGCGGGGCCGGCGGCGGCAGTACGGTCAGCGCTGCTTGTAGCGCCACCGCCACCCAGGGGTTGGCTGCCAGGGGTTGCCAGCAGGTAAATGCCAGGCGGGCGCCGGGTGCCATGGCACCGCGCAGGTGGCCGAAGGCGGCGCTGGGATCGTCAAAAAACATGACGCCAAAACGTGAAAAGAGCAGATCGAAGGTCTGGTCACCAAAATCGTGAGTTGATGCGTCGGCCTGCAAAAAGGCGACGTTGTCCAGGCCCTGCTCGGCCCGGTGTGCCTCGGCTACCGCGAGCATGGGGGCGGAAATATCCACGCCCAGTACGCGCGCATCCCCACCCAGGCGCCGCAGCAGCGCAAAGCTCTCGCTGCCGCCGCCGCAGCCTACGTCCAGCGCGCGGAGGGCGCCGTCCACCTGTGCATGGTCCATGAGCATCTCGGCGATGGGGGCGAGCAGGCGGCTCATCTGGGCGTCCAGGTCCGCCCATTTTTTGCCCGCGTCACCATTCCAGTAGGCAATCTGTTCTTCGTTACTCATAGCACCACTTCCTGTTCGGGGGGCGCAGTGTAAACCGAAGTGCACCGTGATTGAGAACCGTCAGGGCCTGGCGTATCGTCATCGCCTTACTTTGATGGAATGCATTGCCATGAGATTGTTGCTGCCTTTTCTACTGCTGCAGTCGTTGCTGTTATCTGCCTGTGCCTCAACCGGCGATACGGGGACCACGGCTGATGAGCGCCTGCAGGCGCTGTACGAACGCGAGTGGGCCTGGCGCCAGAACGAAAACGCGATGCAGCGCGACGCGCAGGGCAAGTGGGTCAAACAGGGCACGCTGCCCGACGTGAGCGACGCGGCCCAGCGGCGTCGGCTGGCCTATTGGGAAGATGCCCTGGCAGAGCTCAATGCCATTGATGCCCAGGACCTCAGTCACGAGGCATCAATCAATGCACAGGTGTTCCGGCAGATCGTCGAGACACTGGCCAGCAACACGCGCTATCGCCGCTACGAGGCACCCCTGAATTCCGACACGTTCTTCTGGGGTGGCCTGCATCCCCAGACTGGTGGTTTTAGTGACGCTGACAGCTATCGTCGCTATCTGGGCAGGATGCGGGAGCTGCCGCGTTTCTTCGCCCAGAACCAGGCCAATATGCGCGCCGGCCTCGCCCGAGGATACACGCCACCGCGCATCGCCCTGACCGGGCGCGAAAACTCCATCGAAGCCTATCTGGTCGTCGGTGAAGACAACCCGTTCTGGATTCCCTTTACCGACATGCCGCCCAGCATCACCAGCGACGAGCGTGCACAGCTGCAAGACGAGGCGCGAGAGGTTATTGACGCCGCGGTAGTGCCTGCCTATCGCGATCTGCTGCGCTTTATGCGCGAGGATTATCTGCCCAACACGCGCACGGCATTGGCGGCGCGGGACCTGCCCGACGGCGAGGCCTTTTACCAGGCCCAGATCCGCGCCTTTACCACGCTGGACCTGACGCCCAGAGAAATCCACGACACGGGCCTGCGCGAGGTGGCGCGCCTGCGCGGTGAGATGGACGCCATTCTCGAAGAGCTGGACTATGAAGGCACCATGGCCGAGTTCTTCGAGTTTCTGCGCACGGACCCGCAGTTCTACGCCCAGACTCCCGATGAGCTGATGGGCGTATCGGCCTACGTGGCCAAGCGGATGGACGGCAAGCTCTCCCAGGTCCTGGGCTTTTTGCCCCGGCGGCGGTTTTCCATCGACCCCGTGCCCGATGCCATCGCGCCGATCTATACGGGTGGGCGCGGAGGCCTGAACCGCTGCCTGATGAATACCTACAATCTGCCGGCCCGCCCCCTGTACACGCTGCCGGCGCTCACGCTGCACGAATGCGCCCCGGGTCATGCGCTGCAGGCGGCGATCTCTCGAGAAGCCCCGGGGCAGATTCCGGAGTTTCGTTCTCACAACTACTTCTCAGGCTACGGCGAGGGCTGGGGGTTGTACACGGAATGGCTCGGTGGGGTGATGGGTATCTACCGCACACCCTACGAGCGCTTCGGCCAGCTTACCTACGAAATGTGGCGTGCCTGTCGCCTGGTGATCGACACGGGGATTCATTACTACGGCTGGTCGCGTAAGCAGGCGCAGGATTACCTGCGTGACAACGCGGCGATGTCAGAGCACGAGATCACCACCGAGGTGGATCGCTATATCTCGTGGCCCGCCCAGGCCCTGGCCTACAAGCTCGGCGAGCTTCTGATTCGTGAGAAGCGCGCCCGCGCCGAGGCCGAGTTGGGCGTGGAGTTCGACCAACGCTACTTCCACGACAAGATTCTGGCGCTGCGTTCTGTGCCCCTGCCAGTGCTCGAGGCTGAGCTCGACGCCTGGATCGATGCGGGCGGACCCAATCCCTATCCTGAAGACTTATGAGACGGCCGGGGTGCTACCTAACGAGTGCCCCGGAATCGCGCTCAGCAGCTGCTGGGTGTAGGCCTCGCGAGGGGTGGTGAACAACTGCTCGCCGCTGCCCTCTTCGACGATGCGCCCCTGGTAGAGCACGATGATGCGATCGGCCAGATGGCGCACCACCGCGAGATCGTGCGACACGAACAGCATGGTCAGCCCGTACTCCCGGCCCAGCTCCTGCATCAGCTCCAGAATCTGCGCCTGAATTGTCACGTCCAGCGCCGACACCGGCTCGTCGGCCACCACGAATTCCGGTCGCGTGGCCAGGGCCCGGCCAATGGCAATGCGCTGGCGCTGGCCGCCCGAGAACTCGTGGGGATACTTGCGCACGGCACTGCGCACCAGGCCCACGTCATCCATGAGCTTTAGCACCGCCTGCGCCACGCTCTTGCGATTCTCTATACCGTGCAGCAGCAGGGGTTCGGCGAGCGTGTCGAATACCGTCATGCGCGGATTCAGGGACGCAAAGGGGTCCTGAAAAATCATCTGCATGCGCCGGCGCATGTCTTTTAGGGCGCGGCCTTCCAGCGCTGTGACATCAGTGTCGTCAAACGTCACGGTACCGCCGGTTACCGGCACCAGGCGCAGCAGCGAACGTCCGATGGTCGATTTGCCCGAGCCGGATTCGCCCACCAGTCCCAGCACTTCACCGCGGCGGATATCAAAGCTCACGTCATCCACGGCTTTGACAATCTGGCCTTCGGCATTGAACCAGGTTCGCAGGTTTTCGACGCGCACCAGCGTATCGTCGTGTTCCACCGTATCTTCTTTGCCGCCACTGGGAATCGCTGCCAGCAGCTTCTGCGTATAGGGATGTTCGGCGTGGTCAAAGATCGCGGCGCGATCGCCTTTCTCGACGATCGTGCCGGTCTGCATCACGCAGATTTCGTCGGCGATGTCGGCGACCACGGCCAGATCGTGGCTGATGAAGATCACGCCGATATCACGGCTCTTCTGCAGGTCCGCAATCAGTTGCAGAATCTGCGCCTGGATCGTCACGTCCAGCGCCGTGGTCGGTTCGTCGGCGATCAGCAGCTTCGGCTCATTGATCAGCGCCATGGCGATCATGACGCGCTGGCGCATGCCGCCCGAGAACTCGTGGGGGTAGTTGTTCACCGTGGTCTCGGGATCGCGGATGCCGACTTCGCCGAGCAACTCCACCGCGCGGGCCATCGCCTCGGCCTTGCTCACGCCCCGGTGATACACCAGCGGTTCGATCATCTGCTCGCCAATGCGCATGTACGGATTCAGGCAGGTCATGGGATCCTGAAAGATCATGGCAATGTCGCGGCCCCGGATCTTGCGCAGCTCGGATTCAGACATCTGCAGCAGGTCCTGTCTGTTGAACAGCGCACTGCCGCCGTCGATGCGTCCGGGCGGCATGGGTACCAGGCCCAGCATGCTGTAACAGGCTACAGACTTGCCCGAGCCCGACTCGCCGATGATGGCGGTGATCTTGCCGGACTCCACCGAAAAGCTGATGCCGTCCACGGCCTTGTTCACCCCGTTGCGGGTGACAAAGCTGACGGCCAGGTCTTTGACTTCGAGCAGCGCCATGGTCAGTCCTTGGATCCGCGTACGTCCAGGGCGTCGCGCAGACCGTCACCCAGAAAATTCAGCGAGAAAAGCGTGATGGTGAGCGTCAGGCCCGGGTAGATGAGCAGCCAGGGATACTCCTCCATGGTCTCGGCGCCGTAAGAGATCAGCAGCCCCCAGGAGGTCTGGGGCGGCTGGATACCCAGGCCCAGAAAACTCAGGAAGGCTTCTAGCAACATCACACTGGGGATCGTGAGCGTGGTGTACACGATGATCGGCCCCAGGGCGTTGGGAACCAGATGCCGGCGAATGATCGTGGCCGGCGACAGGCCCAGGGACACGGCGGCTTCGACGAACTCCTGCTGACGCAGGGACTGCACCTGGCCTCGCATGATGCGCGCCATGGTCAGCCATTCCACGGCACCGATGGCCAGGAACAGCAGCACCATGTTGCGGCCGAACACCACCATGAGCAGCACGATAAAGATCATGAAGGGCAGGGCGTAGAGAATATCCACCAAGCGCATCATGATTGCGTCGGTACGTCCGCCCACGTAGCCGGCGATGGCGCCCCAGGTCACACCAATCAACAGGGCGACGCTGGTGGCGATAAAGCCCACAGCCAGCGAGATGCGACCGCCGTACATGATCTGCGTGAGCAGGTCGCGACCAAAGACGTCCGTGCCCAGCCAGTGCGCTGCCGAGGGCGGCGAGGCACCCAGATCCAGGTTCTGGGCGTCGTAGGCATAGGGCGCAATCCATGGCGTGAGCAGGGCGATGACGATCATCGTCACCAGCACCACCAGGCCGAATACCGCCAGGTGGTTCTTGCGCAGGCGTACCCAGGCGTCCTGCCACAGTGAGGTGCCTTCTTCGGCCTGGGCGATATCGGTGATCACGTCGGTGTTCATGCCTTGCCTCCAAACTGGTGTCTGAGGCGCGGGTTAAGCCACGCGGCGAGCACGTCCGAGAGCAGGTTGAACAGCACGATGAGCGTGGACAGGAACACGGTCGTACCCAGAATCATGGTGTAGTCGCGGTTGAATGCGGCCTGCACGTAAAAGCGGCCGAGACCGGGAATCTGAAAGATGGTTTCAACAACGAAGGAGCCGGCGAGGAGTCCAGCAAAGGCAGGGCCGAGAAACGCCACCACCGGCAGCAGACCGCCGCGCAGCCCGTGCTTCACCACCACCTGCCATTCCGGCAGGCCCTTGGCCCGGGCGGTGCGAATGTAATCCTGGGACAGTACTTCGAGCATGCCCGCGCGGGACAGGCGGGCGATGTAGGCTGCGTAGGCGGCACCGAGGGTGATGCTCGGCAGCAGTTTGTCGCCGGGAATGTCGCCCCAGCCCGACACCGGCAGCCATTCCAGTTCTATGCCAAACAGCAGCACCAGCAGAGGGCCCAGCAAAAACGTGGGCATGCAGATACCGATCATGGCCAGCGCCATGGGAATGTAATCCTGAGGGGTATTGGGCCTGAGCGAGGCGATTACCCCCGCAAGACCACCAATCACCGTCGCAATGAGCAGGGCGTACAGCCCCAGTTCGGCGGTGACGGGCAGGCCTGCGCCGATGAGTTCATTGACGCTGCGTCCGGGATATTTAAAGGACGGACCGAAGTCGCCCTGGGCCAGATCGCCCAGATAGGCGGTGTACTGCTGGAACAGCGGCAGGTCCAGGCGGTACTGGGCTTCGAGCGCTGCCTTCACTTCGGGCAGCACGGCTTTCTCGCTGTCGAAGGGACCACCGGGGGCCACGCGCACCAGAAAGAAGGTCACGGTGATCACGGCCAGGATCACGGGGATTGCCTGCAGCAGGCGTATGGCGAGGAATCGTCCCATCAGTCACAGGGCTCCGAAGGGCTGGTACGGTCGGCCTTGAGCCATACGTACTTGAGGTTTAGGGAGTCCATGAGGTTGGGCGGCAGGCCGCAAACGCTGGGATGGATCAGGTGCTTGCTGGTATAGGTGTAGATGGGGATGATCGGCATCTGCTCCATGAGCATCTTCTCGGCTTTGTAAAAAGCCGCGAAACGTTCCTCACGGGTTTTGGCCTGAGGCGCCGTGCGCAGGATAAGCTCGTCATAGGCCGGGTCGGCATAGCCGGTGTTGTTATTGCCGCCACCGGTGAGATACAGGTCCAGGAAGTTGTTGGGGTCCACATAGTCGCCGATCCAGCCGCGGCGCGCGATATCAAAGTTCATGGTCGATACCGCATCCAGATACACCTTCCATTCCTGATTGGCGATGGTCACCTCGATATTCAGCACGTCCTTCCACATCTGCTGCACCGCCACGGCGATTTTGCGGTGCGCTTCAAAGGTGTTGTAGATGAGTTCGATGCCGGGCCAGCCCTCACCGTTGGGGTAGCCTGCTTCTGCCAGTAGACGCCGCGCTTCCTCGGGATCGTAGTCAAAGGTCTTGGGCGGCTGGTAGCCCAGGGTGCCTGGGGGAGTAATGCTGTAGGCGGAGTAGGCCGAGCCCTGCATGACCGATCCCATGAGGGTGTCGCGATCCACCGCCATCGACAGAGCACGCCGCACGCGCGAGTCATCCAGGGGCGGGCGTTTGGTATTGACCAGGTAGAAATAGGTGCCCAGGTAAGGCTCCTGCACGTAGAGGGAGTCTTCCATGGCCTGGTACACGGGAATTTTGTCCAGGGGGATGCTCTGGGTGTAGTGGAGCTGACCCGCGCGGAATCCCCGCTCCTCTGACACGACGTTTTCTGTGGGGTAGAACACCACCTTGTTCAGGCGCACGTGATCACGGTCCCAGTAGGTGTCGCTGCGGCGCATCACAATGCGGCGATTGAGCTGCCAGTCCTCCAGCACAAAGGCGCCGTTACCCACCATGTTCTCGACGCGGGTCCAGCGCGTGTAGCGGTCCGTGAATTTGCCATGCTTTTCGATCGTCGGGCGGTGCACGGCAAAGGTGCTGTAGTGATCCATGAGCTGAACGAAGTAGGGCGTAGGTTCCGTCAGGGTCACCACCAGGGTGTGGGGGTCAGGAGCTTTGACACCGACCTCATCAAAGTTCTCGATTTTGCGGCTGAAGAAGGCCTCGGCATTGAGGATTGGAAACAGCATGTAGGCATACAGGTTGCCCATATCCGGATGCAGGGCGCGCATCCAGCTCCAAACGTAATCATCTGCCGTGACGGGGTCGCCGTTGGACCAGCGCGCCTCGGGGTTGATATGAAAGGTGATGACGCGGCCGTCTTCGCTGAAGTCCCAGCTCTCGGCAACGCCGGGCTCGGGTTCGAGCGTGTAGGGGTTTTTGACCGCGAGTCCTTCAAACAGCGCGCGAATCAGGTGATTCTCGGGCACGCCAGTCACCACGTGGGGGTCCAGGCCCTGGGGTTCGGCGCCGTTACCGTAGTGGAGAACTCCCTCGCGATTTCCCTGTTCCACATTGGATTCGCCGCCAACGCAGCCGGTGAGGGTCAGGGGCAGAAAGAGTAGAAGGGATTTAAGCCAGATTGGAAAGTGCTTGGTTCGTACGCGCGTCGGTGAGGCGCATGAATGAGCGCGCCCGGCGTATTCAGCAAGAGTAGACAAGATGTTCAACCGCTGTGTCCTGGAAGTCGCGAGTATACGCAAAGGCGCAGGGGCTGCCCAAGCGGGTTTGCTGTGGTGCTCAGGAGCGACCCTGCACAAGCAGGAATTCGAGCCGGCCATCGCCGTGCAGTACACCGTGGTCCACCTGGAGTGCTGGCCCCAGGGCGTCGTTCACAACGCGGCGGTTGTGGGCATACAACACATCATCGCGGCTCTCGTTGACACGCACGACGTCTGGTCCCGCCAGGCCCATGTGACGCAGGCGTTGCTCGGTGCCACGTTTGTGCAACATGAACCCATGTCCTTTGAAGCCCGGCGCCAGTTCCTTGCGTAACAGCGCGGCAAAAGCGGGCAGGGCGTATTCATGCAGGTGGTTCAGCGTGTCCCACAGAAACACCACGTCAAAAGGCAGGGTGCCGTGGGGCAGACGCAGAAGACCCGCCAACTCGTGGCGCATCTGCTGCTGCGACGGAGGCTCTTCCATGCGCTGTTCCAACTGGTGAGACCAGGCCACCAGCGACTCCGCTGCATCCAGTACCGTCAGGCGGCAGGGAAAACGATTGAAGAATTCCAGACTGCTGCTGTTGGCGCGGCCGAAATCCAGAATGTTGACGGGGCCCCGGGCCGCAAGTTTCTCTTCATCAAGCAATGACGGCAGCAGGCGGCTGTTGATTGTGACGGGGCCCGGGTCCCGGGCGGTTTGCCGGCCCGGGATGCGAACCACGGGAAGGCCTCAGGCGGTTTTGTCGATGGGTCGCACTTCCGGGGCGGGTGCGGGTTTGGCCGCGGGTGCGCCCTTGCTGCTGCCCATGTCGATGCTGCCCTTGAAGCGGCCGCCGTCTTCGAGCATGACACGCGGTGCCGTGACGTTGCCTTCGACGTTGCCCGAGGCGCAGATCACCACGCGTTCGCCGCCCTCGATATCGCCTCTGACTTCGCCCTCAATGCGCACGGTTTTGGCATTGACGTTCGCCTGTACCCTGCCAGACGAGCCGACGACCAGTTCGTTGTCTTTTAGCGTGATGGTGCCCGATACCTCACCTTCAACGAGCAGGTCTTCGCTGCTGATGATGTCGCCGTTGACCTTAACTTTTGCTCCAATCATTGCACGCAATCCTCGTTTTGCGGTGGGCTGGGCCGGGGCGGCAGGTTTGCTGCTGACCTCTGGCGTCGCCGCGGGGGGCGGGGGTTCCGCTTTGTTGCTTTTACGTTCAAACATCTCGGTAACTCGTTCCTGCGCCCCTGGTGCAACGATCTGCGTTGATCCTGCGCCAGTGGGAGCGTGGCATTTACTGTCCAGATGAGTACGGGCCCCGCGGGGCCCGTAGCAGGAACATGCTAGATCATGGTTGGGATTGGCGCAAACCTTGGCGGCGCCGATACAGGGTCAGGCCCACGGCAAGGCCCAGCAATGCCAGACCTGCTGCCAACTGGTTGTAGTGCGCCGATGCCGTGCTGGGCATGGCGGTGACTTCGCCGGCTTCTTCGATGGCAAGCCACTGTTCCTCATCCGCGAAATCGCCGTTGTGCACCGCCAGGGCAAACCGGTCTTCGGGAATAAACACGCTCAGGCGTTGCCCCGGCAGCAGTTCCCCTGCGCGATAGCTGCGGCCCTGGATGTCGGCGCGCCAGGAAGACGGTACGTTGATGCTGCGTGCCCGACCCTTGCTGCCGTCGCGGTGCAGGGGTCTGAAAGTGATGCGATTGCCCCGCACGCGCGTCAGCTCGATTTCGGAGCGCGCATAGAGTGTGTTGTTGCGCTCGTAGACTCCAAGGCAGCTCTCGCGGATATCCGGGTTGGCGGCGAGCACCTGGGCCGACCAGACGAGTTCGTCGCAGGTGGGGGAGGGGTCCTGGGCGTAAGCGCCCGGCGCGAGGGCCACCGCGAGGGCGATGGTGAAGGCATTCGTGAGGATCTTGCCGAGACTGGCGATCGGTGTGGTTTTCATTGCACAGCTCCTGTTGTCATTGCACAGCATCCCGGGATGCAGCGGGGGGTGGGGTATGAGCGACGCTGATGGGGTCCAGTCGCTCGACGGCACGCACGAGAAAACGCTGCGGTGCACTGCCGACAAAGTAAAAGGGGTAGCACGTTACCAGGGTAAGGCGTGTATCAGGCGTGTCCTGCAGCCAGTGCAGTTCCTCGGGTTCGACAACGCGGGTCTCCTGCACAACAAAATGGCGTGGTCCGCGACGGGTTTGCAGGAGGATGTCGTCGCCGGGGGCGATGTCCTTCAGGGGCCGAAAGTAACCGTCGCGGTGCGCGGCGATGCCGATGTGCCCCAGCTCATCGGGGTAGGCCATGCCTTCCACGACGCCAGCACCCACGTCGAGGTGCTCATCGTTGTCGTTGGGGAACACGGGCACGCGCAACTGCAGGCGTGGAATCGTCAGCTCCGCCAGCACCCCAACAGCCGGTGCCGCGTCGATGTAGCGTTGGCGCCGAGCCTCTGACCAGGTATCCATGGCGGGCATTGTGCCCTGCACAGGTAACAGTGCGGGATTGATGTCTGCCGCAGCGACGGTCTGGTTTTCAGGCTGGTGTAGAGGTGTGGCCACCGAACGCACGAATCCGCCAAACGCCAGGGACAGCAACACCGTGGCTGCGGCCCAGGTCAGCTTCTCGGCG
>JAUIMF010000117.1 GCA_030433415.1 Gammaproteobacteria bacterium | reverse complement strand
AGTCCGATCGGCATCCAGGTGTAAAGGCCCGACGACAGCTTGCGGATCAGGCCTGCCCGCAGCATGAGGCGGTGACTGACGATCTCGGCGTCCGAGGGCGTTTCCTTGTGGGTGGTGATGAGGAAGTCGCTACTGCGCATGGGCCTGATCCTGGCGGGTTGATTGGCGGTGGATTCTACGGCGGTCGCAACGGCACGTACAGGTAAAGAATCCGAGAAAATGACCGTTGAGACTAAAAAAACAGGGTTTTTTCGCTTTTGCAGGCGTTTAACGCTTGTATTGTAGTGTTTAGTGCTTTATACATGGCCTCGGTTCGTTGCTTAGGCCTGTGCTGAAAGCATCGAGCTAATGCCCAGGTAACTCATTTGGAGGAAGCGCGGCGTCTATTCACACGGGATCTGAACAGCTCGCCGTGACGCGACCCCGGGATTTCTCCCCCTCGCCCAGCGGCCCTGCCAGAATCTGTCCGAATATGCATCGCGTCTTATAACGTGAAACGTAAGGAAGGTTCTTAACCATGGCGACTCGCAAAGCAGCAAAAAAGGCTCCGGCCAAGAAGAAGGCTCCCGCTCGTAAGAAGGCTCCTGCCAAGGCAGCCGCACCTGTGAAAAAGGTGCCCACGATCAAGGAGAAAATGACCAAGACGCAGATCATGACCAGCATTGCCGACAGCACTGGCCTGTCCAAGAAGCAGGTGGGAGATGTGCTGGCCGAGCTCGAAACGCTCATCGAAGGCAGCATCAAGAAGCGCGCCATCGGTGAATTCACGCTGCCGGGCCTGATGAAAATCACCACTGTGAAGAAGCCCGCCGTCAAGGCGCGCAAGGGCATCAACCCCTTCACCGGTGAAGAAACTATGTTCAAGGCCAAGCCTGCCAGCGTTGCTGTGAAGGTACGTCCGCTGAAGAAAATGAAGGAATTCGCCCAGTAAGACGGGCTTTTTCTTCGGCCCCGCTCACAGGGCGGGGTCTCAAAGCCTTCCTGCCGAGCCTTGCGGGAGGGCTTTCTACCCTCCGATTTACCGATCTTGTACCCACAGCTTACTTTCGGCCTTCTGCCGCCTGAGGTAAAATCCGCGCCGCTTTTTTGACCAGACGAAACCGACGCGGCAAATCCGTGTCGGCGCGTCCGCGGATTGATACCATGCCCATCTACGAGTACCAGTGTTCAGAGTGCGGGGCGCTTCACGAAGCCCTTCAGAAGATTAGCGATGCGCCCCTGACGGACTGTCCGGCCTGTGGTGCGTCGGCGCTGCGCAAAAAAGTCTCGGCGGCGGCCTTTCGATTGAAAGGTAGCGGCTGGTACGAGACTGATTTCAAGAGCGGTGGCAAGAAAAACCTGGCCGGAGATTCCGGCAAGGACAGTGCTGCCAGCGAGAAGTCCGGCTCCGACAGCAAAAAAGAGAGTAAGGACAGCAGTCCGCCCAAGGCGTCAACGAGTACTGACAGCGCAAGCTGACGCCATCACAAACCAGGATTCGACCCATGCGCAGCCATTACTGCGGCCTTCTGCGAAGTGCCGACATCGATCAAACCGTCACCCTCTGCGGCTGGGTGGACCGTCGCCGTGATCACGGCGGGGTAATATTCCTCGATCTTCGCGATCGCGAGGGTATCGTGCAGGTCGTATTCGACCCCGATACCGAGGAACACTTTGCCACCGCGGACCGCGTGCGCAGCGAATACGTGCTCAAGGTTACCGGTCGGGTGCGGGCTCGCGGCGAAGGCACGGTGAACCCGAATATGGCGACGGGCGACATCGAAGTACTGGGCAAGGAAGTCGAGGTGCTCAACAGTGCCGAGACGCCGCCTTTCCAGCTTGATGAGCACACCGCCGTCGGTGAAGAGGTGCGACTGCGCTATCGTTATATGGATCTGCGCCGTCCCGAAATGCAGCAGCGCCTGTTGCTGCGCTCCCGCGTGACCGATGCCGTGCGACGTTTTCTGCACAACGAGGGTTTTCTGGACATCGAAACCCCGATCCTGACCCGTGCTACGCCCGAAGGCGCCCGGGACTACCTGGTTCCCAGTCGCACGCACCCCGGGCAGTTCTTTGCACTGCCCCAGTCGCCCCAGCTCTTCAAGCAGCTGCTCATGGTGTCGGGCTTTGATCGCTACTACCAGATTGCCAAGTGCTTCCGCGACGAAGACCTGCGTGCAGACCGTCAGCCCGAATTCACCCAGATCGATATCGAGACTGCGTTCCTCGATGAAGACGCCATTATGGGGATTACGGAGCGCATGATTCGCGAGCTGTTCCAGGACGTGCTGGACGTGGAGCTACCCGAGTTCCCCCATATGAGCTGGGCCGAAGCCATGGAGCGCTTTGGCTCGGACAAGCCGGACCTGCGCATTCCCCTGGAGCTGGTCTCCATCGACGATCTCATGCAGCGGGTGGACTTCAAGGTGTTCCGGGGGCCGGCCGATGATCCGCGCGGTCGTGTGGCGGCGTTGCGGGTGCCTGGTGGATCGAGCATCTCGCGCAAAGAAATCGACGATTACACCAAATATGTGAGCAACTACGGCGCCCGTGGCCTGGCCTGGATCAAGGTCAACGATCTGGCGGCCGGTGTCGAGGGCCTGCAGTCACCGATCCTGAAGTTCATGCCTGAAGACGTGGTTGCCGAGATGATGACCCGCCTTGAGGCCGCCGACGGCGACATCATCTTCTTCGGCGCGGACCGGGCGAGCGTGGTCAATGAATCTCTGGGCGCCCTGCGCCTGAAGGTGGGCACGGATCAGGGCATGGTCGCCGAGGGCTGGGCGCCGCTGTGGGTGGTGGACTTCCCCATGTTTGAAGACGATGGCGAGGGCGGCTGGACGCCATTGCATCATCCCTTTACGGCGCCTGCCTGCGACCTGGAGACACTGTCCCGCACACCTGGCGAAGCCCTGTCGCGCGCCTATGACATGGTGCTCAACGGTACCGAGCTGGGTGGTGGCAGCGTGCGTATCCACAATCTGGCCACCCAGGAAGCCGTATTCGATATTCTGGGCATTGACCGCGAGGAAGCGCGGGAGAAGTTCGGCTTCTTGCTGGATGCGCTCAAGTACGGTGCGCCGCCCCACGGTGGCCTGGCCTTTGGTCTGGACCGCCTGGTGATGCTTATGAGCGGCGCCCAGTCGATTCGCGACGTGATCGCGTTCCCGAAAACCCAGACCGCCGCCTGTGTCATGACGGAGGCCCCGGGCACCGTCAACGCCGCGCAGCTGCGCGATCTGCACATTCGTCTGCGGGAGCAGGAAAAGAAAGAAGCTTGAGCGCCGCGGGCGCCAGGCATCCCCGCTCGCGGGGCAGAGAACAAAAAGGAGCAGGGCCATGGCCGGACACAGTAAATGGGCCAATATTAAACACCGCAAGGCGGCCCAGGACGCCAAGCGCGGCAAAGTATTCACCAAGCTGATCCGTGAGCTGGTGGTGGCCGCCAAACAGGGTGGGCCCCTCGTCGAAGACAATCCCCGCCTGCGCGCTGCCGTCGACAAGGCGCTGGGTTCCAACATGACCCGCGATACCATCGACCGCGCCATCGCCCGCGGGGCGGGCACCAACGAGGCCGATGATGTCGAGGAGCTCACCTACGAGGGCTATGGTCCCGGTGGTGTGGCAATTCTCGTTGAAGTGATGACCGACAACCGCAATCGCACCGTGGCCGAAGTCCGTCACGCCTTCTCAAAGCGCGGCGGTAACCTGGGTACGGACGGTTCCGTGGCCTACCTGTTCTCGCGCAAGGGTGAAATCAGCTTTGCGCCGGGAGCCGACGAAGAACAGGTGATGGAAGTCGCGCTGGAAGCCGGTGCGGACGATGTCGAAACCCACGACGACGGTTCCATCGACGTGACCACGGCCTGGGAGGACTTCTCGTCGGTAAAAGCCGCGATGGAAGAGGCGGGCCTGTCCCCCGAGGGCGGCGAAGTGACCATGGTGGCGTCCACCACGGCCCCCGTCGACGCCGACGGTGCCGAAAAAGTCCTTGGTCTGATCGATGCGCTGGAAGACCTCGACGACGTGCAGAACGTCTACTCGAATGCAGAAATCCCCGACGAGGTGCTCGAGCAGCTGAACAGCTGATACGCAGCGCTGGAAACCCTGTATGTTTATACATACCATGGGCCCCAGACTCCGGCTTACAGGGGGCGCACTGCCCGACCGCCATGCCCATCATTATCGGCATTGATCCCGGTTCCCAGAAAACGGGTTTCGGGATTATCAATTCGGTCAACGGCCGCCACAGCTATATTGACAGCGGTGTCATCCGCCTGCCGCGGACGGCGCTGCCGGAGCGCCTGAAAATCATCGCCGAGAGCGTGGCCACGCTGGTCGAGCGCTACGGGCCAACGGAACTGTCGGTAGAGCAAGTATTCCTCGCCAAGAGCGCCGACGCGGCGCTCAAGCTGGGCCAGGCGCGTGGAGCCGCGATCGTGCCCTGCGTGACCCGGGGCCTGGAGGTGGCGGAGTACTCGGCGCGGCAGATCAAGCAGTCAGTGGTGGGTACGGGCGCGGCGGACAAGAGTCAGGTGCAGCACATGGTGCGTGTGCTGCTGAACTTACCGGGCGAACCGCAGGAAGACGCCGCCGATGCCCTGGCCGCGGCGCTGTGTCACGCGCATACGCGCCAGGGCATGGTCAAGGTCGCCGGTGCCACGGCAATCCGCCGTGGACGCCTGCGCTAACGCACTTACGGGACAACACAGTGATCGGACGTATATCGGGGACCCTCATCCACAAGCAGCCGCCAGAAATCCTGGTGGATGTGGCCGGCGTGGGTTACGAACTGCAGGTGCCCATGACCACGTTGTTTGAGCTGCCACCGCTGGGAGAGGTTGTCACGCTGGTCACCCATCACGCGGTGCGCGAGGACGCCCACACCCTGTTTGGCTTTGCCCGGGAGCGGGACCGGGAGCTGTTCCGTCAGCTGATTCGCGTCAGTGGCGTAGGCCCCAAACTGGCACTGACGATTCTGTCGGGCATGGACAGCGACAGCCTGGTGCGGGTGGTAAGTGGTGGTGACGTCAAGGCGCTCTGCGCGCTGCCCGGGGTTGGCAAGAAGACCGCGGAACGCCTGATCGTTGAGCTCAGGGATCGTCTGGCAGACTGGATCGAGGGTCTGGGCAAGACTGCGGCGGGCACCCCTGCCGCGGAGGCAGCGCCAATCCCCCACGACAAACTCACCGATGCCGAGGGTGCGCTGGTGGCGCTGGGTTACAAGCCCGCCGAGGCCGCCCGGCTGGTGGCGGCGGTGGACAGCGACGAGGTGCAGGACAGCGAAGAACTGATCCGTCGCGCCCTGCGCTCCACCGTACGTAGCTGAGACAGGCGGACAGCCCATGATTGAATCGGACCGACTCATCGACCCTGCCGCCGGCAGCAGCGAAGAGGCCCAGGATCGCGCCGTCAGGCCCAAGTCCCTGCAGGAATACATCGGTCAGCGGGCCGTGCGTGAGCAGATGGAGATATTCCTTGCCGCCGCCCAGGGCCGCGGTGAGCCCCTGGACCACACGCTGATCTTTGGTCCGCCGGGGCTGGGTAAGACCACGCTGGCAAGCATCATCGCCAACGAGATGGGTGTTTCGCTCAAGACCACCTCGGGCCCGGTGCTCGAAAAAGCCGGTGATATCGCCGCCCTCATGACCAACCTCGAGCCTGGCGATGTGCTGTTCATCGACGAGATTCATCGCCTCAGCCCCTATGTGGAAGAGGTGCTGTATCCCGCCATGGAGGATTACCAGCTCGATATTATGATTGGCGAGGGACCGGCGGCGCGATCTATCAAGCTGGACCTGCCGCCCTTCACCCTGGTGGGCGCGACGACGCGGGCGGGCCTGCTCACTTCACCACTGCGGGACCGCTTTGGCATTGTGCAGCGCCTGGAGTTCTACGAAGTTGATGACCTGGCAGGCATCGTGGCGCGCTCGGCTCAGATTCTGGGCATTCCCATGGACAGCGCCGGTGCCCGCGAAATCGCCCGCCGCTCCCGGGGGACGCCGCGCATCGCCAATCGCCTGCTGCGCCGGGTGCGTGACTACGCCGAGGTCAAGGCCGACGGTCGCGTGGTCGCCGATGTAGCGGATCGGGCCTTGGATTTGCTGAGTGTGGATGCGCGGGGCTTTGATCACCTGGATCGCCGCCTGCTGTTGGCGATGATCGAAAAGTTCGATGGTGGCCCCGTGGGCGTCGACAGCCTTGCCGCTGCTTTGTCTGAAGAGCGTGGCACCATCGAGGATGTGCTCGAACCCTATCTCATCCAACAGGGCTACATGCTGCGCACGCCGCGTGGGCGCATGGTCACGCGCCTGGCCTACGCTCACTTTGGCCTGGCAGCGCCTTCGGCGGCGGGCGGCGAGGTGATGCAGGCGGACCTGCTGGGGGCCATCGGTGACGATGTGCCGGGGGATGACGTTGCGCCAGACGGTGACAACACGCCCGGCGGAGACGCCTGACGTGAACGGCGGGCCAACCGGGCGGGAATTTTCCCTGCCGCTGCGAGTCTACATAGAAGACACTGACGCCGGCGGCATTGTCTATTACGTGAACTACCTGAAGTACATTGAGCGGGCGCGCACCGAGTTCATGCGCTCCCTGGGCATGGATCGCAGCGCGATCTTCAACGGCGAGATCATGTTTGTTGTGCGGGATCTGGCGGTGCGCTACAGCCTGCCCGCGCGCCTGGATGACGAGCTCGAGGCCACGGCCTGTCTCACGGGCATTGGCGGAGCGTCGCTGGACCTGCGCCAGACCGTGCGTCGCGGCCAGGAATTGCTCGTTGAGGCGGACGTCAGCCTGGCCTGTGTGAGCCCCGCCAGCCTCGGTCCCCGTCGCATCCCCAAAGCCATGCTTGCTACACTGCGCGCCGCGCAACATCCCTCCGGAGACTAATCTTGGACGAACAACTCAGCCTCATCGACCTGGTACTCAACGCCGGGCCGACGGTGAAAGC
>JAUIMF010000025.1 GCA_030433415.1 Gammaproteobacteria bacterium | reverse complement strand
TCGCAGCCAGGCCCTGGCGTTGGTGCGCAACGGCTTTGAGGCGGCCTTTCTCAGTGAGACGGAGCGCGCCGACTGTATCGCTGCCCTGGATCGCTATCTCGCCGAGCACCCCCTGTGAACACCGCAACACCGTCTCGTGGCCGCGCGATTGCCATCGCGGGGCTGCTGGTCTGCTGCACCGTACTCGGCCTGGCCGGTACCGACCTTGTGTTGCCTGCGGTGCCCGGGCTGCCTGGCGCCCTCGGTGGCAATATCGAGCAGGCCCAACTGGTGCTGGCAACCTTTGCCGCCGGCACGGGTGTCGGTCTGTTGTTGTTCGGCGAACTGGGGGCGCGCTTGTCCCAGGGACGGATGCTGGTCGGTGCACTCCTGGCGTATGCGCTGTTGTCGGCGGCGGCTGGCGCGTCGAGCAGTCTGTCGCTGCTCATCGCCCTGCGTTTTCTCCAGGGGGTGGCTGCATCCTGTGCCGCGGTGGTGACGCCGGGTATGGTGAGAACGCTGTTTGATGAGCAGGGTGCGCTCAAAGCCCTGGGTGCCCTTGGCAGCCTGGAATCCCTGGCCCCGGCCATCGCGCCGATCATCGGGGTATGGCTGCTCAATCAGTATGGCTGGACTGCATCCTTTTACGTGACGGCCGTGCTCGCGCTGTGCCTGGCGGCGCTGGTGGGCCTGGCATTGCGGGTGATTCCGCGGATTCAGGGGAACCGCTCCCGCCTGGGCTACTGGGTGTTGCTGCGCAGTCGCATGTTCCAGCGCTACGCGCTGACCCAGGGCCTGAGTCTGGGGTCGCTTCTGGCCTTTGTGTTTGCCATGCCGACGATTTTCGTTGTCGCCCTTGGGGGTGAAATGCGCGACTTCATCATCATGCAGGTGCTGGGTATCTCCTGTTTTATTCTGGCGGCGAACCTGTCCAGCAAAATGGTGCAGCGCTACGGGGTCGAGGCAACGATCATGGGGGGGAGTCTGCTGTCAGAAGTGTCCTGTGTGGCCTTGCTCTGTTACGCCGCGTTGGGCGAGCCCCAGGCCTGGGTGATCTGGTTGCTGTTCATGCCCTTCAACTTCGGGTTTGGCTTTCGCGGACCACCGGGCTTCTACCGTGCACTTCAGGCGTCGGGCGGGGACGATGCCCGCGCATCGGCCCTGGTGGTGTTGTACGTCATGTTGATAACCGCAGCGGCGACGGCCTCACTGGCACCCTTTGTGACCCAGGGCCTGCTGCCGGCGGCGCTCGTCGCGACATTGCTAGGGGCAGGTGGCATTGCGCTGCTTTTACTCATGCCTCCGATGAGAGAGGACTAGCGTCGGACGGCGTTGAGGGACCAGTTGTAGGGCAGAAAGTCGAGACCTAGCTCACCGCTTTGCAATTCCCCGGTCTGTGTGGTGTTAAGGCCCAGGGACTCAGCGTAGCGCGCAAGAAAGCCGCGGCGATTGCCGGTGCCGCGCCAGTTCCTGTCGAAGTCCACGGCGTACCAGTCGAATAGCGGGCTCAGGGCCAATCTGTCTCCCTGGAGCCTATTGCGGCTTCGGTCGGCGAGGAATCGACGGGTCTGGTCCTCGAGCTGCTCATCGAGACTTTCGGTGGTATAGGCCTCGCGGCGCAGGGCGGGGCAGCCGATGCTCGCGCAGTTCACCGCGAAGTGGATTCGCGGATCGTCGTAGCGTCCCGGTGCCCGGATCATGCCGTGCTCAATATCATCGAGGCTGATCTCGTCACCGAACAACGGGATGAACGCCTTCTTCCACGGCGAGCGCAGGAAGTTGCCGAGATCCTTGATGGATTCGAGATCCGGCCATGCGCTCAGGATCAGTGCGACGGTCCAGGCGTTGTACGCATTGATCAAAAAGGCGAGCCGTTCGTCGCGAGTCCACTGATCAAACTCCGTGCGGGGCACGTCACTGAGCGTTGCGAGGTAATCGTCCAACGGCTGCTGCGATGCGCCGAAGCAGTCGTAGTCCACTGCGGTGCTGTGCCCGTCGAAGGTCTCTACGACACAGCGTTGCAGCAGTTCACTCCACGCCGCATGCGTGGGCTGGGCGTGAGATGTCGGTGCAACTGACAGTGCGACTACCAGCACAATCGGCAGCGCCACCCAGATACACCGTAGTCGCAGGGAGCGAGCCAGACAGAGGTGATCGGACGTCGGCCGGGAGTTTTGGTTTACTGAAACCTCAATCAAGTCACGCGCATCCGCCGCTGGTAGGTGCTCTTTTGACCTGCAGTTTCACCTTGGGTTCAAAATCACCCTCGAACAGTCGCGGATTGGGGTCAGCCGCGGGGTGCCGGGAACCCAGTGCGTGATCTGGGTGAACAGCGGGCAGTGCCTCGCTATGGAATCGTGCCAGCCACGCATCCACGCCACCGTCCAGAATGTACAAGTTCGGTACGCTTTCAGCGCGAAGGTAGCGCCAGACCTCATTCGCATCGTCGCCGTGGGCGCCGGTAAGAATCGTGACGGTGTTGGCGGGCTGGGCGATGAGTGTTTCGGCCAGCGTATCCAGATCGGCGTCAGCTATTCGCTGCGCGTCGCGCAAGTGAAAGCGGTTGTAGGCATATTCGTCACGCAGATCCAGGATCGTTATGCGCAGGGCGCTGTCGTGCATCAGTGACAGGACTTCCAGCGGATCCACCTGCACCTCGCGCGCATTCAGACGCGCCTCTTCCAGCGTTTCGAGCGTCGCCCAGCGTCGCTCGTTGTCTGGTTGACCGATTACGGCGACACCAGCGGCCATGGCCAGTAGCAGTGCAGCGGCACCGTAGCGCCAGCGCGGAGCCTGTTGCCGCTCGATGCCACCGACACGCTGCTCTACCCATTCGGCGCCGTAAAAGATAAGCAGGGCGGCAGCAACGACTACGACCACCAGAATGCCGGTGTCTACGCCCAGGCTCTCGTCCAGGGTCAGGCGGCCGAGAAAGCTGCTGTGAAAGAACGGCTCATAGATGCCGACGGTTTCGCCGAACACGAGTATGCCGAACAGGGCGCCGAGTACAAAAAAGAGGCCATCGATTTTCAGTGTGGCCGCGGCAACGAGGGAAGTACCGGGACAGAATCCTCCAACGATGAAGCCCACGCCCATGAGCAGGCCTCCGAAGACCCCGGGCCAAACGTAGGTCGGGGGTACCCAGATCAGGTTGATATCGAGTAATCCCAGGGCTGACGCCGCAAAGATCAATGTCATCGCGGTGATGATCGCGGTGAACATGACTTTCAGGACCGTGAGTTCTTTGAAATAGAACTGGGCGGCGAGTTTGCAGGAGTTGCCAAAGCCTGCGGATTCGAGAATCCAGCCGAAGGCAAAGCCGATGAGGCCGTAGATGAAAAATGCGCCGATGCTGCCGAGGGCGTCGATGAGATTGAGGGGAAACTCCGCCATAGCTCGCCCCCCTAGTTCCAGCTGCGCCGCAGACTGTAGGCGAACAGATAGGCACCAGCGAACACGGCGATCATGAATAACCAGCTGCCGGTCGACAGTACCGCGCCGCCGGACAGGGCCTGGCCCGAGGTGCAGCCGCGGGCGAGGCGGGCACCATAGCCCATGAGTGCGCCCCCGACGAACGCAAGGCACCAGCGCAGGCCGTTGCTGATGGCCGGGCCCTTATTGGTCTCGACGTAGACCCGCCCGGCGCGAAGTCCCGAGGCGAGGCCGCCGATCAGCGTGCCGATGGTGAGATACACGATCCAGTTTTTGAGCGGATTCAGGCTGCCCCCGGCCATCTTCAGCAGATAGGGCACCTGGTCCACGTGCTCGGGCATCAACAGGTCCTGAAGCCAGACGAGAAGCCGGTTCATGCCGCCAGAGGCGCCCAGGCCGCTGCCGGTGATAAAGAAGGCGAGAAAAAGCAGCACACCCAGCAACAAGCCGCTGAGATAGGGGTTCCAGTAGGGCCGCCCGCGACGGGGTTGCACCGGGTAGTCCGAAGCCATGATCAGGATCCTCCCGAAGTTTTTTCCACGTCTTCCCAACCCTCGAGCATGGCCTTTATGCCGGACAGCGGTCGGGGTCCAGAGGTTGTGGTCAGGTAAATATGCATGATGAGGAACGCGGCAAACAGCCAGGCCATAAACCCATGCAGCGGTGCGAGAACCATCAATCCGCCGATGCTTTCGGTCAGTCCAGGCCACCGCTGCGCGCCCCAGATCAGCGTGCCGGTGAGAATCTGCGCGGGTAACAGCGTATTCAGCAGACCAAAATACGTGAGCTGCTGCAGTGGGTTGAGCTTGTGTTCGGGATCCTTGGCGAAGGGGTGTGGATCGCCGCGGAAGATGCCTTGCACGTAGTAGCGCGCCTGCACAAACATCCGGCCAAACAGGTCATGGGTGCCCGGCAGGTATTGTTTCACCTCGCCGGTAGCCACGTGATAGAAGGCGGCGAGCACTGCATTGCCCAGCAGAATCCAGCCCAGCAGATTGTGCAGTTCAACCATGTAGGCGAAATGCAGGAACGGGAACAGATAGGGTTTGTGGATCGCTGCGCCGGTGATCAGCAGGCCAAGAATGGCCACGGCCTGCAGCCAGTGCCAGAAGCGTTCGTAAACACTGTACATGTAGACCCGTTCGCGCGCCTCAATGTGCTCGCCGCGGCGACGATAGGCCACGTAACGTGCTGCACCGTGGGCCAGTACACCACCGAGTGTTCCCAGAGTGATCAGCATGCCGAGGCGATCGGCCCAGGCGACTTGGTCCGTGCCCAACACATAAAAACCCTGGGCCTCTGGCACAGCGTTGGCGTTCCATGAGCCATCGACAATCTCAAGCCGAAGGCTGTCGTGAGCGCTGAGTGGTTGGGGTGAGGCTGATGTAAGGTCCGTTACAGGCCCCAGTTCCAGCATTCCCTGAGTGCGTCCGCCGGGCAGGTGACACACACTGCATTCGCGCAGCGCCGCATCGCGCACGACACCGTGAGCAACGGGTATGACCAGGAGCGACGCGGGATCGTCGGTCTGTGTGGCCACACTGAACAGATTGTAGGGTGCGAGCTGGCCATCCCGCGGCAGAAGCAGGGGACTGAATCCAGAGATCAATCCCTGCTCGTCACGACCGCGCACCAGTGGCGCTGTATCAGATGCCACATGGCGCAGGGCGGGACCCAGAGGGTTGGGAATATGGCAACTCTCGCAGGCCAGGCGGCTCTGGTGCTGCTCACGAAACGGAAGCCACTCGTGACCCCGGTTCGCGCTATGACAGTCCGTGCACTGCAGCGTTACGCCCAGATCGTGATCGGGGCGATGCAGATAATCACTGTTTCCCACCTTGCGGGGATCCCGGTGCAGACCGGCGGGGCTTGTCTGCGGATTCCTGAATCGGTCTCCGGGGCGATTGACGGCACGATGGCAATCCGTGCACTGGATGCCCCGGGCCAGGTGCACATCAAAGGGTTCTTTGCGTTGCGCCTTGTCCGTCACATTTATCGCGCTGCTGTTGACTCGTTGTCCCGAGAGCAGGCTGCCTGTCAGGAGCCCCAGGTCGGCCCCCTGCGCCTGGCCGGGCAGGAACGGGGGCGTTGTCTGCAGATTGATCTCGCCGTGGCATCCAGCGCAGCTCTGGCTGTGGCCGCCAGAGGTGATGCTCGCGCCGAGGGCCTGTCCCTCGTCGCTGATTGTGAGGGGGCCTCCATGACAGCTCGTGCAAGCGATGGCGGTGTCGGGCGATTGCGTGACTGTCTGCCCAAGCTTTGTTTTCAGCGTATCGCCGAGCAGTGTGTGCGCCGGAAGCCTGCGATGCGCGGGGCTGAGGCTTTGGCGAATATGGTTGCTGTCGTGGCACTCGCCGCAGCTCGTCAGCTCGGAGTATCGCTCTGAATCTGAGGCAGAAAGCGCCTTGCCCTGGGAGTCGTACAACGCGAAATCCGGGTGCCGGGCCGCAGCCACTGGCAATGCGGCGAGGGTAAGCAGTAACAGGGCGAACAAGCGCCGACGCCGGGTCATTTGCCGATTCCCTCGGCCGGGCCATTTTGCGGTGTCAGCTTGCGAGATCCCCAGATCATCGGATCGCCGGCATAGCCCAGCGCCTGCCAATCCAGGCGACCGTTTTGGGCATGGCAATCCAGACATTGCAGGGCCTGGTCCGCCGGCACCACCATATGAGTCTGGGGCCAGTGCATGGTGGTGCGTGCAAAGCCGTACTCGCCGCTGAAGGGCAGACCCGTATGTTGTGCGCCGGCTTCCAGCGCCTGGCGCCAATCAAAGTGCTGCCAGTACCCCCGGGGGCCACTGGTTTCCGGTTGCAGTAGGTAGCCGTTGATCCGGTCGTAGGGCTGGGTGGCGCGGTGCACCTTGAATGGCCAGATTTTGGCCTCTGGGTCATCGATGGACCCCGACGGCAGATTAAGGGCAGTCACCGCATCGGGATCGATGGGGTCGCCGAGCAGATAGCGGCTCGCGCTGCCATTGAACCAGGCATAGCCAGGGCGTAGTTCCTGACTGTAGGTGAACTCGCCCTTGATACGCAGGTAGCTGTGTTCATCCTCTTCGCGGTTTGCATCGCCGGCGCTCGCCCAGTCCCAGTGGGTTTTGGTCGCGCGACGTCGCGCAGTCTCGGGAATGTGGCAGGTCTGGCAGGCCACGGACGCCGTGTGACGATCCAGGCGGGGTTGTCCGTGGGGCGCAGCGTTATGGCAGTCGGTGCAGCCGATCTGGTTGCGCTGATCGAGAGAGACAGAAATCGACCGACCCCCAATCTGGTGATTGCGTGTTCGGTGACAATCCGTGCATTGGAAGTCGTAGCGCCCCATGTGGACATCGACGTTCTCGCTGGGATTGAACAGCGATGAGTCGAGGTCGCCATGCTTGACGGAATCACCGCCGCCGCCATTGAAGTGGCAGCTGCCACAATTGTCTCGCGTCGGTGGTCCCACGCTCATGGCAACGGCCCGCAGGTCGACGCCTTCTACCGGCAGTCCTGCCGCGCCCTTCACGTAGAGCCCCGAACCGTCATGGCAGACGAGGCAGTCCACTTGGCTGGTGTCGTCGAAGTCAAAATTGGCATCGGTCCAACCGTAGCCCGCGTGGCAGGCGGTGCAACTGGCCCAGTTACCCTGGATGCCGATGCAGAAGTTGTTGATCACATTGCGCTTGCCGCCGGCTACCAGTGCATCGCGGCCTGGTACCGAGACGGGAGGGCGGCTCCAGGTCCAGTGGGATGAATGGCGCAGCTCACTGTCGCTGGATTCGTGGCATTCCAGACAGCGAGCTGTGACCTCGGGACCGGAGCCGAAGTCCTGATCCATCAGCGCCTCGTGTCCAGTCGCGGGTAGCTTGCCTGCCACGTGGCGCCAGGGATCATCTTGCGGTGTAGACGGCGTAGTAAAGAGCCATATCGCTGGCAAAGCCAGTGTCAGGACAATGCCGGCCCAGATCCAGAGCCAGCGCAGGGAACCCGATGCCATGAATAGACAACCCCCTTGTTATCTCATGCCTACGCTAACAGCTGAGCAAGGTCATTCCTTGATACAGGTCAGGGACCGGTGGGATGGTCGTTGCAGAACTTGAGATAGGTTATACCCGGCGCCAGGGTCAGGCGCCATGCCAGTTCCACCTGCGCATCGAACTTCGGGTCCCACTCACGTACCGTATCAAGTAGGGCGTTGAGCCACAGCACGTATAGCGTCGGTGGAATGTCGGCCGCCTGCGGACCATGAACCCGGGCAAGCGTGGTCATCTGCGGTGACAGCTTGCGGTGCTGATTGAAATCCACGAGGGCACGCAGCGAGTCGTGGAGCATGGTCTTCTGGTGGCTCATATCGGTGTGGGCGAAGCGCTGTTTGATGTCGTCGGAGGTGGCAAAGAACAACTCGTAAAACCGGCCGATGAAGTCGGCGTTGTAGGCGCCATCGCCAAGAATACGGGCAAAGCTCGCGGCAAACGTTTCGTCATAGGTGGGGCTCACGCGGACTCCTCCCGATAGGTTTGTGGTACTGGCAGGCGATTGCTGCGGTACCATCTTGGTTTTGCAACCTTTGCAGGTCAATGGAGAAGTCCGGTGGACGTACCGCTTATTGATTGTGATCAAGAAACCCGTTCTGACGCAGATATCGCTCGCGATATCGATGCCGCTCTGAAAGATGTGGGCTTTATGGCACTGACCAATCTGGGACTATCGAGCGAAGACCGGGAGGCAATTTTTTCTGCTTCCCGTCGTTTTTTTGCCTCGCCCAGGGAGCAAAAAATGCGTTGTGCCTATCGGGCGGCCTCGGAGAATTTTGGCTACCAGGGGCTGCTGGAAGAGAGTCTGGACCCGACGCGCCCGGCCGATCTCAAAGAGACGTTTACGATGCGTAACCCGGTAAAGGGACAGATAGACAACGATCGCTGGCCAGATCAGGAGTTTCGCGCCGCCGCCGAGCAGTTCTACCGCCAGGCGATGCGTGCGGCGGAGCGCCTGCAGCGCCTGCTGGCACTGGCGCTGCAGATGCCGACGGACTACTTCGTGGAACGCCATGGCGGCGAAAATATCACCCTGCGCTTACTCCACTATCCGCCGGTCGCTACCGAGAGCGTGGACGTCGAGCAGATGGGGGCTGGTGCCCATACGGATTATGGAATGCTGACGCTGCTGCTGCAGGACGATGTGGGGGGCTTGCAGGTGCAGTCGGCAGATGGCGCCTGGCACCCGGCACCGCCGCGAGACGATGCCATTGTCATCAACTGCGGAGACATGCTCGAGCGCTGGAGCAATGGGCGCTACCGCTCCACCCCCCATCGTGTGTTGCCGGTGGCTGGCTCCCGTGAGCGTTACTCCATCGCGTTGTTTCTCGATCCAGACAGCGCTACCCCCATAGAAGCCTTGCCTTCGTGCACGGGTGCCGATGACCCGCCGCGCTTTGCACCCACGACCGCCGGACAGCACCTGCAGGAACGCATTGAGGCAACGCATCTTGCCTGAGCACACCAGGCCCGAGGGCCTGCGGGCTGCCTTTGCGCATCCGGGTCTGCTGTTTGCCGGTGCCGCCGCGTTTGCCATGTCGACGCTGTTCAGCGCCATGAAACCGGTGGTGCTGACCCGGTTGCTCGAAGAAACCTCCTGGAGCGCGGGCCTCGCCGGGCTGGTGGTGGCCGCACCCTTTATTGGCATTGCCGTGTCGTCGCTGCTGTTCTACTTCCGCCCTCCCAGGCTCGGTGTCGGTCGTCTGGGGGTGCGTTTTGGCAGCACTCTGGTACTGCTGGAACTGGCCAGTGCCTATGTCTTTGCCTCGCCGGCCTTGCTGTTGCTGCTGCAGTTGAGCGCCGGATTTTGCGTGGGCGCGCTGATGGCGGCAACGGCGCGACTGGTCGCCGTGAGCAAGGCTCCCGATGAGTCCTTTGGCTTTATCGACATGAGTGCGGTCGCGCTCATGTCCGCCATGGTGGCCGGTGTCGGCTTGGCAGTGGGGGAGGCGGGACTGCGTGGCGCGTTTCTGTTTGCCGCACTGCTGTCGTTGCTCTACGCGATCGTTGTGGCGCTGTATCGCGAATCACCGGCCCTGCTGGCGCACCACAGCCGTCGACACGCTTCCCTGGACATCAGCTGGCGACCCGTGGCGACAATACTTATGGGCGTATTGTTCGTCACCTGTAGCGGTCTGGGCTTTGCCTTTATGTTCAGCCTGGCGGCGGACCTTGGCCTGGGCTACGAAGAGGCCGGCTCGCGAATCGGTGTGCTGCTGCTCCTGTCGGCCCTGGCCTGCCAGGCGGGCGGTTGGGCCAGTGGTCGCTTCGGTCCTCGATACCCGCTGCTGATCGGTTTTATCGCCTGTGCCAGCGGCTGGTGGCTGGCGGTGCATGCCAGCACACCGCAGGTCTTTCTGGCGGCCCTGGTGCCCGCCGTGTTTGCCCTGCAGTTTAATTTTCCCGTGTTGTTGGCCCTGGCGGGTTCGCTGGATGAGCATGGCGCGTGGGCAGGCGTTGCGGCCCCCATAATCACCAGTGGATTTGCCTGGGCGGCGGTGGTGGCGGGGCAGTTGGTACAACACCTCGGCTTGCAGAGCTTACCCGTTGCGACGGCGCTGGGCATGCTGGCCTGCGCTGCGCTACTCGTTCCTGCGACCACCGTTGACTCCAGGTCCCAAACCCAACCGGGATTCAGATCGGTAGAGGAATAAACACCGAAGTGGCCGTGTGCACCGCCTTGGTGACACGGCGGTCTCCCGCATCCCCGGCGATCCTGGCCATCATGTCCTGCAGGGCGATGAGTTTGCCAAACAGGCGTTCGAAGCTGAGATTGTCGATGCGTCCCTGGTACTCACTGGTAATGAGGAAGGGCGCGCCGTCATCGCGCCGGTTGTGCTTGAGTCGCCATAACAGGATTTCAGTATTACGGGCACTGGTTTCAAGCACCGCCGGGTCCAGCGCGTCGAACAGGTAATACTCGGTGTCATAGCCATAGGCCCGGCGCAGCATGCCGCCCAGTCCCACGATCAGGGCGAACACCCGGTCGCCCTCAAATTCAGGATCAAATACGAGTTCCAGCGCGGCAATTTCCTGGGTGCCCTCGAGTTCTCTGAACGCCAGAGGGCCGGGAGTCTCCTGTAACTGCTGCAGCCGTCCCTCGGCTGTGTTGACCGCACCACGGCGAAGCTGGTCCGGGTTGCGGCCGTAGAGCTTGCTCATGAGTTCGCGCACCAGGCGGCGGGTTTCAAGAATAAATTCGTCCGTAACCATGTTGATATCGG
This sequence comes from Gammaproteobacteria bacterium, assembly GCA_030433415.1. Taxonomy (GTDB): domain Bacteria; phylum Pseudomonadota; class Gammaproteobacteria; order Pseudomonadales; family Halieaceae; genus Congregibacter. The sequence continues at coordinate 30,558 of JAUIMF010000025.1, read as the reverse complement.
ACTTGGCCAGATTTTTCAGCTCATAGCCGCCACATCCCGGCAGGGCGGTCCCGGTGAGCGCCAGCAGGAGCAGGCTGATTTGGCGACGCGTCAGCACCGCGCGTGATCAGCGATTGGCCCGCAGTTTGTCGGCTGCTCTTGCGAGCAGTTCGAAGGCGGCCTCCGGATCGTCTCGTTTTAGCTGGAGTACGCTCATCTCGGCACCGTTGCCAACGGCGATCTCGGGTTTACCTTCGACAAAACCAGCGATGATGACGTCGGCACACTCGTCGACGTCCATGCCTGCACCGATGTCGTCATCCATGATTCCGGTGGGTTTGCCATCCGGCCCCAGGGCATTCCTGGAGACGTTGGTACGAATGAATCCGGGCGTGATGGTGGTAACGCGAAGTCCGTCCGCCGTGACTTCGGTGCGAAGGGAATCGAAAAAGCCCATGACCGCATGCTTGGCAGCGCTATAGCCGGTGCGCTGTGGCGAGCCGAACTTGCCGGCGATGCTCGACGTGACCGCGAGGTGGCCAGAGCCGCGTTCGACCATGGATGGCAGCACCGCCAGCGTCAGGGCGATCTGTCCGAGCACGTTGATCTCCATCATCTGGCGATACACCGAAAAGTCCGTATCCACACAGAAAGACCGCTGTGAAATGCCGGCATTATTGATCAACAGGTCAATGGCTCCGAATTCCTCGAGTACGGTGTTGGCCGCATCGGCGAGCGTGTCGTGCAGGGAGACATCCAGGGGCAGCACTCGGGTACGCGGCGACCCCAGATCATCGCAGGCGCTTGCCACTCGTTCGAGTTCGGCCACGTTGCGCGCGGACAGGATGAGCTGCGCGCCGCGGCCCGCCATACGTTTCGCAAGGGCCTCACCGATGCCCGACGACGCACCGGTAATCCAGATAACACTGTTGTTGAATTGAAATTCCGGGTACATCTCACGCTCCATAAGATTCAAGGCCCTAGCATAGCCAATGCGTGACCGTGGACGCTACGCGGACGGTTGGGTACCTTACGCTCAGGTCGACCGGTTGCCGGGCCAGGCGTTTATTCATTCGCGCTGGTGATGGTGGCTCCTCGTCCGCCCAATCCCGATTCGGAGAAGAGCAACATGCCCACGCCCAGCACCATCAAGGATTGCATGCGTCGCAATCCCCTGACGATCAACTGCAATGACAATCTCGCCCAGGCGGTGGAGACTCTCGTGGAGTACAAGCTCACGGGCGTCACCGTAGTGGACGACGAAGGACAACCCGTAGGGGTGCTATCCGAGATCGATTGCATCAAAACCGTGCTTAACGCAATCTACAACGAAGGGGATACGGAGTTCGCCCTGGTCCAGGACATCATGACTCAGGATATCAACAGCTGTGCTCCGGGAGACAGCATCGTTGAAGTGGCGGCGGATATGCTTGCGACACGCCAGCGCCGTCGACCCGTCATTGAGAACGGTCGTCTGGTAGGGCAGGTGAGTTCCAGTAATATTCTTTGGGCACTCATGGAAAACTCCCGACGGCGCGTGCACACGAAGAGTCCCTGAGCGTCGACAGAAAAAACTTCACGTTTGCGGGAATAAGTTGTTCGCGTAATGCGTCAACACTGCAGAGGTGGAGTGAAACACCCATTGGGGATGGCGCCGGAGAGTTTTGGGTGCGGCGATGATTCGACAGGACTGATCGAGCCCGGAAGAGGCCATTACAGTCGTTTAGATTGTCTTACAGATAGATAGACAGACAGAATCGTCAAAGCAACTCCCGGCGTAGCCCCGATACTTTTTCTAGTCCCAGTCCCAGTCCCAGTCCCAGTCCCAGTCCCAGTCCCAGTCCCAGTTCCCTTTTCACCCCCAGTTCCTGCTCCTTCCGTGGTACAAGCCTGATCGGTCGTTGAGCTCCTGCTCATTGCGGGCACAGCGCTCAAGGCAGTCCTGCGCCGGAATGCGCGAGCAGATGTGTTGGAGAGGGATCTCGGTAAGCGTGATGCTCAGAGAAACTTGTCTGAGGGGCTATGCTGAAGGGCTATGCTGACAGGCCTGCGCTGAATTCGCCGCCAGTACTCACGTCGGTAAGTAACCGTGGGCGATGACCGGTGCCCGAAACAGGCAAAGGCGGGAACAAAGAAAGTCCCGCCCGGTTTACTCGCTCCAGCGAGTGGCGATCAGAGCCTGCTCTTCGTCCGCACCCAGGGCAATGTCTGCGGCATGCTGGCTGATGAAGACGGCGACCGTTGCGTTGTCACCGGCACCAGCGGGGCGATAGCCATCGGTGGTGTCAAGGAACGACTCAAGGCCGGCGGCCTGTGTTACCCAGCGATCTTCGCTACGACAGGCCACAGCACGCCAGTCGGATTCACCACCGCGCAGCAGGTACTCGCGGCACCAGCGTCCATCTTCATGAGGGAAGGACAGCACCGCCTGGAACTCGCGACCGTCTTCCAGCGTACTCCAATCCACGCTTGAGGGATGGCTGTCGAGGGCGGCAGACACAATCGCGTCGTTGCCCGGCAGGCGGCCACCGGAATCCTGCGCGCCGTTGCTGAACACCAGGGACAAAGCCACCGCCGCTGTCAGCGAGGCTGCCATGGCGTAGGCCCAGCGCGGCCGTTGTACCGCGGCGTCGGCGGTACGATTGCCCGGGAAAGCGAGCACATTGTCCTGCGGAGCAGGCTCGTCGCTGGCGGTTTTGTCCAGCAGGGCCACGACACTGTCGGGAACAGTATTATGCTCTGACAGCATATCTTTGAGGCGATGGTTGAGCTCTTCGAGACGCACCAGCGCCGATCGCAGCGCTTCGTTGTCGCGCAGGCGCGCCTCCAGCGCCCGGGACTCGTCGGCGGGCAGTTCGCCGTCGACATACCGGGACAGGCTTTCGAGGTCTCCCGGCTGCAACGCCGTTTGCGGGGACATGCCTTCACTTTCCATCGTCATGCTCTCTTGTGTTTCTGCCTTTTTCGCCTGGACTTCTCGTCAATCAGGCCAGCAGTTATTTGTGTTCCACTCCTACCACCGGGGTGTTTACTCCACCACCGGCAATAACTGTTTTCGCGCTCTGGCGATGCGACTCATGATGGTTCCGATGGGAACCTCAAGAATCTCCGCCGCCTCGGCGTAACTCTTGCCCTCGACTGCTACCAGCGTAAGGGCCATGCGCTGTTCCTCTGGCAACGCTCGCAGTGCTTCATTCACCGCTGCCAGACTGCGCTCACCTTCGGACTGGAGTTCCGCCGATGGCGATAACTCCAGCGCCTCGCCGGTCTGTATGACCGTGTTGGCGTGGCGGTTGCGCACTTCCCGTGATCGCAATTCATCAATCCACAGGTTCTTGCACACACGGTAAGCCCAGCGCGCCGTGTGCGCATCGCCGGGAATACCGCGTTCCAGCAACCGTTCAACCGTTGTCTGGATCAGGTCGTCAGCATCAGCTTCGCTCCCCGCCAGGGACATACAGAACCGTTTCAGGCCCTTGAGCTCTCCCATGAGCTCATCCCGCTGGCGCGAACTGAGTTTTCCGTAGCTGAGCGACGTCATGCATTCCCTGCTAAACTCTTTGACGATTTATGCGCCGCTTTATTCCCACTGATTTACGAAGGAATTTTTCGGCGCTCCAGCCGTCAGTATAGGCAAGCTGACCGGTTCCATACAGCACTTTATGCAGAATCTTGAAAGTGGTTGTAACCCTATGAAATATCAAATGAATATGAAATTTATCTTCGCACTGCTGTGCGCGGGTGCTCTGCTGCTAGGCAGTGCCGTCAGCACGGCCCAGCTGCCCGTGGGAGGGTTTCTCGGTGAAGACCCCGGCGAAGACGAGGTCGAGGAGCAGATCGAAGAGGATGTCGAAGAGGACTTAGCCGAGAACATCGAGGATGACCTGGAGGATTCGATCGAGGACGAGATCGAAGATGCCGTGGAGCAGTTCACGGAGCAGAACATTCAGGAGAACATCGAAGACAACATTGAAGAAGCGATTGAACAGACCGTGGATGCCAATGTTGAGGACAATATTGACGACACCGTGGCCCAGTCCATCGATGAGCGCGTAGAAGCGTCGCTCGAGACAACCATCATCGCCGCGGTGGAACTCGATGTAGAAGCATCGGTACAGGACAGCCTCGAGAATGAAGTTGAGGGCGCGGTCGAGGAGGCGGTAGAGCAGTCCGTTGAAGCTGGCGTCGAATCCGCCGTCGAAGCCCAGGTAGAAGCACAGGTAGACGATGCCGTGCAGGGCTCCCTGGAAACCGCGGTCGAAGACAGCGTGGCGGACACCGTTGAAGAGTCCGTGGCTGACGCGCTGGAAGACAGCGTCGAAGAAACCGTGGCCGACAGCGTCGAATCCGCCGTGGAGTCTGGCGTTGAAGAGGCTGTGGCCGAGGTGGTGGAAGAGTCCGTTGAAGACAGTGTAGAGCAGAGCGTTGAGACGGCGCTGGAAGAGAGCGTCGAAGACAGCGTGGCCGAAGCCGTGGAAGACGCGGTGGAGGAGTCCGTTGAGGATGCTGCCGAGGCTGTCGTGGAGTCTTCTGTGGAATCTGACGTGGAAGCCCGCGTCGAACTGGCCATCGAAGAACGTCTGGAATCCGAAATCGACGAGATTGTGGATCGCCTCGAAAGCGATCTTGAGGTGGACGAGAGCCGCATCCTCAAGGAGCAGTGGCTCGTGATGGCCGAACCCTCGGTATTCGATGAGCTGTCCAGCGAGGGCTACCTCTTCGATACCGTTACGGAGCTTCCTGGCCTGGGGCTGCGCCTTGCCGAGGTCGCGGCGCCTTCAACCTTTGATATCACCGAAGTGCGCAATGGTGTGCTGGATGTGGTGGGCAAGGACCGCGCTGAGGTTGACCTCAACCACATTTACACCGCCGGCGCTCCGGTGGACGCAACGGGTAACGGCGTCATGCCGCGGGCGGCCATGCCTTTGCCAGAAGATCTGGACACGCTCGATGTGCGCGTGGGCATGATCGACAGTCGCGTTGATGTGGCCCATCCGGCGCTGGTCCACTCCCATATCCAGACCCGTTCCTTTGCCCGGCCTGGCTCTGAAGCGCCCGATTTTCACGGCACGGCCATTGCCTCGATCATTGCGGCGAATTCCTCTGAGTATCAAGGGCTGGCGCCCCAGGCCCAGGTGTATGCGGCGTCCGTGTTTGAACTGGACCGGGAGCGAGGCGAAATCGCCAGTACCGTGAGCCTGATTCGGGCGCTTGACTGGCTGATTTCTTCCAGCGTCGACGTCGTTAATATCAGCCTCGCCGGTCCGCCGAACCGGCTTCTGGAGAGGGCGCTGGACCGGGCCGCCGCGCAGGATATGGTAGTGATGGCGGCGGCGGGCAATGGTGGCCCCGTCGCAAGGCCTATGTATCCGGCAGCCTATGAGTCCGTGGTCGCTGTGACCGCCGTGGATTCGGCGGAACAGGTTTTTCGCCTGGCTAATCGCGGGGACTATCTGGCGCTTGCCGCTCCCGGCGTTGATGTACTGCACGCCCAGCCCGGTGGAGGCTATGTGGCCTCGTCAGGAACGTCCTTCGCGGTGCCCTTTGCCGTCGCTGCGGCTGCGCGGCTGAGTCGTATAGCGCCCCGCGGTGAGGTGGTCGGAATGCTGTTCGACAGCGCCCGAGACCTGGGACCGCCTGGTCGGGACTCGATCTACGGCTACGGTTTGTTGACGCTCAGCAGCCTCTGAGCAGGCTGTCCGGACCTACCAGGCCAACTGCAGCCGCGTACCCAGAATATTCTGGGTGAAGTCGGCGCGCGGCAGATTGGAAACATAATCGCCGTAGCTGTAGTACCACTGCCACGTCAGGCGATCATTCAGGGGAACTTCGAAGTCCATCTTGAAGCGCAGGCGATCATCGTCGCGTGGTTCCCCGATCGTCGGTTCCTCACTGCGGTAATCCCGTACTTCGTAGCGCAGTGCTGCCTCTGCCTTGGCGCGCCGGCCGAAGATATCGAAACGCCGAATGTAGCGTAGCTTTAGTGCGTGGGACTGAAAATCCAGTTCTTCGGCCACTGCATCTTCATCTCGATAGCGGTAACCCAGATTCACGTAACTGCGCAATCCGCGATGAAAATAGTAGACGTCAGCTTCGGCAGAGCGGGTGCTGGCATTTCGTTGGCTGCGTCCATCGATGCGACGTTCGGAGTGTACGTAGGCGCCGCGGGCAAACCATTTGCGAGCGAGAAACCCCGATAGCGAGGGTGACACCCGGGCAAAGCGCAGGAATGGGTCGCCATCCAGCGTGGAGTCAATGTAGTAGGCCGACAGGCCTGCGTTACTGCTGCCCAGATCCCGGTTCAGTGCTCCACCCAGAATCTGCGTGCGCCGGTCAACGCGAGAAAACTCATTGTAGCTACTCTGGCTGATGTTGTAGCTTGCCGATGCGTCAATTTTTTCCGTGAGCTTTTTCTTCACGCCCAGCTCAAAGTCAATGATATAAGCGTAGTCGCTCTGACCGCTGGACAGGTCCACTTCATCGACAGAGACATTGGTGTCGTACTCGGCTCCCACGCCGACTTCGGCGCTCCAGCGTGCGCGCATGGCGGCATCGGGATCCTGCGCGTAGGCATTGCTGCATGCCATGCCTAAAAGCAGGGTAAAAAGCTGCGCAACGCGACGGTGGGGGGTGGAGGGCAAACTGGAAGCGAGTCCAAAAAGGCGACGTCGCAGCCTAAACAAAGCTTGTTGCTGGCTCAAGGGCCAGATGATGTTCAGCGCTTCTTTGTTGGCGTGGGTGACGGTGCTACACTCCGCGACCTTTGCACTGCGCACTGAGGTTAACCAATGAGCGACGATCAAACCCGCCAGCACGATGACTGCATGGAGCGTTTCATCGAACTTGCCAACACGATGAAGAATGAAGGGTTGCCGGTGAATCTGGTGTCCTGGGCACTGATGACAGCGTCCGGCATCTACGCCACCTACTCGGTCACGGGCAACCAGGGAGGCTTGAACCCTTCGGGCGTGGACAAGATCGCGGATGCCTATCGCAGCAACTTGCTTAACATCCAGGAATTGCGCAAGCAGCAGGCTGCGGCGAACGATGCGGGTGAGGGCTCGTCCGACTGAAACCATGGCTGCGTCGTGCTGACGCGCTCAGGCCTGCTCCATCTTGATCATGCTGTCTTCGAGCTTTCGATCCAGAACCTGCAACTGGGCGAGGAAAAAGCCGGGGCTGAGCAGGTCCCGCAGACGCTCGGAGGGCACGGGGGCGCTGAACAGAAAGCCCTGAATCAGATCCACGTCCTGCTCCCTGAAGAACTGTAGCTCCTCGATTCGTTCCACACCCTCGACCACAATCTCCAGCTCCAGGCTTTTGGCCATGGCGATGATGGCGCGAACGAGTTCCACGTTCTGCTCGCTTTCGGTCAATCCAAGGACAAAGCTGCGGTCGATCTTGAGTTCGTTCAGCGGGAAGCGCGTAAGGTAGCTCAGGGACGAGTATCCCGTGCCGAAGTCATCGATCGACAGCCTCACGCCGAGGTCCTTGAGGCGGCTGACAATGCTCACCGTCGTGGCCTGATTGTTCACCATGACGCCTTCAGTCAGCTCAAGCTCGAGCGCCTCGGGGGGTAGCTCCGTGTCACGCAGTACCTCACTCACGATATCGATGAATTCCTCATTGAACTGAAGCGCGGACACGTTCACAGAAATCTTGGGCAGGTCCAGGCCCTCGCTGCGCAGACGCACGAGTTCAGAACAGGCTTCGCGTAGTACCCATGCGCCCACCTCCTCAATGAGTCCCAGTTCCTCCGCAATGGGAATCCATTTGAAGGGCGGTACCAAACCCTGGTCCGGATGATTCCAGCGCACGAGGGACTCTACGCCTGTGACCTCGCCGGTACGGCCATGGACCTGCGGTTGATAGTGCAGCAGCAGCTGGTTCCGCTCCACGGCTTTGCGTAGATCGTTTTCCAGTTGCAGGCGCTCCCGGTTAGCCGCTTCCATGCCATCGTTGTAGGTCATGATGCGGTTTTTGCCGCGTTTCTTCGCACTGATCATGGCGGTGTCTGCGGCCCGGAGCAGGCCCTCGACATCATCCGCGTGATCGGGGGACACGGCTACGCCGACGCTTGAGGTAACGATGATCTCCTGCTGATCGATGAAGTAGGGCCGGGCTACGGCCTCGGCCAGGCGTGAAGCAACGCGCTCCGCGGTCTCGAGGCTCTCGATCTGGTTGAGCACCACGGTGAACTCATCTCCACCCATGCGTGAGAGGTCCATTACCGAGCCTTCGTCATCGATGCGCCGGTGCAGCACGTCGCTGTCGCGCACGCCCTCAGCCAGGCGTTCTCCAACCTGCTGCAAAAGCTGGTCACCAAAATTGGCGCCCAGCGAGTCATTGATGCGCTTGAAGTTGTCGATGTCCACGAGCAGCAGACCAACGTTCTGGCCGCTGCGCTTGGCCAAACGAAGCAACAGCGTCAACTGCTCTGTGAACAGGCGCCGGTTAGGCAGTGAAGTCAGATTGTCGAAGTAGGCGGCATGACGAAGTTGGGTGCGGGTTTCGCTGACGGTCTGCACGGCGCGGTCGAGCTCTTCCTTATGTTGCGTGAGCTGTTCCGTGCGCTCATCGACTTTCATCGACAGGATCTTGCGATCCGTGTCCATTTTTCGCGTGTACTGATGCAGGCCCGTAATAATGCCGTTAAAAATCTCGGCTATATGACGTATCTCACCAGATCCCTCGATGCGCAGGGTTTCGGTCTGGCGACCCGCGGCGATATCGTCTGCTACTCGTGCGAGGCGCCCCAGAGGAGCCGTAATGCGTCGCGTAAGCGCGCGGGCGATCAACCAGAACAGGAAGACGACCGCCAGCGTGATGCCAGCAGATAGGGCGATGGTCGGGGCGGTGAGGCTCCAGAGCACCGTGCTACTCAGGCAGATATCCACAAAGCCGATAACAAAGGTGCTGCGTACCAGACTCGGATCCACCAGAGCTTTTGCGAAGTCCTCGCGCTCCAGGTCTCGTTCCACCGGGTTGATCACCGAAGTAACGGGAAGCGTCAGGGAGGTGTTGCGTTCACCAAGCAGCAGGCTGCGCAGGAACATCAGGGATTCGGGGACCTGCTCACCGCCGACGGTCTTTATGCCCTGGTCCAGAGGAGAAAGCCCCTCGCGCAGTTCCGCAAAGGAGGTGACGCGCGCGTCGGTGGCCCAGCTGCGCTGGTGCTGGTCGATAACTTTTCCCTGATTGTCATAAAGCACGACATGCTTCACCGCTGGCGATAGCGTCAACAGCTGGTCCAGGGTTCTGCGAACTTCTGCTTCGTCGCGGTAATAGAAGGTCAGCTGTAGATGTGGCTGACTGCCGATAAGGCTGGAAGCCTCAAGCATGATCGCATCGCGCTGGTAGCTGTAGTCGCGTTGACCCACGAAACCCGTGAGGATCGCTCCGGCGACGACGGCCATTATGGCGATGAGCAGATTGAGTCGACTGGCAATGCTCATTGTTAACCCCAATTCCCGGGACAGTTTTTCAGGGTGACGGCTCCGTGATGGAGTCCGTGGTTGCGTACGTCACAAGGCGGTCCCTGCGCTATAAGGTGACGATGGTAATGGAACGCTAACATGCCCAGCCCTGTCAGGCCAGTGATCGTGACTCAGACTGCGGGCTGGTGCGCATTCCAGAATTGATCGCCCGCGCTGTGGCCCAGATAGTTGTTAATAAGCTCGAAGTGATCGAGATCCAGAAGCAGCACTGCAACGGGTAAGCGGTCCTCGTTCGTGCTGGTCGCCCTGGTTAGTAACGCTCAGCGGCCCACACAATGGTACTTCAGCCCCACTTTTTCCATGAGCGGACGCTCGTAGACGTTGCGCAGATCGACGAACACATCGCCGCGCATGGCTTCGCTCACCGCTGCAAGATCCAGCCCGCGGTACTGGTTCCACTCGGTCATCAGTATGACCGCATCGGCTCCCCGTATGGCGTCCATCAGGTCGTCCACGTAGTCGATGGATTCGGGAAGCAGGGGTTTTGCCTCGTGCATGCCCTGGGGGTCGTGGGCGCGGATCGTTGCACCCCGGTCTGCCAGGGCCGGCAGGATCGCGAGAGCCGGGGCGTCGCGCATGTCGTCGGTTTCGGGTTTGAAGGTGAGCCCCAGTACTGCCAGGGTTTTGTCGGCCTCGGAACCGCCCAGCGCTTCGCGGATCTTCGCCACCATGCGGGCCTTCTGCGATGCATTCACTTCGACCACCGCTTCGACGATGCGGCTGCTTACGCCATGCTCCTGCGCCATGCGGTTAAGGGCGAGCGTGTCTTTGGGAAAACACGAGCCGCCGTAGCCTGGTCCCGCGTGGAGAAACTTGTTGCCTATGCGCTTGTCCATGCCCATGCCCTTGGCCACCGCATTCACGTCGGCGCCGGTTTTCTCGCAGAGCTGGCTCATTTCGTTGATAAAGCTGATCTTGGTGGCAAGGAAGGCGTTCGCGGCGTACTTGATCAGTTCCGCGCTTTCGAGATCCGTCACAAGAATGGGGGCTTCAATGAGGTTCAGGGGGCGGTAGAGCTCTCGCAGTAGTTTCTCGGCGCGTTCCGATTCCACGCCCAGTACCACCCGGTCGGGACGCATAAAGTCACCGATCGCCGAACCTTCCCGAAGAAATTCCGGATTGGACGCCACATCAAAGTCCGCTTCAGGATTGGTCTTGCTTATAACCCGCGAGACTTCTCGTGCCGTGCCGACGGGCACCGTGGACTTGTCGACGATCACTGTGTAGCCGGCGAGATTCTGGGCGATCTCTTCCGCGGCGGCGTACACGTATTTGAGGTCCGCATGGCCGTCACCGCGCCGTGTCGGTGTACCTACCGCAATAAACACAAGGTCCGCGTCGGCCACCGCCGCAGCAAGGTCTGTGCTGAAGCGCAGGCGACCGCCGGCAACATTGCGCGCTACCAGCGCATCAAGGCCGGGTTCATAGATCGGAATACGTCCCTCGCGCAGCGCGGCGACCCGGTCCGCCTGTTTGTCCACGCAGGTCACTTCGGCGCCGAACTCCGCAAAGCATGCGCCAGATACCAGGCCTACGTAGCCTGCACCGATCATTACGACGTTCATGGTGTTTCCTTTTCCTGTTGGCTAATGCGCAGCGTGGATCAGTTGGAACCGAGTAAGCTCAGTGCCCGAAATAGCTGCGATACCAGTCCACAAAGTTGCCGATGCCCTGACGTATCGGCGTGCCCGGTCGGTAGTCGACGTAGTCCGACAGGGCATCGATATTGGCGTAGGTCGCAGGCACATCGCCGGGTTGCATCGGCAGCAGTTCTTTTTCGGCTTCCATGCCCAGGGCTTCTTCGATCGCGCCGATAAAGTCCATTAGGGCCACCGGCTGATTGTTGCCGATGTTGAACAGGCGGTAGGGCGCGCTGGAGCTGCCGGGGTCTGGCGATGCCGAATTCCAGTTGCCGTTCGGCGTCGCGGGTTTGGCGAGCAGGCGGGTAATGCCCTCGACAATATCGTCGATGTAGGTGAAGTCCCGCTGCATGCGCCCCTCGTTGAAGACCTTGATGGGCTTACCCTCGAGCATGGCACGGGTAAAAAGGAACAGGGCCATGTCGGGGCGACCCCAGGGGCCATACACGGTGAAAAACCGCAGACCCGTCGTGGGCAGCCCGTACAGGTGCGAGTAGGTGTGGGCCATCAGCTCATTGGACTTTTTGGTGGCGGCGTACAGCGACACAGGGTGGTCGACGTTGTCGTGTACCGAGAAAGGCATCTGGGTGTTCATGCCGTAAACAGAGCTGCTTGAGGCATAGATCAGGTGGGGCGTGGAAGCATGGCGGCAGCTCTCGAGAATATTCATGAAGCCATCGATATTACTGCTGATGTAGGCCCGTGGGTTTTCCAGGGAGTACCGCACTCCCGCCTGGGCCGCGAGGTTGACCACGGCTTCGAACGTGTAGCGTTTAAACAGGTCTTCCACCGCACCGCGGTCTTCGAGCGATAGCTGCTCGAAGGTGAATCGATCCTGATCCTGTAATTGCGCCAGGCGATCCTTTTTGAGACTCACTGAGTAGTAATCGTTCAGGTTGTCCAGCCCAACGACATCGTGGCCCTCGGCGAGCAGCCGATTACTGAGGTGAAAGCCGATGAAACCTGCGGCGCCGGTAACGAGAACAAGCATGGGTAATCCCTGGCATGGCAAAAGCCCGATAGTACCAAAGACAAGGCAAATTCAGGCTATTCAGCGCCCTGAAGCACTGGTAGCGTTGCCAATTTTGTGAAGGAGTTCATCATGCACAAGCCGCGGGTGTTGCTAACCGGGGGGGCAGGCTACATTGGCTCGCACAGCTGCGTGGCATTCAGCGAGGCAGGTTGCGAGGTCGCGCTGCTGGATAACCTGTGCAACAGCTCGCCCGTGGTGCTGGATCGCCTGGAGGAAATCCTCGGCGAGCGGCCACGCTTTTACGAGGCGGATATTCGCGATGAGGTGATGCTGGGCCGGGTTTTTGATGAGTTCCAGCCCGAAGCGGTGGTGCATTTTGCCGGACTCAAAGCGGTGGGCGAATCCGTGAGCCAGCCGCTTCATTATTACGACAATAACGTGAAGGGTACCGTCAGCCTGCTACGCGCCATGGCCAGCCGCGACCTGCGCACCCTGGTGTTCAGCTCCTCGGCCACGGTCTACGGCGATCCCGCATCGGTGCCCATTACCGAGGACTTTCCCCGCAGCGCAACGAATCCCTACGGCCGTAGCAAGTTGATGATCGAAGATATGCTGCTGGACCTTTGTGGCGCGAACGATGGTTGGCGCGTTGCGCTACTGCGGTACTTCAATCCCGTGGGAGCACACTCGAGTGGCCGCATTGGTGAGGACCCGGCGGGTATCCCCAACAATCTTATGCCCTACGTAGCCCAGGTAGCTGTAGGGCGGCGTGAGTGCCTGAGCGTATTTGGCGGGGATTACGCCACGCGCGATGGTACGGGAGTGCGCGATTACATCCACGTGCAGGATCTCGCCGAGGGGCATGTGGCGGCGCTGGCGGCGTTGGAGAAGCGCGCGGCCGATGACCCCTTGATCGTCAATCTCGGTACGGGCACAGGGTATAGCGTGCTCGAGGTCGTACAGGCCTTTGAACGGGCCAGTGGCGCACCCGTTGCCTTTGAGATCGTCGATCGACGTTCCGGTGATGTCGCTGAATGCTATGCCGATCCCAAGCGGGCACAGGACCTGCTGGGTTGGTGTGCGCAGTATGACCTGCAGCGCATGTGCGAGGACGCCTGGCGCTGGCAGTCCGCAAACCCCGAGGGTTTTCGCAGCTGAGTCGGGTTCGCGCCAGCGATCAGTTGGCGCTCGTAAGCCGGCGAATAGAACGGGTCACCGCCGCCACATCGGCCTGGTGGAACGCGACGGGCCGCCACTGCTTGTCACGGTAGAGCTCGGTCTGGTCCGTGAAATGCGGTGAGCGGGGGTTGCCGGACTGGCTGTAGCTCAGCAGGGCTTCGGCGACGGGGCCTTTGTCATCAAACGCCAGGGTCAGAATAAAGCTGCTACCGTGGACCACCGGATAACCCGCATCCGTCAGGAACCTGCTGTCCGCAATCTTCGCCGGCGTCACACCCGCGATGGGTGATGCCGACGGATCGCCAACCATCTGCAGATTGGCCACGCCTTCGCGACTGATTCCCCCGTGAATGGGAATCGCTTTGCCCCCGCGCCAGGCAAACTGTGTATCGCGCAATGTCGCTTCCAGCGGCAATCCGGCCGCTTCGAGCACACTCACTGCAGCGGCCAGTTCTTCCATGGCGCGGCGTCGGTCGCCGAGGCCGTAGGGTGTGTCGATGGGCCTGATCGGGTCGAAGGATTCACGAAACAGTTCACCGTCGCCCAGGGTTTCGGCGTACTCGTAGCGTGTGAGCCACTCGCGGAACAGCACCGCGCCGGCGCTGTCCAGCTCAAGGCTACCGTCGTAGGCGCGGAGTACTTCACAGGCTTTGGCGAGTTCCGCAGGAGCCGAGTGGCAGGCCGCGTCGAGGCCCGGGAGCAGGAGCTCCGCTGCGAGCCCACGATTGGCAAACAGCGCCGACTGTACATCGCGCATGCTGAATCGGCCGCTACTACCAGCGTCACTATATTTATTCTCGAGCATATTGACGTTCATGCGAGTGCGCAGCGAGCGCGGCGTATCCGTGGCACCGTAAAGCACCGACGCACCGGTAAGTGGCTGGCGGGGACTGCTCAGCCAGTAGCTGTTGTTGGCATTGAATACGTAGTCACTGCGCTCAATGGCCGGGCGTTCCTCAAAGGGCACCGTGGCGGGAATGCGGGTGGTTCCCGTGTCTATCCACTCGTTCGCCGGATCACTGCCGTCGAGCAATACCATGCCGCGGGTTTTGCGCAGTCCGGCGGCGAGCGGGTCCTGGTCCAGTGAAGCGCGCCATTTGTTCTGTGCTTCGGCACTGAGGTTGCCTACGGTGGAGTTGTCCAGATACAGGGCGCGGCCATCACGGCTTGCAGCGATCGTGTTCACCCAGGGCATGGCATTGAACTGGCGGTGCGCATCGACGAAGGCATCAAGATTGCTCGCCTGTCCCATGGCCATCCACTGCGCCAGCAGCCAGTAGTTGCCCGTGTTCGCGTCGCGGGCGGTGTAGGCAAACTTGTCGTCCCAGCCCATGTTGGGCAGTTCGAGCATCGGTCCGTAGTGACTGAAGTACACGGTTTTGGACTGTAGGCGCGTATCACCCTGACCGTCGGCCACGGGAATCTGCAGTGTCCGTGCTTCGATGTTTCGCCAGTCCTCGCCGTAGCGGTATCGCAGCGGGTTGTTCGGATCCAGCGCCAGGCGATAGAGGGTCAGGCGCTGGCTGGCCGATACGGTGTGGGTCCAGCCAAGATCGTGATTGAAGCCGATGGCAACGCCGGGAGCTCCCAGGGTCACAACGCCGTATACGTCCATTACTCCGGGTATCGTCAGGTGTTTTTCCCAGAATCGGTTGCCGCCGTACCAGGGGTAGTGGGGATTGGCCAGCAGGATGCCACGGCCATTCTCTGTCATCTCTTTACCGAGGGCCCAGCCGTTGGAACCCATACCGACGAGCGCAGCATTGTCCAGCGCCTGCGCCAGTTGTTGCAGTGAGTGAGCAGGCGTCGAAGCTGAGATGATGGTTTGTTCTGGCGGTTGCGCCGCACTCACCGCCGCGCTCATGCGTGGCAGCGTAAGGGCCAGATGGACCATGCGAGCCATGAAGTCGTCGGGGGTGACAGCGCGTACCCAGGGTGCGCCGCTGCACCAGGAGTCGTTGCGGCTACCCGGGTTTTCCGCAATGTAGCGGTTGTACCCCGCCGTGTATCCGGCGATCCAGCGCTGAATTTCGACGCTCTGGGAGTCCAGGGCAGTGCGAGCCTGGGTGTTCAGATCCAGAGCGCGCACCGTGGCATCACTCGCCAGGTTGGTGTTGTCTGCTCCGGCGCCAAAATGCGCTGCGGTCTCGCCGCGAGCCTTCAGCAGCGCGTAGGCGATATTGCATACATGGTCTTCAGCGGCGGCGTACCCTTCGCCGTAACCCAGGGAGCCATAGTCGTCGGCCTTGATATGCGCCACACCGTAGGGCCCGCGACGTACCGTGGCATCAAACGATTGCTGGGAGCCAACCCACTCGCGTACGCGTCGTTCGAGGATCTCCAGCGGCAGGGAACCACCGGCGAGCACCAGGTCGTGAAAATCACGGATATCGAACTGCTCGCCAAGCATTGTCTGCGCATAACGCCGCAGTTCCAGAATCTTGAGCATGCCGATCTTGTAGGACGTGGCCTGACCCGGCCAGACGATGTAGCGCCGGATTTCGGAGCGCGTGGATGCCTCTGGCACCGACGAATTGTCGAGCATGTACTGCACCGCCTGCTCCTCGGTCCAGCCGAGGGCGTGGATGCCGGTATCGACGACGAGGCGGATCGCACGAAACACCTCAGAAACCAGGCGTCCTACGTTGTAATAGGGGTTGTCGTACACACCCATCTCAAAGGCTACCTGCTCGGCATAGAGTGCCCAGCCCTCGCCGTAACCGGAGTACCACACATCATTACGAAAGAGGGGCAGGTCGTCGCGCTCCAGGGCAATGGACACCTGCATGTGGTGGCCGGGGTTGCCCTCGTGGTATGCCGTGGTCTGCAGATCCGTACGGTTGTTGGCGGCCATGTCTGACAGGTGCATGTAGTACACGCCGGGACGGCTGCCATCGGGCGTGCCTTGCTCGTAAAACGCCGCCGCGCCATCGCGTTCGCGGAAGGCCTCGACGCGTCGCACCTCAAGACCCGCTTTGGGCAGTACGCCGAAATACTCGGGCAGGCGCTGGTTTATGCGGTCCAGGTACAGGCGCGTTTCGTCCATAAATGCCTGGCGACCTTCATCGGTGCTGGGGTAGTAGAACTGCTTATCGTCGCGGATGTAATTGAAAAACGCCTTGAGGTCACCGTCGAACCCG
The DNA here is from genome assembly GCA_030433415.1 of Gammaproteobacteria bacterium. Taxonomy (GTDB): domain Bacteria; phylum Pseudomonadota; class Gammaproteobacteria; order Pseudomonadales; family Halieaceae; genus Congregibacter. The sequence continues at coordinate 14,150 of JAUIMF010000025.1, read as the reverse complement.
ACCTCTTGCATCAGGGCACGAATTTCTCCGTGGATACGCGCCACTTCATCAAGGCCCAGCTGATGAATTTCGGCGGCGCTCATGTTGGTGGTGGTGTAGTACCGCAGGCGCTCCGCGTAATAGGCGTTGCCTTCCACCATGGCCAGGGCGCCGCGGGGGTCTTCGGAAGCCAGGGCGCGATCGCCTTCAAACCAGGACAGCGTTTCGGCGTAGGCAGGACCGAAGTTGTCGAGAAGCAGGGAGCGGATTGCCTCGCGCTGCTCACGAGCCTGGGTATCGGTGATCAGTTCCCGGTCGACCAGCGCATCAATCTTGCTGTTGGCATCGGCCCAAAGGGGGCTGTCACCTTCTTCGTCGAAGGGTGCTCCGGTGATGAATCCCCGCGTCTGGCGGATCACCGTGTCGTAGGCAAAGCCCGGCGCGCGCACGCCGTTCTGCGCGGCGCTCTGAACATCGTCCAGTTCCGTGAGTACGTAGGGACCGATCTGGCCAAGGCGGGCAATGTAGGCGTCGAGATCGTCTGCGGAATCCACATCGTGATAGTTGATCAGAAACTGTGGCAGGTCCGTATGCAGGCCCTGGAGCTGGCTCATGGGTAGCTGCAGGTGACGATACAGCCGCGCGTCCTGCATACGCTTCAGGCGATAGGCCCAGAAGTCGTAGGACACGCGGCCTTCCTGATCGAGGGCCGCGTAGTCAAAGTGTTCCTGCATGGCGGCGACGGATTTCTCGTACCAGGCAATGCGGCGGTCCAGCGCTTCGACGCTGGGATCGTCCAGCTGGTCGTAGAGATCCCGGCGACCCAGTACGGTCAGGGACTGCGGAGAAAATGCGAGTTCCTGTTCGTAGGCCGCGTCCAACCACGCGTGAAGGCGGGCGGTCTCCGACGCAGCTGGCTGTGCGCCGTCCGGTTCGGTGGCGTGACTTGATAAGGCTAACAGTGCGGAAAAGATAAAGATGCCGGCGCCGGCGATGCGCAGCGCGGTGGCAGAGACGTGTTGCAGGGCGGGCATGAGCTGTTCCGAATTGGCGAATCCCCCATTGTGCACGGAAGGTGGCTACGCTCAAGTACACCCTGGGGTTAGTTACCGCACTTTGGGCCTTCATTGATGCCGATCATTGCATCGTTCCTCGTGGGCTGGGACATTGGTGGTACGCAGTAACGCAGAACCACCGGACTGGAGAAAAATTCCATGGACAAGACCAATCCCGCCGAGGACGCAGCGCAGGTAACGGCGGAAGCGACCGAAGTCAGAGAAACTGAGCATCAGACCACGCGCCAGCACAAACTCGCGATGATGCGGCGTGATCCGGCGGCGATTCGGGAGCTTTTTCTCAGTGGCGACTATCCCTACCAGACGAAGATTCCCCGCCGGGAGTACGAGCAGAAAAAGCGCGCTTTCCAGGTAGAGCTGTTAAAGGTACAGCAGTGGGTCAAGGATACGGGCCAGAAGGTCGTGGTGCTGTTTGAGGGACGCGACGCTGCAGGCAAGGGCGGAACGATCAAGCGCTTCATGGAGCATCTCAATCCTCGCGGTGCGCGAGTGGTCGCCCTCGAGAAGCCAACGGAGCAGGAGCGCGGGCAATGGTACTTCCAGCGCTACATCAATCACCTGCCGACCGAAGGTGAGATCGTCCTCTTTGACCGCTCGTGGTACAACCGCGCCGGTGTTGAGCGGGTCATGGAGTTCTGTTCACCGGAGGAATACCTGGAATTCATGCGCCAGACCCCGGATCTGGAACGCATGCTGGCACGCAGTGGCATTCGCCTGTTCAAGTACTGGTTCTCGGTGACGCAGAAAGAGCAGTTCACGCGATTCGAAAAACGTAAAACGGATCCGCTGAAACAGTGGAAGCTGTCACCGATCGATCGGGCATCGCTGGATAAGTGGGAAGACTACACCGAGGCCAAAGAAGCGATGTTCTTTTATACCGACACCGCGGATGCGCCCTGGACGGTGATCAAGTCCACCGATAAAAAACGTGCCCGCCTTGCCTGTATGCAACACTTTTTGCATTCCCTGGATTACCCCGAGAAAGACACCCATCTGGTACGGCCGCCTGACCCGCTGCTTGTAGGGCACAGCCAGCACGTGATTGGCCGGTCCCGCCACGTGTTTGGTCCTGCTCTGGGTGATTGGTGATTGCAGGTCGGTGATCGGAGATCGGCGACGGGTTGCCGGTGACGAGTAACTAGCGCCGAGACCGCCACCAGGCGATGCCCTGAGCGTTGAGTCTGGCGTCCATGCGCAATGGCTCCAGCGCTTCCTTTGCAGCTGTGACGCTGACGCGCTGCTCCAGATGCGTGCGGGTAACGTCCATGACGGCGCGCTCTATGTCCGCTGGTTCCAGTCCCTCCTGCGACCCAAGCTCCGCGTAGGCCGACAGTTGCGAGACCAGTAGCTCCACTTCGCCGCCCGCAAGGTCCAGCGCGCCGTAGTGGGTCAGATACATCCGTTTGGGTTCGTCCCTTGCCAGACCCTGTACCGAAGCGATGTAACGGTTCGGATCGAACTGCGTCGGCGTCGTGGCAGGCATCACAAAATTACCCGATGGATACCGTTGGTGCGGGTAGCTGACGCCAAACATGTCGCCGGTGAACCAGCTCCGCGTCTGCTCGTCGTAATAGCAGGCGTGGTGATCGGCGTGACCCCGTGTATGACGAACGGTCAGCGTGCGGGTGCCCACGGTCAGTCGCTCGCCATCTTCCAATGCCTTGGCCCGATCTTCGGGTACGGGCAGCAGTTCACCGTACAGTTTGCGAAAGAGCTTCTCACCGTACACGCCCATGGCGCTGTCAATCAGCCGGGTTGGGTCCACCAGGTGACGCAGTCCCCGGGGGTGAACGTTTAACTGCGCCTCAGGAAACTGCTGCATGAGGGCGCCGGCACCGCCGGCATGGTCAAGGTGCACGTGGGTGGGAACGATGTGCCGCAGCGCTGCGCGATCGATACCCAGGTGCCGGGTGACGGCGAGTATGTTGTCGACGCTGCGGCCGGTTCCCGTCTCTATCAGCGCCCACTCGTCGCCACCCTGCACGAGGTAGCAGCAGGCGATACCTGGGCCGGTGTAGAGCGCATCGATGCAGAAGATGCCGTCGTCGAGTGCTTCAAAAACAGGGGTAGTCATGGGCGGGCATGGTAACGCAATCGAGTGCTGATCCGGTGGCGTTGTCGGATCGCTGGCTTGCCAAACGATAAAAGCCCCGCGTGGCGGGGCTACTCTCGTCGTCCGGCGAGGCTCAGTTTTCGATCAGATCGACGCCGTCCAGATCAATCCCGTCTTCGATCGTGGAATCGCTCACCGTGAGTTTGCCGCTGCCGGCGTCTTCCTGTACCGCCTCGATACCCGTGTCATCGGAATCGTCATTGTTGGACGTGGAAGTGCCGTAGACCTCAACCACCACACCGCCGTCGTCCGCTTCTTCAAACACAAAGCCCTTGCCGCCGTTGTTGCTGGCCTCGGAACCCGTGACAAGTCCGCGAACGCCTGCACCGCCTTCTTCTGACATCTTGAAGCCGTCGTCGGTATTGCCCGTGGCCGTTGTGCCCACGAATACGACATTGATTGCCCCGTTGTCCTCTTCGTCAAAGTCGATGCCTTCGTCGAGGTTGTCGGTGCTGGTGGATGACACCACCGTGGCATTCAGGGAGCCTTCGCCTGCTTCGTCGATATCAAAGCCGTCGTCTACATCGATCGCGTACTCGTACGCTTCGACAAAGCCGGATTCGTAGGTGTCGACTGCGTATTCGAAGCAACCATCATCTGAGCTACCCGCAACGGGGCCGGGGAGGGTGGCTTCAGCGATCTGCTCGCTTTCGTCGAATTCCGCTTCGTCAGGAGCACCGGCGAGGAAAGCCTCGAGCTCACCCTCTAGCTGCGCCGGATCGCAGTAGGAGCCATTGTCGGCAAAGCTGCTGTTACTAACGGTTGCGCGAACGCCACCCGCCTGGCCTTCGTCGAGTTCGACGCCATCGGCGCCCACGTTTTTGAACGTGGAATTGCTGGCCGTAAAGAAGATATTGCCTTCACCGCGTTCGTCCACGCGCATGCCATCGGCGTCGAACTTGCCCAGGCCGACACCGTCGATGGTGACGTTGTCTAATTCCACAACAATTTGTGCCGCCGAGCCCGCGCCGGCACCACCGCCGCCGCCACCGCAGTCATCGGCGAGATCACAGTCCGATACGTGGACTCCGTGATTGGCCACGCCACTGACGGTCACGTCTTTCAATACGAGTTTTACCGTGCCGGTTTGGTCGTCACGCACATCAACGAAAATACCCTTGCCTGCCTGGCCTTCGGGCGCCTGGTTGTTGATATCGTAGCCGCCGGGCCCTGCAAAGTTCACTCCAACGACCGTCAGATTGGCGCCTTCGCTTACCGTAAGCAGCGTGATGTGATCGAGCGTCATCACAGTCTGGCCCGTGCCGATGATGCTGAGGGGCAGGGTGCCGATACAGCGCGCAGTATGAAGTGCGCGCTGTCGGGATGGGGGTTGCTTCAGATCTGGCGGCGGCGACCGCCCAGAAATAACAGGCTGGCGGACATCAGCAGAAGGGGGCCAGGAGCCGAAACAATGGCAGGCGTGGCCGACGCTGCGGCCAGGTAAACCTGCTCGACCTGCGTGGCATCCAGCGCGGTACCCCAGATCGCGACGTCATCCAGGGCGCCACGAAAATTGAACCCCGGACTGTTGAGAAAACGCCCTGAATCCCCAAAGGTCATGTCCAGTGCGAAGACGCTGGGGTCAGGACCGGGGTTGGCGGCGCGAACATCGCGCACACTTCCGTCGAAGTAAAGTGATTGCGTACCAGTGGTGCCATCCACGGTAAGCAGTAGATTGTGCCAGTTACCGTCATTGGCATCGTCAAGCAGCAAATCCTGACCGCTGAAGCTGCCGAACCAGGCATCGGTGGGATTGGGGCCGCTGCTTTCACTGACGCCGTTGTCCAGAAAGCCGATAACCGAGGCGTTACCCGCTGAGAACGGATAGCTCACGCCCGCGCGGCGCGTATCGAACAGCGTGGACCGCCCACCGTTGGGGTTGTGTTCGTCCATGCGGAACCACAGGCTGATCGTAAAATCACTGAGGGCAATCGGATCGGTGTTGTCCACAACCACCGCATCGGTGCTGCCCCCGAGATCGAGTGCGCCACCTGCGTTACCATCGCGGTCCGTCACATAGGGCAGGGCGCCGATGGAGCCTGCGGCACCGGTGCCTACGCGCGATTCCGTCAAGGTCTGGTCGAAGCCCCAGAAGCGCACGGCGCTGTCGAGAATGCCAGCCGAGGCAATCGTGGCATGGGCGGCGATCAAAAAACCGGCAAGATAACGAGTCATGTTTATGGCTTCCAAGTTTTACTTCAGTTTCTCGGTAAAATTATTAAAAATATGCTGCAACTAGCTGAAAAGTATTAAATTTGTTGCAACAGTACTAGGGTGCTTGAACTCGGCCAAGTCCCGCTTTTGGCAATAGTTGGCAAAGCCTCCCCAGTGAGTTTGATCCAGCCACGGCTCGCAACGCTCAGGAATCTCAGGAAAACCCGACATGAATGTTTTTGTACTGTGCACAGGCCGCTGCGGCTCCACCACCATGGCCAGGGCCTGTGAGCATATGAGTAACTTCAGCGCGGCCCATGAGTCCCGCTGCGACCGCCTTGGTGAGGCCCGTCTTGCTTATCCGGACCGACACATCGAAGTGGACAATCGCCTGGCGTGGTTTCTTGGACGGCTCGAAGAAGCCTATGGTGACAATGCGGTCTACGTGCATCTGCAGCGGGATGTGGCGGCGGTCGCGGCAAGTTACGCGAAACGCCACAGCAAGGGCATCATGCGTGCCTACCAGGGGCAGGGCATCGTTATGGGGCTGCCGACAACCACGGCGGCGCTGGATGTGGCGATGGACTACTGCAACACCGTCAACAGCAACATCAGGGCCTTTCTGCGGGACAAAAGCCAGGTTCTCGAGGTGCACGTAGAGAACTTCGAGGCGGATTTTGTGGCCTTCTGGAATGCGATTGGCGCTGAGGGGGATCTGGCGGCGGCGAGGGATGAGTTGTTACAGAGGCACAATGCGTCGTAATGGCGGGCATCGGAGGGCTTTTTCCACCGATGCGTGGTGCCGAGGATAGTGGTCAACAACCAAAAAGGCCTGACTTCCGCCAGCATGGAATTCGATGTCACTAAATTCCAGGGAAGAATGGACCTGATCGATGACCCACGGTTCAAGTCCGCGTCTTATCGTTTCGCGAATGGGAAAGCACGCAAGACCATCGCGGCCGGTGAGATCGCCAAATAGCCGCCAACGACTCAATCCAGAAAATCGAGTACCCGGGCTTCGGGGAGGTTCGCCAACCTCGCCCAGCCGCCAGATTCGACAAAGGTGTTGGCGAGCAGCTGAGAACAACAAGGGAGAAACCAAAATGAAGAAAGTGTGCCTGGTCATCGGGGCTGGTGCGGGGATCGGCGGTAGCGTCGGCAAGAAGTTTGCCGCAGAGGGTTATCACGCGGCGCTGTGCCGTCGCAGCGATGAGGCTGGCCTGATGACAATGGTCGCCGATATCGAAAGCGAAGGTGGTTCTGCCAGTGGACACCTGGTCAATGCGGTCAAAGAAAACGCTATTGAAGACCTGGTCGCTGAAGTCGAGAAGATCGGTCCCATCTCTGTGGTGCTCTTCAATCTGGGCGCCCAGATTGGTTACCGGTCCCTCGAAGACACAACGGCCAAGGTGTTTGAGCTCGGCTGGCAAATGGCCTGTTTCGGCCTGTTTCGACTCAGCAAGGCCGTTTTTCCGCTGATGACGGAGCGTGGCGGCGGTACCGTGCTGGTCACCTCAGCAACAGCCGCTGTTAGAGGCAATGCAGGTCAGCACTCTCATGCGGCCGCCATGGGCGGTCGCCGCATGCTCTGCCAAACCTTGAACGCGGAGTACGCCGCAAAAGGCATTCATGTCGCGCACATCCTGATCGATGGGGCTGTGGATGCTCCCGACACGCTGGGCAAGATGTTGGGGCCTGAGCGATACCAGCAACTTCGCGAGGCGAAAGGTCTGGAGCACGATGGTTTGCTGTTACCCGAGAAGATGGCGGAAACCTATTTTCACGTGGCACATCAGCACCGTTCTGCGTGGACGCATGAACTGGATCTGCGCGCGTTCTCCGATCTCGCGTGGTGGAACCATGCGCCGTAGCACTGCGATGCGCAGATTCATGACTTACGTTTGCAAACAATGAGGCTGATCACATGAGTAAAACTCTGGAATTTATCTTCGACTTTGGAAGCCCAAACGCCTACCTCGCCTACAAAGCCTTGCCTTCCGTTTTAGAGCGAACAGGTGCATCGCTGGTTATTACGCCCTGTCTGCTGGGCGGAATATTCAAAGCGACTGGCAACCAGGCGCCGATGATTGCCTTCGGAAACATCAAGAACAAGCTCGACTATGAAAAACGCGAGATGGATCGCTTCATAAGCAAATATGCGCTAAACGATTTCGCGTTCAATCCTCACTTCCCTGTAAACACCCTCTTACTGATGCGTGGAGCGGTAGCTGCATCACGGAGTAACGACTTGATGACCTACGTTGAGGTGGGGCTTGCGGCGATGTGGGAGGACGGCAAGAAAATGGATGATCCCGAGACGTTCGTCGCGGTGATGGACGCTGGGGGCTTGGATGGGGCGGAGCTTCTGCGTCAGACCCAGGACCCTGATGTGAAGATGGAGTTGGCGACAAACACCGAACATGCGGTGGGGCGGGGCGCCTTCGGTATTCCCACATTTTTCGTCGGCGACGAGATGTTCTTCGGGAAAGATCGGCTTGATCAGGTCGAGGCTGAGCTCAACCGATAGGTTCCGTCGGGTAAAACACGATAAGGAGATAATGATGGCTTTAGCAATCGCGCCTACGGGTGCACCCTGTGGCGCCGTAGTCACTGGCGTTGATCTTACGAAAGACCTTTCGCAGTCACTGATTGATGAACTGCGCGCGCATTGGCTGACGCACAAAGTACTGGTTTTTCCCGAGCAGGCGATGAGTGACGACGACCTGACTCGATTCTCCCTGTACTTCGGTGAGGCTGGTGAGGACCCATTCTTCGCTCATATTGAGGGGTATGAGCATATCTGCGAGATCAAACGCATGGCCGACGAAGAGGCGCCGGTTTTTGCGGAGTTCTTTCATTCTGACTGGAGCTTCATGAAAGTTCCGCCGGCGGGCACGGCGCTTTTCGGAATCACGATTCCACCGGTGGGTGGGGATACGCTGTTTGCGGATCAGGTGATGGCTTATAAGCAGATGCCCGATGATCTGCGCGCGCGCACCGAGGGGCTGATCGCCATTCACTCCGCTGAGCTCGGTTATGCACCCGATGGTGTGTACGGAGATAACGAGGAGTCCAAAAAGCGCAGCATGAAGATTCTTCCCAGCGAGAAAGCCCGAGAGAAACAGGAGCATCCCCTGGTGAAGACGCACCATGAGACAGGTGAAAAAGCGTTGTTCTCGTCGTTTGCCTACATCCAGGGTTTTGTTGGCATGGAAAAGGCCGAGTCCGACGCGTTGCTCGGAGAACTCTATCAGCACCAGTCGAAGGAAGAATTTGTCTATCGACACAAGTGGCAGAAGAACATGTTGGTGCTGTGGGACAACCGCTCTGTGCTGCATTCCGCAACCGGCGGCTACGATGGTTACGACCGCTTGCTCCATCGCACCACGATCGCAGACTCCATGGCATGAGCCGCTTTGATGTAAGTCAGTGTGTACCGTTGTGTGCCGTAGCAGGTGAAAATGGGGGGACAAATGGGGTGCCAAAAAATCAGGGTTTGGTCGGCGCTGTGCCGGACTCCTTGAGTTTTTCTTAACGCCGACTCGCAGAATAAGCTGGTTGCCCTGCCGCGACGACACCTTAGGCTTGAGTAGATGACTGCTAGCCCGAGAGGGAGTTAAGAGATGTCCGGGACGAGGGGGGGGCTGACGGCCGAACAGGTGTCCGCAATCAACGCGCCGATTGAAACGGCGCGTTCGCTACCGGCAGTGTCTTACCAGAGCCAGGAATTCTTCGACGCAGAGCGCGAGCGCATCTTCAGCCGCCACTGGGTGTGCGTACTGTTTGATTTCGATGTCGCGGGTCCCGGGCAGGTGCTGCCATTCGAACTCTGTGGTATGCCCTTGCTCGCGGTTCGTGACCAGCAGGGGATGCTGCGGGTTTTTCACAATGTGGTGCCCTATGACGGCTGCCTCGCTGTCATCGAACCTGCCACGGGGTTGAATGAGATAACCACACCGTATCACGGCTGGGTCTACGGGCTGGACGGCAAGTTGCGGGCGGCGCCATTCTGGGACGGCACTCCACACCGGGATCAGCTGCCCGACGGGGTGCCGGCGACGGACCTGCGTGAAGTGCACAGCGAGACCTATCTGCACACAGTATTCGTCAACCTTTCGTCCCAGCCACTTCCGTTCGCGGACTACATCGCGCCTATCGCTCGCCAGTTCTCGCAGTACGACCTGGGTGATGTCGCCGTGGTTCTTGGTCGCGACGGCCAGCCTATCGTCCCTCGTGCAGAGACGGCCTGTAACTGGAAGATTTTCTTCGATATTGATGGGCCCAACGTGCTGCACGAGAACTTCGTGCACCGCGCGTACCGTGAATCATCTGCACATCCCCGGGTCACTGCGGATGGGAGCAAGAACTATCGTGAGATCATTGATGGTTACCTGATCGGACTGGGTTTCAACTACAGCGACTTCACCGAAACCTATGGCGTTATTGATCCTGGGGAACTCCATCTGGGGGCGGGTGATCGGCTACCGGATCAGGCGGCTTTCGTCGACCTTTACCCAGCAATGAGTTTCTCCATTGCGCCTACCTACATCGAGATCGGTATCAATCTTCCCGATGGTGTGGATCGGACCGTGGACCGACGCATATACCTGCTTCCCTCGGCGGCTGTGATACCGGAGAACGCTGAGAAGCACGAGCGGGTCTACGGCTTTCACGGTGAGGTGGCCCCCGAGGACAACCGCATATCCGAGGCTATTCAGGCGGCTGCGCGATCTCCGGTGTACACGGAACGCTTCTTTTCTCCCTTCTGGGATCGCATGCGTCATCAGTTTCACCGCTGGGTGGTGGCAGACCTGGCCGACTAGCGGCCGCTGGCAGCGGGGTAGGGAATGCTCATGAGAATCGCCAAGAGATGGTTCGAACGCCGACGCATCGATGATGACATCACGCTGATCTGGGAACCCCATGTAGACCCGCTGATCCGCTGCAACATCTGGCACGTCCGTGGCCGCGACAGGGATCTGTTGATCGATACGGGGCTAGGTATCGCCAGCCTGTGCGAGGCGGCAAGGGACCTCTTCGACAAGCGTCTCACCGCGGTCGCGACTCACACGCATTTTGATCACATCGGTGGCATGTTCGAGTTTGATGAGCGCGTGGTGCACGAGAGCGAGGCGGCGATCATGGCGGACGGTTCGGCACCGATGATGCTGCGGTCCTGTGATTTCAGTGACGACGAGCACCAGGAGCTGGCCGATATCGGCTACCCGATAGAAAATGATGAGCTTGTAAACGCTGTACCCGATGCCGCGTTTGATATCGCCGGGCATACGACCAGGCCGGCACCCTGTACCCGTGCGGTGCGCGAAGGAGACAGGCTCGATCTCGGCGATCGCAGCTTTGAAGTGTTACACCTTCCCGGACATTCACCGGGTAGTATCGGACTCTGGGAGGCAGAGAGTGGCGTGCTCTTTTCCGGTGATGCGGTCTACGATGGGGGACTGCTGACGAGCTTCCCCGGTTCGGACCTCGATGATTACGTTTGCACCATGTTGCGTCTGCGCGAGCTCCCGGTGCGCGTGGTCCACGGTGGCCATGAAGCCAGCTTCGGTTCGGAACGCCTGCGCGCTATCGCCGACCACTATTTGCAGGCCTGGGAGGCGGGAGTTACTACAGCGCCGGCACCGCTACCCGGATGAATGCTCACCTGCACGAGATTATCGGAGCCGTCGGTGCCGCCCTGATTGTCATCACGTATCTGCTGATTCAGCTGCGGCGCATGCAGGTAGAGGAGCTGCGCTACTCCTTGCTGAATGCGTTGGGTGCAAGTTTCATCCTCTATTCGCTGACCGTCGACTTCAACCTTTCTGCTTTCCTCATCGAGGCATTCTGGCTGTTGATCAGCTGTCTTGGTATGGCGAAGGTGCTGTTCGAACGCGCTCGGCGCAAAGAAGTGGGGTAGGGCATGCAGGCACTCGCTGCGGGGTTGGAGGAACTACTCGGTGCGTTGACGTCGCTGGTCACAGGCCTTGCCTTCAGCCAGGTTCGGGTGTTCGGCGTGGATATCGAATGGGCCGTGCTCTGGATGGCCGTGCCCATGCTGTTCTTCACCGTTTACCTGGGTTTTGTAAACGTTCGTTGTTTCCCTCAGTCCATCCGTATTCTCCGCGGGCGCTATGCGGACCCGGATGCGCCGGGCGAGGTCAGTCAGTTCCAGGCACTGACCACGGCCCTCGCTGGCACTGTGGGATTGGGGAATATCGCCGGCGTTGCAATTGCAATCGGCATTGGCGGTCCCGGCGCAGCATTCTGGATGATCGTCATCGCGTTTTTTGCGATGACACTCAAGTTCGCCGAGTCGATGCTCGCAGTCAAGCATCGAGTAATCCTTGACGATGGATCCGTCTACGGTGGTCCCATGTACTACCTGCGCTCAGCACTGGAAGAGAAGAATCTCCCGCTGCTGGGAAAGCTACTTGGACTGACCTATGCAGTCTGTGCGATTCCGCAGATGCTGGTGTTTACGCAGGTCAATCAGGCCTACAGCCAGCTGAGCGCGGTGACCGGGATCGAAGCCCCCTGGACCTTTGGTCTTTTGCTGTCGGTTGCCGTCGCGCTGGTGATTATCGGTGGTATTCGCAGCATCGCCAGCGTTACCAGTCGACTGGTGCCTCTGATGTGCGTTATCTATCTGTTGGCCGCAGTCACGATACTTGTTTTGAATGCCAGCGCGATACCGAATGCACTCGTTGCGATAGCGGTTGGTGCCTTTGCGCCGGAAGGCGTCGTCGGCGGCGTTATCGGCGTGTTCGTCATCGGGATGCGTCGGGCGGTGTACTCGACGGAGGCGGGTACGGGTATTTCGACCATGGTGCATGCTGCTGCAAAGACCCGTGAGCCGGTGTCTCAGGGCCTCGCCGCTTCCGTCGAGCCGTTCTTCGATACGATCCTGGTAAATTCCATGACAGCGCTGGTGATTGTTGTCACGGGTGCACATCAGCTCGATGGCTTGAATGATATCCAGATGACGTCGGCTGCATTTGGCAGCGTTGTCTGGTGGTTTCCCTATGTACTCGCCGTCTGTGTGCTTCTTTTCGCTTTTACCACGATCATATCCTGGTCATATTACATGAGCCGGGCCTGGGCCTGTCTCCTTGGTTACTCCCGATTGTCGATGATCATATATCGGGTACTGTTTTGTCTGGCGGTGGTGCCCGGTGCCGTGATGACCGTGCAGCAGGTCATCGACTTTATCGACAGCCTCGTCGTGCTCGTGACGATACCGAACATCATTGGTCTTTACCTGCTGGCGCCTACAATAAAACGTGATTTGAAGGACTACCTCGCTCGGCTGGCGGCGGAGCGTGTCGAGCCGCGGGACTCGTAACTCGTCGCATCACTCCGCCATCGACTGTTCCCATGCAAGGAGTTGACGGTACATGTCGTCTGCCAGTGACTGCTTTGCGTGATAAAGGTCGCGGGATTCCCCGGGGTCTTGTTCAAGGTCGTACAGGTACACGCTCGGTCTACTGAACGTGACGAACCGGTGCACCAGCAGTTTCCATTTGCCGCTGCGCACCGCTGCCTGACCGAAATCGCCCAGCTGGATACGCCAGAAGAAGCTTCGTTCGGTGTCGCGATCGGACTCCTTGAGGAGGTTACGCCCGTCCAGACCCAGTGGCTCCAGTGCAATGCCTCCGGCTGCGAGTGCCGTCGCGGTGATGTCCATGCCAATGGCAGCGCGGTCTTCGAGGGTATCGCCCTTGAGCCGGGCGGGCCAGCGCATGATCAGCGGTACGCGGATACCACCTTCGTTGACTGTGGCGAAGCCGCCGGAAAACGGCGCGTTGCGCGCAAGGTGCCGACCATTGTGGTCGTAGGTGAATATCACGAGGGTGTTCTCAGCCAGACCATTGTCCTCGATAGCGTTCAGTAGCCTGCCGATTCCGATATCCATCGCCTCTACCATCGCGACATAGTCCTTCCGCGTGGCGTGCCTGTTGTCGAAGGGCGCGTCCCACCGGCTTTCCGGCAGGTCCGGGCCAAGGAAGGGGGGCAGCGTCGCGTTGTAAGAGACAAAGGCGAAGAACGGTTCGTCACGCTGCTGCTCAATGAACCGGATGCTTTCGTCGGTGATGATCTCCGTCAGGTAGCCATCGCGCTCGACGACCTCGCGCTGCCTGGTCAACGCTTCCTCCCCGTTATCGTTGCGGTGCGTGTAGTGATGGATGCTCCAGTTGTGATACCCGAGAAACTCGTCGAAGCCGTGGGCAATCGGGTCTGATTCGGCGCTATGCCCCAGGTGCCATTTACCGAACAGACCAGTCCGGTACCCCTTAGCTTTGAGCAGCGCAGGTAGGGTGGCGATACGCTTGTCCAATCCTTCGTTGCCTTCGCCAAGATTGTGTTCGAAGCCGATTCGCGCCGGGTACTGCCCGGACATCATCGCCGCTCTGGACGGACCGCAGATGGGGGCAGCTGCGTAATAGTTGGTGAAGCGCATGCCCTGCGTCGCCAGGGTGTCCAGGGAAGGTGTGCGTATGTCGGTTGCGCCGTAGGGCCCGATGTCGGTTGCGCCCATGTAGTCAGTAACGATGAGCACGATGTTGGGAGGTTCTGACCGGGGCTCAGCGATACAGCATCCGCCGAATGCAAGTATGAAAACAGCGAGGAATCGTGCCATGGGAATTCGTGCCCTCGTTAGATTTTCTTGTAGAGGGCAGGAGAATGGTCAAGGCTCGTCGCAAAAGCAAGCACTTCCGCGCGGGCAAGGTTCTGTTATCCGCAGGCTTTAATTGAGCTTGTGTAGGACTTCGATACTTCATACGTTGGCGGAAGATTCACCCCGCTGCGGGGCAAAGAGTAGAACT
>JAUIMF010000116.1 GCA_030433415.1 Gammaproteobacteria bacterium | reverse complement strand
GGTGTTCCTGGATATCTTCGTGGACCCCATGGAGCACGTGTATCCCATGCATGTGGCGCCCAACGGTTCCATGAAAGATATGTGGCTGAGCAAGAACGAGAGGACCTGACATGCGACGCATCATTTCCATATTGATGGAGAACGAACCCGGTGCCCTGTCGCGGGTGGTTGGCCTGTTCTCCCAACGCGGCTACAACATCGACTCGCTGAACGTGGCGGCGACAGAAGACAAGACACTGTCGCGTCTTACGCTCACCACCTTTGGCGACGACAAGCACATCGAGCAGATCACCAAGCACCTGAATCGCCTGGTGGACGTGGTGAAGCTGGTGGACCTGACAGAAGGCGCCCACGTGGAGCGCGACCTGATGCTCATCAAAGTGCGCGCCGATGGCGGCCAGCGCGAAGAGATCAAGCGCACCACGGATATCTTCCGTGGTCAGATCGTGGATGTGGGACCCAAGGTCTACACCATCCAGCTGGCGGGCACCACGGACAAGCTCGACTCCTTTGTCTCGGCGATTCCCGAAGCCGATATTCTCGAAGTGGTGCGGTCTGGCGTTGCCGGTATTGCCCGCGGGGAGAAGATTCTGCGGCCTTAGGGTCTGGCGCGGTGCTGCCTGGGGTGGTGCCGCGTTTCTTTTCGCATCAGCCTTTTTAGGCCTATCAACATGACTGACGTACTGCGGTTTGTGGTGTGTCCGGGCTGGTTTGCGCCTGTTTTTCTTCAAATCCGACTTCATTGGTACCGGCCTGACCTGTAAATGCGATAGTTGTGGCACTGTTTAAAGTGTAGCACCTAGTGCTATATTGCGCCTCGAATCAATTGCACTATGCAGGTATTCAAAAACAAGAGTTTTGATAGGTGGGCCAAGAAGGAGGGCCTCGGTGACGATGTGTTACGTCAAGCTGTCATCGAAATGGCTCGAGGTCTTGTGGATGCTGAACTCGGGGGTCAAATATATAAAAAGCGCATTGCAGTTCCGGGGCGCGGAAAACGCGGTGGGATACGTACACTGTTGGTCTATCGAGCTGGGAGTCGGGCGTTCTTCGTCTATGGGTTTGCCAAGAACCAGCGAGCAAACGTCTCGGCGGATGAATTGAAAGCCCTGAAATTGTTGGCAAAAGAGCTGCTGGGAATGACAAAAGCGGAGTTGACCCAAGCGATTGAACATGGCGCGCTGGTGGAGATTACATTGAATGTCTAAAGAGATTCTTGAAGTAGTACACGAAAGCGCCAAGGACTTGTACGAAGCGGGTGTCCTTGGTGACGTGACGTTGAAGGAGTTTGATGCTCTTTGTTTGCCGCCGGTGCGCGAGTACAGTGCGGGCCAGATCAAGCAACTTCGACAGAGGGTCAGGGCAAGTCAAGGCGTCTTTGCGGCTTATCTGAATACCAGTGTGTCAACGGTGCAAAAGTGGGAGCGCGGTGTAAAAAAACCGAATGGCCCGTCATTGAAGCTGCTGAACCTGGTAGACCAGAAGGGTCTGGATGCTTTGGCCTGATGGGGAAGGTTTGACGCAAGTGAACTGAAGTTACTACAGCAGCTGGGTTTCGCCCGGTAGGATCTGCGAGCCATGGCGCACTGTCAAAATCTCTACGCGACCCGCGCTTATGCGATAGATGATTCGGTAGTCCCCTTCCCAAGCTTCCCGGACTAGTTCTTCTGTGTACTCAGGTACTGGCCGGCCCCGCTGGGGGTTGTCTGACAGGCTGTCTCCGCGTGCGACGAGACGAGCGATCCAGCGCTGGGCGCTGGTTGGCTGATCATCCGCGATATAGTCATGAATCGTCTGGAGCCGGGAAAGCGCCCGGGCGGTCCAGACAACCTTCACCTGTTATCGATACCCAGAGACGCCATGATCTCATCGGATGTATGCACCCGACCGGCTTTCACATCATTCAGGCCGGCTTCAATGTCATGGCGGACCTGCAGGGTATACACCAGTTGCTCCCAGGTTGTGTCTTCCGGCAGACGATCGATTAGCTCTTGCGCTGCTTGCTTGGTATTTGAGACGCTACCCACTGCTTTTGCCCTCATGAGTGACTTCGATAGCTTAACAGAAACGTGCTAGCCGACCTGATCATCAGATCTTTCAATTACCTCCGAATCGTCCGCGTGCATCGAATAGGGAATAGTTTTCGGTGCAAAGGGCGTCGTATACGCATGAGTTATCGTTAGCGTTGATATCCGACCCGTGCATGTGAATGAAGGCCTAAACGCCAAGCTCACAAGGCCCAGCAGTGCCAGAAGTGCTGTCGCTGAAAACCAGAGGTTAAGTTTAAAGAGAGGAATGTAAACGGTGCGCCCAACCGGGCGCACCGAAAGGAAGAATCAGACGATACTCTTCATCGCCGTCATATAACCACGCAGGGTCTTGCCAACCACTTCAACCGGGTGAGAGCGAATCGCATCATTCACACGGATCAGTTCCTGGTTATCCACCGACGTATCACTGCCAATACCTTCGCCGATCACGTCCGTTTCAATTGATGCCATAAAGTCCTGCAGCAGCGGACGGCAGGCGTGATCAAACAGGTAGCAGCCGTATTCCGCGGTGTCTGAAATCACCACGTTCATTTCGTACAGCTTCTTGCGCGCAATGGTGTTGGCGATCAGCGGAGTTTCGTGCAGCGACTCGTAGTACGCAGACTCTTCCTTGATGCCCGCAGCGACCATCACATCAAACGCCAATTCCACACCGGCCTTGCACATGGCGACCAGCAGAATGCCGTGATCAAAGTATTCCTGCTCGGGAATTTCTGCATCGGTGCTTGGGGTTTTTTCAAACGCCGTATCCTGCGTGGCAGCGCGCCACTTCAACAGGTTGGCATCGCCCGCGGCCCAGTCTTCCATCATGGTGCGCGAGAACTCGCCGCTCATGATGTCGTCCTGATGCTTCTCGTACAGGGGCGCCATGATGGTCTTGAGTTCTTCCGCCAGATAGAACGCGCGCAGTTTGGCGGGGTTGCTCAGGCGATCCATCATGTTGGTGATGCCGCCGTGCTTGAGTGCTTCGGTCACCGTTTCCCAGCCGTACTGGATCAGCTTGGAGGCATAGGCGGGGTCGACGCCTTTCTCGACCATCTTGTCAAAGCTGAGGATGGCGCCGGTCTGGAGCATGCCGCAGAGAATCGTCTGCTCGCCCATCAGGTCTGACTTCACTTCAGCAATCGGTGAGGACTCGAGTACGCCCGCGCGATCGCCGCCAGTGCCCGAGGCCAGGGCTTTGGCGATTTCCATACCGTCGCCATTAGGGTCGTTCTCGGTGTGCACCGCGATGAGTGTCGGAACGCCAAAGCCACGCTTGTACTCTTCGCGCACTTCGGTGCCGGGGCATTTGGGGCACATCATCACGACGGTGATGTCCTTGCGGATCTGCATGCCTTCTTCTACCAGGTTAAAACCGTGGGCGTAGTCCAGGCAGGCGCCTTGCTTCATCAGGGGCATAACCGCCTCGACAACGCTGGTGTGCTGCTTGTCGGGCGTCAGGTTCATCACCACGTCGGCGGTTGGGATCAGCTCTTCGTAGGTGCCTACGGTAAAGCCGTTCTCCGTGGCGTTTTTCCAGGAAGCACGCTGCTCCTGAATGGCGGATTCACGCAGGGCGTAACTGACGTCCAGGCCACTGTCGCGCAGGTTCAGACCCTGGTTCAGGCCCTGGGCGCCGCAGCCAACGATCACGATCTTCTTGCCGCGCAGTTTGTCGACGCCATCGGCGAATTCTTCGCGTCCCATAAAGCGACACTTGCCAAGCTCTTCGAGCTGCAGGCGCAGCGGCAGGGTATTAAAGTAGTTTTGTCCCATGGTGGGTTCCTCCTGTGTGAGTGGACTGCAGTGTAGAAGACCGACATGATTGCGTAAAACGCTATATACTGAATTCAGTTTTGCGTTTAACGCAATTAAATCCCGATCAGTTCCAATGTGGTGGACCATGGATGTTCGTTCTTTACAGGTGTTCCTGTCGGTCTGCGGAACGCTGAGTTTTACCCAGAGTGCGGAGGATCTGCACATGAGTGTGTCGGCCGTAAGCCGCGCCGTGCAGCGTCTGGAAGAAGAACTGGGAGCAACGCTCTTCGACCGGGATCGCCGGGGTATTCACCCCACCAGTGCCGCGTTACCGCTGCGCCAGTACGCCGAGCACACGTTGGGTGAATGGAAGGCGCTGCGGCTGGCGGTCGGTGAAGGCAGCGCGGTACGCGGGGAGTTACGTATTTTCTGCTCGGTCACCGCAAGCTATCGACTGCTGTCCCCGCTATTGCAGGCCTATCGCGCTGCTTATCCTGCGGTAGATGTGCGCCTGCAGACAGGCGATCAGGCGGACGGCCTCGAAAAAGTGCGCCAGGGCCACGCCGATGTGGCAATGATCGCCCAGCCCCGCACGCTTCCAGACACGTTGAACTTTCAACCAGTGGCGCGCACACCGCTCATGCTCTGTTTGCCTGGCTCATCAGAGCATTTGTCTTCATCGGTGGAGCAAAAAAACGGACGGGCGTTTTGGCGAGCGTTGGCCGAGTGTCCCTGGATTCTTCCGGAGCGTGGAGTCACCCGGGATATCACCGACGCCTGGCTGCGAGAGCGGCTAAAGGGCGAGGAACAGATCTACGCCAGGGTGTCGGGCCATGAGGCCATCGTGGCGATGGTGTCGCTGGGCCTGGGAGTGGGCATTGTGCCGCGCCTGGTGGTGCATGCCAGTGCGCTGGTGGATCAGGTGAGGTTGCGCGCGCCGGGTGGGTTGCCTGATCTGGTGATCGGACTGTGTGCCCGAGCGGGTCGCCTGACGGATCCAGTGGTCGCCTCGTTACTGGAGGTGGCGCAGACCCAGGCGCGTGATGATGATGGCCTGGAAGCGTCTTCCGTTTAGGTGCCTTCGTTTGTTTAGGCACCTTTCTGGATGGCATGGCATGGCGTGACTGTCAGCGCGTCGCCTTAACCATCGCGGGTGGCACGATAGCGATCGTGCCCTCCCTGCGAGAGTCAACGCCCCCTTCGAGGTTGCCATCAGGATGGCGCAGCACAATCGACAGGCCAGAGTTTTCACCCGCGGATTCGCGTACGTTAAAGCCATGATTGGTCAGGGACTCCAGTAGCTCTGGCGTAGCCCGAGCCTTTTCGACGCGTACCGTATCGCCGCGTGCGACGACGTTGGGCAGTTCAATCGCCTGCTGCGGAGTCATGTTCCAGTCGAGCATGCCCACCAGGGTTTTCGCGGTATAGGCAATGATCGAGTTGCCGCCAGGAGAGCCCGTCGCCAGGCGAAAGTTGCCGTCCTTATCAAGCGCTATCGTGGGTGACATGGAGGAGCGGGGGCGCTTGCCGGGGGCCGGATGATTGGCAACGAGTTGGCCGTTGGCGTCGCGCGGCGCTTTGGCGAAATCCGTGAGTTCATTATTCAAGAACATGCCGCCCGCCATGCGCGCCGAGCCAAAAATGCTCTCGACCGTAGCGGTCATCGACACGACATTCCCCCAACCGTCGACGACAACAAAGTGCGTGGTGCCCGCGTAATCGATTGTGGTGTCCGTGCCCGGTAACGCAGCTTGTGAATCCTCGAAGGCCCATGGATCACCATGCGGGGCGGTTGGGAGTGCTGCCATGTCATCGATCAGTGTGGCTCGTTGGGCCAGGTACTGGGGGTGGAGCATTCCCTGGAGCGGTACCGCAATATGGGTGTCATCCGCTACGTAGCGGTCGCGATCCGCGTAGGCAAGGCGCTGTGCTTCAACAAAGGTGTTCCAGTCTTTTAACTGGTCCCCACTCGGAAACGGGTGCGCATCGAGCATGCCAAGGATCATGCCCACGGCGACCCACGATGCGGGGGGCGGAGGGCCGCAAATCTCGAGTTCGCGATAGGGGGCGCACAGTGGCTCCAGTTTGCGTGGCGTGTAGGCAGCGATGTCTTCAATACTGAGGGTGCCTGCCCTCGGCGCGTGTTGCGCGGCCGCGACAATGGCGGCAGCCAGTTCGCCCCGGTACATCGCCCTGGGGTCCCGGCGAATCTGTTCGAGGGTATTGGCATAGGCTGGGTTTTTGAGGTGCGTGCGCAGCTCGCCCGACTCGTCGAAGAAATAGTGATAGGCATCAAGAGGGCCTTCCTCGGCCGTCGCCGGGATCAAGCGCGTGCCGTACTTCTCAAAAAATGATCGTAGGCGGGGCGAGACTTCAAAGCCTTCGCGAGACAAGCGCAACGCGTCATCAAAAAGATCCTGCCAGGGGAGTCTGCCTTGTTCGCCATGCGCCATGCTGAGCATGGCGACAACACTGGGTACGCCAATAGACAGCCCACTGTTCTTCGCCTCCAGGTAGCCATAGGGTTTGCCGTTGCTATCCAGAAACATATCGCTGTGCGCGCCCTGAGGTGCGGTCTCGCGTCCGTCGTAAATCATTACGGATTTAGACGCGCTGTCGTAATAGGTCATGAACCCGCCGCCACCCAGACCCGAGCTCTGGGGTTCCACCAGGCTCAGTACCGACTCGATGGCGACTGCTGCATCAACGGCGCTTCCGCCGGCGCGCAATATTGCGGCGCCAGCTTCGGTGGCGTGGGGGTTGGCGGTGACGACCATACCCTCGCCCGAAGGCAGTGGCGCTGGGGTGTTTGTTTCTAAGGAGCCCGCATTGTCCGCGCAGGCAGACAGCAGTGGAGCCAAAACCAATAGGGTGAACAGTTGGTGTGAGCGTCGGGTCCTGTTGGAGTTTCGGATCATTGATTCTCGGCCTGCGCGTGTCGCGATGGTGAAGTTGAGTTTCTGACCGTGGCGATTCTACACAACAAGGGACCAGGTTCCCCTGTTCGGTTCCGGGTCAGCATGGGAGAATGCCAAGCAGGTGCTGCCGTTTTGTGCGTAGATCGAGTTTTGGTGGGCACCCATCAGTGCGGTTTTGAGCGCGGTTTAGCACGGGGGCAGCCCGGGAGCGTAAGTGCCATGGCAACAGAAGAAGAAGCCCAGCCCGAAGTGACAGCGGACGATGACCGTGAGGTGTCGCTGGGTAAACGCACGCTCG
>JAUIMF010000024.1 GCA_030433415.1 Gammaproteobacteria bacterium | reverse complement strand
GACGCTTGTCTGGGAGCCCTCCGAGACATTCTCGGCAAACTTCAAGATACAGGCGGTCGAGCAGGAGACGGACGGACCCGCCACGCGCGGACAGCTCTTTAATTGCCGTGGTCCCGCCTCCGACGGCACCACCATAACGGGTGTACCCGCAGATACCGCGGATTCAACCGGCGCCTACTACCCCATCGCCGACGACTGTGAGCTGAATGACAAGATCACCGTGTATCCGGGACCGCCTGGCCTGGGTTTTGGCGAGCCGCAGGGAGATTTCGATTCCGTGTTGACCAGCCTGAACATGGACTGGGACGTCGGCCAATGGACGATCACCTCTGTGACCGGCTGGAGTGACTATACCCTCAAGGACGAAACAGGTTACGTCGCCGCCCAGGGCAATATTACGGCGGACCAGAAAGAAACCAACGAGTCGTTTTCCCAGGAATTGCGCGCATTAAGTAACTTTTCCGGCCCGTTGAATTTTCTTGCCGGTGTGAATTTCCAGGACACTGAGTTCGTGTTCCGCAACGCATCACAGATCATTCTTGCCATCCCGGATACGCGCAATGGGCGTGCAGCTTCCCAGGAACACATCGCCTCGCAGGATGCGCAGAGCTTGTCGGCCTTTGCAGAGGTCGTGTGGGATATCACCGAGGAGGTGACTCTCAGCGCGGGGGCACGGTATACCGATGAAGAGAAGGACGCCGTGTATGACCTCTTCTTCGTCAACGAGTGGTTCGACATGATATTCGAGTTTCCATTCTGGTTGCCGGAGGGCACACTGATCAAAGACAAGTTCAGTGACGACAACGTCTCTCCCCAGGTCACACTGGAGTGGAATCCGTCAAAGAACATGCACTTCTTCGCCTCCTATCGCGAGGGCTTTCTGCCCGGCGGCTTCTCCCTCGGCGCGACGCCGCAGGCTGGGTTGACCCTGGAAGACTTCCAGTTCGACAGCGAAGAAGTCGAAGGATACGAGGTGGGATTCAAAACCCGGCTGGTCGATGACAGCCTGAGCCTTGATGTAGTCGCCTACGATTATGAATTCACCAATTTGCAGGTGAATCTCTACGTGCCTGAAACCGCCTCTTTCGTTGTGGGCAACGCGGGCGAGGCGCTCACCAAGGGGGTTGAAGCCAACCTGCGCTGGCAAGCCAACAGCTACCTGCAGCTGTCCGCCTTCGCCACGTACAACGATGGCGAATACTCAAACTACCGCTCTCAGTGCTATACCCTGCAGACCGCGGCGCAAGGTTGTGACACCGCCACCAACACCCAGGACCTCGATGGCAAGTCCCTGCCTCGCGCTCCGGACTACACGTTTGGCCTGGGCGGCTACCTGGTTTACCCCGTCAACGACCTGGTGTTCAGCCTGCGGACGGACCTCTTCTGGTCGGACGACTACCAGTTGGAGACAACCAACAGCCCGTTCCTGGTGCAGGATAGCTACACCCGCATCGACGCCAGCGCAGCGGTAGAGACCTCTGACGGAAAATGGCGGTTTGCCGTCATCGGGCGCAACCTGACCGATGAGGACATCGGCGTGTTCGGCGCCACTCGAGGCTTCACTAACGACCAGCTCGCAACGATACAGCGCCTGCGTAGCTGGGGAGCCGAGGTAACCTACTCGTTCTGAGGCTCTCGCCGCCCCTAGCGCTGGTAGCGTTGCGCGAGTGCCTCAAACTCCTTCCGGGTGGCACCGCGGGAAATACCGGCAAAACTGGCTGCGGCAGCAAGCATGAGGCGCTGCTTGAACTTCCGGCGCGGGATGTAGCCCTGAGTGCACTTGGAGGCGAGAGCGTAGAGCTGGGTAACCAGATCGTCTGCGAACTGAGAAGGGTTGACCCAGCTTTGCAGTTCATCGCGAGCAGCAATTTGTTTGGTGATCGCGGTGAAGTCCGCCACGACGAAGTCGTGAATCGTCGCGCGTAGCTGGGAATCGGGTTTATAGTGGAAGTAGAAAAACATTACCGAACGCGTGTAGTCGCGCAGTTCACCTGTAATGGCTCGAGCGGACTCAGTGATCCTGGATTCCAGGCTCTCCACAGGGCCGACGTCTTCCGGGAAGCTGCTAAACCGGCCCTCGAAATCAATCCTCAGGGCCTCCGCGACAATCGCTTCCCGGCTGCCGAACTGATTGTATAGCGTAGCGACGGCGACGCTGCACCGCGAGGCGAGATCGCGCATGGTGATGCCCTCAATGCCCTGCTCTGCGATCAACTCACGGGTGGTGTCGATGATGCGCTGGCGTCGTTCGATCACGCTGTCGGGGAGCTGTGAATTTGATTTCCGTGCGGGCATCTCTGTCAGTGTCTTGCAGGTCGCTGGGATTGGTTTGCCGGTTATGCCGAACGAGCCTGCAATATAGCAATCGCTATACGGACTGTCATCAGCGAGCACCGCTCTAACAGATGGGGTCATCACCTCACAGTTTAACAGGAGTCGTCATGGGTCGAGTTCAGGACAAGGTAGTCATTGTCACCGGGGCGTCGCGAGGTCTAGGTTGGGCTGATGCGAAGATGTTGTCCAGGGAAGGCGCCCGGGTGGTGGCTACCGATGTCCTTGACTTCGACGCATCGAGTTCCAAAGAGTTCGACGTGGATTGCCGCCACCTCGATGTCAGCAAGGAGCAGGCGTGGGCCGACCTGGTCGCCGCAGTGCTTGATGACTATGGGCGCCTCGACGGCCTGGTCAACAACGCCGGTGTGCTGCATGTGGCCGACCCGGTGAACTTCGACCTCGCCGAATGGCGACATATGTGCGCAGTTAATATCGAGGGCGTCATGCTGGGTTGCAAGTATGCACTGCCGGCGATGATTGGGAGCGGCGGCGGCTCAATCGTGAACATGTCCTCAATCGCCGCGCGCTCCGGCCTGTATTTTTATAGCGGTTACTGCGCCTCCAAGGCCGCCGTGGCCGCCTACACCCGCGCCGTGGCGGTCTACTGCGCCCAGAACAAGCTGGGCATCCGCTGCAACTCGGTGCATCCCGGTGGAATCGACACACCGATCAACCTGAACATAGCCGCGGAACTTGGCGACCGCATGGACCAGATGCGCCTGCCCCAAAACAGCCCCATATCACCGGGCGCACCGCAAATGCGCATGGGCGAGCCGGATGACATCGCATATGCCGTGCTGTACCTGATATCGGACGAGTCAAAGTACATGAGCGGCGAAGAACTGTACCTGGACAACACGGCATCGATAACCGCAGCCGTGGTGGAATGACGCCATGATCAGTACCTACGACGATTTCTGTATTCACCAGACCCCGGACTACGTTCGCGTGCCGGGGACGACCGACAGGAATTTCTATGATCGGTATTTTTTCCTCGGATATTCCCCGTCCGCCGACATTCTGTTCGGCTTCGCCTTTGGTCGATACCCGAATCGTTTCGTACAGGATGCACATTTCACGCTGGTGGTAGACGGGGTGCAGCACAGTCTTCACGCCAGTGACCGCCTGGGGCCCGACCCCGCCGTCTGCCGCGTTGGGCCGATCGAGGTGCTGGTGGAACAACCGATGCGCCGGCTGCGCTGTCGCGTAAGCGACAATGAGCAGGGGCTGTCCTGCGATCTTGTCTACGAGGCGGAGTCGGGAGCCATCGACGAGGGCCGGTTGCAGGTCGGGAAGGACGGTATTCACTGGATCGACCAGACCCGCTTTATGCAGTACGGCCGGTGGTCCGGGTGGCTCCAGGTAGACGGCGTGCGGCAGGATTGTCCGCCAGGCGGCGTGTTCGGACTGCGCGATAAATCCTGGGGAGTGCGCGTGATTGGAGAGCAACAGGTCACGCCACGCCAGGGCGACCAGATTTTCTGGATGAACGTAGTCGCGCGCCTGCAGGACCGCTTTGGCGTGTTCCGCACACTTGACAGGGGCGACGGAACTTCGGTGGAACGCGCCGGCTACCTTGCTCCCCTTTATCCTGAACCGCAGGCTGTCCCCGTGGGAGAACAGGCGCTGGCACATACCAGGCACTGGGAGTTCGACCTGCAGTTTGCCGAATCGGGAAGGCGGATCGTCGGCGGTAACTACCGCCTGGAGATGGCCAGTGGCGAGAGTTTGCAGTTGGAAGGCCATTGCCTGGCATGCATTGCGTACACGGGCATTGGTTACAATCACGACACCTGGCATCACGGCCTCGATCACGGCGACGAACTTGCCGTGGAACGGGAGTCCGCCCCTGTTGCAGAGGTGGACCAGTGGCCGACGCAGCGCCAGTTCCTGGCCTCTGTCATGAGTTTCAGTTGCAACGGGCAAGTCGTCGGCTTCGGTCACACCGAGCAGCTACTGGTGGGCCCTTACGAGCCCTTCGGCTGGTCGGCATAGCGTTATGAAGATGAAGTTCGACAAGCCGGGCAGCGAACATCAGGACGAGATACGCGGGAAGCTGGAGCACTGGTACAACGAATCCGCACAACTCGAGGATGCGAAGGTCACCCACTTCACGCCCCCTGGCAGCGGTGCCGTGAACGAGACCTACCTGCACGAGGTGACCTACCGGCGAAATGGCCAGCCGGCGTCCCTGGACGCGGTTGTGCGCATCCAGCCAGCGACCCGGAACACGCCCATCCCCGGCGTGGACGTGAACCAACAGGCATTTGTACTCAGTTGCCTGTCACGGCTGGCAGACATTCCCACTCCGGCCGTGCTCTGGAGCGAACCCGATACGCGATGGTTGGGGCGACCGTTTTACGTCATGGAACGAATGCGCGGAGAGGCAAACTTCGATGCGTGGGACATTCCCGAGGACCCGGTTTCGCTGCAGTCCATGTACCGGCAGGCCATCGGCATGATCGCTCGTATCCATGCAGTGGATTGGCGGCGGGCTGGACTCGAGCCGCTCTATTCGGGTTCAGGAGACCGCTCTCCCCTGCAGGCGCAACTGGACGCCTACCGCGGGCATCTTGACGAGGCATCCGTCGACAAGACCTATCCCCTGCTCGAGTCGGCGCTGGCGTATCTACAGGACAACATCCCGGCAACATCCGCTCCAGTGCTCAACTGGGGTGACGCGAGAATTGGCAACATGCTGTTCGACGGCTGTGAACTGACTGCCGTCCTAGACTGGGAAATCGCCGAGATCACCGCGCGGGAAGTTGATATCGGCTGGTTCGTGTTTTTCGAGCGCTTTTTCCTTGAGGAGGGCTCCGATCCTCGCAATGGCGCCATGAGCCAGGAAGACATCACGACATACTACGAGAGCCAGGCGGGCGTGAAGCTGGCTAACCTCGACTACTTTCAGCGCTGGGCCGCGTTCCGCCTGGCCGTCATGCGCCTGCGGGCAGGTCGCTTTGCAATCCAGTCCGGGGCGGAGCCGGCGGCGTCGCGCGTCGATGAAGTCAACTTCGGCAGTATCGAGATGGCCCGGGTCTTCGGCTACCCGGAGCCCACCTGACACGGGGCCAGGGCCCTTTCCAACACAAGACTCACGAGGACCACCATGCTGAGCCTGCACGACGACTTCTGCATACACCAGACTCCAGACCCTATTCGCCAGCCACTGAGCACGGGAAAGGACGCCTACGATCGGTACTTCGCCAATGGCTTCCACCGCAACGGCGACTTCTATTTCGCGCTGGCGCTGGGGCGTTATCCCAACCGGGAAGTCATGGACGCTGCCGTCACCTTCCTGATCGATGGGGTACATCACTCATACTTTGCCTCGCGCCGGGATCCTGACGAACCCACTGAAACCCGGCTGGGCGAACTGGAGGTGCGCATTGACAGCCCCATGCGAGTCATGACAGTGACCCTGTCGCCCAATGACAGCGGCCTTACCTGCCATTTGCGCTGGCTGGCGCGCTCCGCACCCCTGGAGGAGGAGCGGACAACCGTCTCAACGGGCGAGCAGGTAACCAATGACGCTACCCGCTGGACCCAGTTCGGCTGCTGGGAGGGTTGGTTCGAGATAGATGGTGTACGTACGCCGGTGTCACCCGTCAGCTGCCTCGGTGTAAAAGACCGCTCGTGGGGCGTGCGCAAACTGGGCGACGACAGCGGCGAAAACTTCCGGGCTACCCAGCAACTTTTCTGGAACTGGGTACCTCTCAATTTCGGCACGTTCTGCGTTCATTCCCTGCGCTTTGAAGACACGGAGAACGATCGGCTCATCAAGCAGCAGAGCATGATCGCACCGCTGTATGAACGCGAGGACGCGGTGCCGGTACACGAGTCGTCAATCGAGCATATCGCAGAATGGACGCACGACTACAAAGTTGACAGTCAATCTCGCCGTATCGTGGGTGGCACAGTGAATCTCGGTGGCTCATCGAGCACCGAAGAGATCCGGACCATTGAGATCGGTCCGCCGCTGCTCACCGCATGGACCTATTCCATAGGCTATGGGCACGCCATCTGGAACCATGGTAAATGGCACGGGGAACTCGCGACGGGCCACGAACGCTGGGCCGTGTCAGAGGCAAATGCCGCCGAGGAGCGGTACTCCATCATGCACCAGGTGGTCGAGGTCAGGCTAAACGGGCACACCGGGTTCGGCTTCGTAGAGCAGTGCATTATCGGTGCCTACCCGCGATACAAGCTCGACGCCTGACGAGGGCTTGCCACGGTAGCCGAACGGAAGATGGGTCATCGCGCGGGTCAAGAGTCGGCGGGGCATCAGGCTGGAGAGCCACTGTCGCTCACCGTCGCTGTACTGCCCGCACCACGCGTCCCCGAAAATATTGGTGACTTCACTCGATTGAGACTACACTCATCCCCTCTCTCCCCCGGCACACCCCAAGAGGCCCATCGATGCAATTATCCCGACACAGTTTCGCGCTCGCGGTTACGACAGCGCTGTACTTTATGCTCGGCAGCTTCACGGCACTGGCCGAGATCGAAATTGCGACCAAGGGCTCCGGAGAGCGCGCCGTCGCGAAACAAATCTCCGCCGAGATCACCGCTATCGATAATGAGAACCGCATCCTTGTGCTGCAGGGTCCGCTCGGCAACCAGGTCTCGATGCAGGTCGGCGATGCTGTCGAACGTTTCGATGAATTCGCCGTCGGCGACCTGGTGCAGGCAACCTTTCTGGAGTCCATAGCCGGCGAACTGCGTGAGCCCACCGAGGAGGAACTGCTGGTGCCGTGGGCGGAGTTGGACGCCGCGGCGCTGGCCGGCGAGAGCATCGATCCGGGCGCCGCCGTCGGCAAGGTGATACGCGCTGTCTGCACCATCGAGGGAATGAACCGCATCACGCGGACCGTTACAGTGCTCGACCCGATGGGCCAAGTGCACGTGATCGGGGATATCGACCCGGCCAGGATGGAAGGCGTGACGCTGGGCCAGACGATTATTCTCACCTACACGCGGGCCATGGCCCTCGAGCTGGAGAAACTCTGAACGGACCAGGGTCCCGTGTCGCCGCAGCGAGACAAACGCTTTAGCGTAATGCCTCATGCGCATCGCCAGACCCTCCGGGCATCGGTCCGCCCGGCTGGAAAGCCGCGGCTCGAGTGGCCCGGATTCATGGGGAGCCTGCACCCGGCCATGCGCACGGCCCGGAGTTGCAGCGCAACCCGGGTAACAGGTTGACGGTATGTTGGGAGTCATCTTACGCACCCTGGTCACCGGGCTCGGTATCTGGCTCGCCACTTATCTCGTGCCCGGCGTCAGCTCGGCCTCGACCGGCGCCCTTGTCTGGGCAGCGATAGCCCTCGGTCTCATCAACGCCTTCGTGCGCCCCATGCTGATCCTGCTCACCCTGCCCTTCACGATCCTGACGCTGGGCCTTTTCCTGCTGCTCCTCAACGCCGCCATGCTCAATCTCGCCGGCTGGTTGGTCGACGGGTTCGACGTGGTGGGTTTCTGGAGCTCCGTGTTCGGCGCTATCGTGATCAGCGTGGTCAGCGGCCTGTGCTCACATTTTATCGGCCCGCGGGGACGCTACGAGGTATTGGTGGTCCGGCGGCGCTAGGCTAGGCCTCCGTGCGGCGGCGCCTGCCCCAGCTGAACAGCGGCGTATTGGAAATGTCATTGCCGTCGATGTCGCGGATCGGCTGCGGCGGGCAGGACCGCTGCGTGCGCAGGGACACCATCACCATCGCCAGCAGGCTGCACAGGAACGCGGGCACAGAGGCGATGTAGATGGCGTCCCAGATCTCGCCCTCGACATGCGGCAACACCCAGAAGACCAGCAGCACCCAGCTCACCGTGCCGGTCAGCATCGAGGCCCACGCGCCGACGACGTTAGCCCTCTTCCACAGGATGCCGCAGACCAGGGTGACCGACATCACGGGGAACGCTACGGCCCCGGCGAATACCAGCAGTTTGTAGAGATTGCCCACGGAGAGGCCGAAGAAAAGGGCCGCACCCGTAATTCCCAGCATGGCAATGCGGGTAGCGAACAGGCACTGCCTGTCAGTCGCCGCCGGCCGGAGTGTCCGGAGCGCCGTATACCCCAGCAGCGCACCGGAGGTCAGGACGGTATCGCCGGCCGTGCTGACGATTGCAGCGCACGCCGCGACAAAGAACAGCGGCGCAAACCATGCCGGCGCGTAAGTGCTCACGAAGGACGGGAAGATATCGTCCAGCTGCGCCTCGGGGATTGATGGGTTCAGTATGAACATACACACCCCCACAATGACCGGGATCATGCCGAGGACGAGGTAGATGAAACCGCCGAAGATGAAACCGCGGGTCGCGGCGCGCTCGTCCCTGGCTGCAAGGGCACGGGCGGCAAGCACCGATCCCCCGAGATCGCCAAGCGCAACCGAAAACCAGGCCGCCAGCATGTACAGGATGCCGAGCAGGCCCAGGTAGCCGCTGAACCCGGCCGGTACACCGCGCTCGTCGGGCTGGTTGGTGTAGAACAGGCTGAACGGGGGCGCGCCATCGAGATTCCCCGCGTTATCGACGAAGGCGCCCACACCACCCACCGCCGCGAAGGCAAAGGGCAGGGTCGCCAGCAACACCATGGTCAGTATGATGAAGGCGAGCATATCCGAACGCGACAGCGCCCATAGACCCCCGGTGATGGAGATGACCAGGATGATGGCTGCGCCCACCAGGGTGGCGGTGAGATTGTCGAGTCCCGCGACGAGACTGATCAGTACACCCAGCGAAAGGAACTGCGCCGAAAGCCAGGATATATAGGCCAGGATGGAAACGCCCATGTTCACCAGGCCGACCCCGGTGCTGTACCTGGACTTGTAAAAATCGATCGCGGTCACCTGGCGCGACCGCCGGAACATCCCCACGAAAAACACGCCGAAGAGCAGCAGGGTGATCACCGGCGACCAGGGGTCCCAGACAATCGCCTGGAACCCCCCGACATACGCCTCGCGGGCACCGCCCAGTACGACAGCGCCTCCGAGCCAGGTGGCAACGACGGAGCCGGTCACGAACGGTGTGGAGAGACTGTGACCCGCCAGGATGAAATCCTCGGTGGACTTCGTTCGCCGCGAGTAGAACAGGCCGAGGCAGACAATAACGGCGAAGTACAACAGCAGTACGTAGAGTGACGACGTGGCGCCCGTTCCGGCGTCCATCAGGCCGGGAGATTCCCGAGCTGGCGAAAGAGCGATTCCAACTTCATATCCTTGAGTAGCTTGCCGACTGCTGCGCCTTAACCCGCCGCCACACTAGTCTCATCCTCGACATAGTAGACGTAGATGACGGTTGGTTTCCATTGCTTTCACAATCCCTGGCCGTGTCACGGGCACTGCCAGGCGCGAAACCCATCACAATTCATAGCGGGATGTACGCCGAATACGCACAGCCGATCAATGCCGATGTTGTGGCCATTCATTGCGGTATATCCGCGCGCAGGCCGCTTACCCGTGCGTGCCCAAACTAGAGAGAAACCAGTGCGCCGTTGTTCGCCGCTGAAGTTCGGATTGCGTCCATCACCTCCATGCAGGCAACTCCGTCACGGAACGTGGGCAGCGCTACAGCGCTATTGGCCGGCCGTCCATCGACGCCGGCTTTCAGCGCCTCGCACAAACGAATAAACGGCCCCAGTAGGTGTGAGTACCTGTGACCCTCGTCGTCACTGACCGGAAACTCGGGCAGCGCAAGGTCCGCGGGAACGGGCAGTTCCCTGGCGCCGTCGCAATCGGCGATATGCACGGCTCCATTGTCCACCCACAGGGTACCCCGCGTCCCCGCCACCCGCGTCATCGACGCTATCGGCCCCCAGGCGCCGGCTGTTTGTTGCAGTATGCCCTCTGCGCCATTTTTCATGCGAAAGCGCAAAACGTAGCTGTCTTCGGCGACGTTTTTGCGATCAGAGACGATTGGCAGGGCAGCACCGAGGCTTTCGAACTCACCGAGCCAGGTACGAACCATATCGATCTGGTGCGACCCCTGTGCACCGAGCCAGCCGCCACCCGCCGATGGATCGAACCACCAGTGCGGCATTTTGCTGTCGGGTGAAGCCACCAGCGAGATAAAATTGCTCAGATTCAGCAGCCGCGGTTCGCCAATCAATCCGTCCTCCAGTGCGCGGGCGATAATGGCGCGATCCGGCTGCCAGCGGAACTCGTTAGCGATCAGGTGAGTGACCCCCGCTTCCTCCGCGGCCTGCAGCATGTTGCGTGCTTCATCGAGATTCATCGCCATGGGTTTTTCACAGAGCACGTGGCAGCCGTGGGCAATCGCGGTAAGGGTCAATGCGGCATGACTAGCGGGGGGCGTGGCAATGGTCACAGCAACCGCGCCGGTCCTGGTGATTGCCTCGCCCAGGTCCGTATAGCTCAGCTCTACCCCAACAGATCCGGCACGACTGGCGGTACGTTCCGCATCGGTGCCGACGATTCCCACCACATCGAAGCCGGCCGCCTGAAGCGCCGGCACGTGAATACGACAGCCGAAGCCGGTTCCAACGACCAGTGCGGGGAAATTCGATGTTGTGATCGATGACATGGTCAGGCCTCGAGCATTCTGCGGTTTTAAAAAAGTCTGTTACTTCTGCGCCGGGGTGAGCATGGCGAATTACAAATTCGCCAACGATAACAATGAGCCAGTAGCTGCCTCAACCTGCAGCAATTTTTCAACTCTCCCGGCATGAAAAAAAGCGTGAACGGCTCAACCGGGAGATCAACCCCCCCTGCCCTGGCGGAATGGGGCGACTGGGGTAACAATCATTTCCTGTGGCTGGACACTGCCGAACCGGCTGTTGCGGTCAGCTTTCCGGCGGCGCGGCCGGTTGGGCTGAACGGGGATTTGAATCCTGCCATGGATGAGTTGGCCAGTCGGTCGAAACGGCGGGCGTATGCCGGATGCCCTGGGCAAAACTGGATGCGTCGCTACGCGGACCGCGTACATGTAACCCTATAATAATACGTCTATTCTGGCGTTTTAATCGACAAAATACGATTAAACTGCTACTTTTGACGTTTTAATATCCTCTATTGCACAACGCCCTCTTTATAGTTATTATCCGCTATATCTGACGTATTAATTGATATTTACGCTATTATACGCTCTATATGTCGTCTTATTATGATTGAAAATACGCTAAAAGACCTCGGGGACAAAATCACCCGCCTGCGCATCGCAAGGAACCTCAAGCAATCGGAACTCGCCTACGAGGCCGGTATCTCCGAGCGGACCCTGCAGCGCATGGAGGCCGGCGATGTCGTCAAAACCGACGGCCTGCTGAAGGTCATCGCCTACCTGGGCAGGCTCGACGCACTACTGGACGCCATGGACACTCCCGCCGTCTCGCCCTATGAACTTGCGAACAGGCCGGCGACAGGACGCGATGCGCAGCGGTCGTCGACACCTGCGCGCAGGCAACGCGTGAGAAAGCCGAAAAAAGGCGACAACGCCGGCAAACCGGCGACCCCGCAAACCTCGCCCGGCACTATTTCATGGCCGGAAGACCAGGCATGACACCCGCCGAGGTCAGGTTGTGGGGGGCGACGGTGGGCTACGTTGTCTGGGACCCCGATCGCGAGTGCGCGCTGTTCGAGTACGACCCCGACTTCAGGGCGACCGGTATCCAACTGGCGCCACTGCAAATGCCGCTGGGCGACGGCGTTTTCTCCTTCCCGCTTCTGAACAAGGATACCTACCGCGGCCTGCCGGGCATGCTGGCCGACTCCCTGCCCGACCGGTTCGGCAACGCCCTGATTGACCAGTGGCTGGCGGAAACGGGGCGCACGCCCCGGTCCTTCACCCCCGTTGAGCGCCTGCTGTATGTCGGCACCCGCGGCATGGGCGCGCTGGAATTTCACCCCGTGCTGGAAAAGGACGCCGAAGCGAACATCGCTCTCGACATCCAGGAGCTGGTGGAACTGTCATCCCGTGTGCTGACGCTCAAGGAGGCGCAGCAGTTCGAGCTCCAGGGGAGCGCGACGGACAAAAACGTGGACGGCCTGAACAAGATACTGGCTGTCGGTACCTCGGCAGGGGGCGCACGCGCCAAGGCCATCATCGCCTGGAATGAAGAGACCAATCACGTGCGCTCCGGCCAGATCGATGCCGGTGACGGCAACACGTACTGGTTACTCAAGTTCGATGGCGTAACAAACAACAAGGACAAGGAACTGGAAGACCCGAAAGGCTATGGCCGCATCGAATTCGCCTATCACCTGATGGCGACGGAAGCCGGCATCGAGATGACACAGTGCCGGCTGCTGGAAGAAAACGGCCGCGCGCACTTCATGACCAGACGCTTCGACCGCACTGACGACGGCGGGAAGATCCACATGCAGTCGCTGTGCGCACTCGGCCACCACGACTTCAACTTACCCGGCGGCACCTCCTACGAACAGGCCTTCATGGTGTGCCGCGCACTGAACCTGGGCATGGCCGAAAAGGAGCAGCTGTTCCTGCGTATGGTATTCAACGTGCTGGCCTACAACCGCGACGACCACACCAAGCAGATCGCGTTCCTGATGGACAAGCGCGGCCAGTGGCGCTTGAGCCCCGCTTACGATGTGACCTATGCCTACAACCCCGACGGCGCTTTTACCAGCGCGCACCAGATGTCGGTCAATCGCAAGCGCACCGATATCACCGATGAAGACTTCCTCGCGGTGGCGAAGCGGCAGGGATTGAACATGGCTTCGGCCCGGCGGCTGGTCGCGAGGACCCGGGCTGCGATAGCGAAGTGGTATGGCTTCGCGGAGGCCGCGAAGGTGGAAGCGCGCAAGGCGCAGTTGATCGGTGGATTGATTGTCCGTTGAAAAGGAGCGAAGCGCCACATGGGCGCTTCGTGACGGGCGAAAGAACTGGCCCGGGATGAAATCCGACGTGGACTCTACGGCAAAGCCGCAATCCAGGAGCTGTTTTCAAACCATTTCTGGCGTAGCTGCGTCGTCAAACCCACCTTCTCGAAAGTAGACAGGTAATTGCGCACCAGGTTGTGGAACTG
Organism: Gammaproteobacteria bacterium; assembly: GCA_030433415.1. GTDB lineage: Bacteria > Pseudomonadota > Gammaproteobacteria > Pseudomonadales > Halieaceae > Congregibacter. The sequence continues at coordinate 28,798 of JAUIMF010000024.1, read as the reverse complement.
GGCGTCGTCACGACGGACGGCGATGCCGACGGGCTCAATGGAAAGCGGTTCCTCCAGGGTAGCCAGCCCGGCGCTGGGATTGCGCAGTACGGACAACTTGCAGGCCGGCATATCGGCCACCATGGCATCCGCGTCGCCCGCCATGACCATCTTGATACCCTCGTCGTAGTTGGCGACGGTCTGCAACGCTGCCTTGGGTAATTGGCGTTTGGCAAAACTCTCACTGGTGGAATTCTGCAGCGCCACCAGCCTGATCTCGGCCTTGTTCAGATCGGCGCCCGTCTTGATCTTGCCCTGGGCGGCGGCGCTGAACACCATCGACTTGCCCGACATCATGTAGGGTCCGACGAAACTGACCGCCTGGGTGCGTTCCGGCGTGATCGCCATTCCCGACATGACCATGTCCGCCTTGCCGTCCACCACAGCCGACATCAGGTCGCCGAACGGCATCTGCACGATTTCCAGTTTCACCTGCATGGCGCCCGCAATAGCTTGCGCAAGGTCGACATCAAAGCCGATCACAGACTTGTCACGACTGACCGCGTTGAAAGGTGGCTGGTCACCCGACATGGCCACCCGGAGCGTACCGCTGCTGACGACGTGGTCCAAGACCGGGCTCCTGGCCATTGCGGTACCGGCGAGGCAGAGAGCCAACAATCCGACCATGGCAAACCGCGCCGCCCTGATTTTTTGAACAAGTTTGAGCATGGAGATTCCTCTTATGATGAATTGCGGGGTGGCCGTAGCCGTGGCTGCGGAGCACTTGAAACTGTGAGCGCTCGTCGCACGCGCATCATGATAGCAGCTATTGGGGGCCTGCTATGACAACTGGCCGTTGGAGCGACACCCTGGATCGAGTGGATCCGGCAGTGAAAGCCTCACTCACATGCAGGAGTCGAACCAGTGGGCAGGTCAGTTTTACCAGGTTGCTTGGTTCTCACAGCGCCCTCATCCAGATAGCAGAGCTGACCGCCCTCTCCCGGATGCTCTGGGGCTCCGGTGCCTCTATACCCAATACCTTGGCATCGTAGGTGCTATAGCGCGGGGTGGGGATTTCGATTGCCCTTGCGTAATAGAACGCTTCCTGTGAAGGATCGTACTCCGGGTCCTGCCATATCACAGACAGCTCCGGACTCCCGATGGTATTGGTATAACTCGCGTCTGCCACGTCTACCGTATTGCCTACATCGGCAATCACTCCCGCTATAGCCTGCTCCATTCTCCCACCGGAGGCAGCAACATCAATCACCTTTTCGTGGCTGTCTCCCTTCTCATCAATCCAGGCCTTCACTATTTGCAGACGGTCCAGGTTCGCCCCTAGCGGATCCTTGCCAGCCACGACAATGAAAGAGGGAGACGCGCCTTCCCGGGCGGCGAGTTCGCCTCCCATCGGGACGCCGGCCGCGTAGGCGGCCTGCAGCCACTCGTCCCCTTGCAATGACTCCGGGTAATCCCAGCCGGCAAAAAAACGCAGTGAAATGCGGGGTCCCGACGTGGCGTAGGTTTCCTTGCGCCGCATTGCACTGAAGAGGGACTCACGAGTGTTTTCCTCTGCCCAGACCGCCACCAGGCCCGCCGCCCCATAGACCCGGGCCACAGCCATTCGCTCATTGATAAAAGCCGTGCCGAGGCGCTGCGCGGGAGTTCCATCCAGCAGCGGAAGCTTTCCGTGGAAATTGTCTTCCTCGACTGAAGAACTGGCATTATGACTGTCGCTACTGGCGATGACGCCAAATCGGAAGGGGTTAAAGCCGTCACGATGGGCAAACTCCAACCCCGTCCTCAGTGCATCCCGAGCATAACTACCACGCGGTTGGCTCGGCTGGGCACTGGCTGACATTATCGTGTCCATCAGCTCAAAATCTGCAAACTCGTCCCCCGGGGACAAGGTTGGATATGTTTCGGACGTGCCTTTTACCTGGAATATTTCTACCAGGGGTTCGTTGCGGGAGCGCAGGTCAGCGTACTCTGCTGTGAGCACGCCGCCATTGAAGGTAGTCGACTCGAACATCCTGCCATCACTGACATTACTGTTGTGCGGGATAGCTATCGCGTCCATACCCTGCTCGCGCTGCTCATCCAGTGTGCGCCAGAGATTTTCAGGATTATCGGAATCCCGGGAGGAAAAAGGATATTCAGGCGCCAGATCAGACCGGTAGATCACGTTGCGGTGCAGATTGCGCTCGTCGGGCATGGAACTGTACTCGTAAGCGACGAATGCAGTGAATCGGCCTGGTTCATTGTGCCGTTTTGCAGCCTCACGAATTTCATCCCAGGCAGCTGTCGACACCGGCTTAAGATCATCGCGCCCGAAATTCTCTTCCCGCTTGTCTCGCGAGCCCATCTTGAGAAAGCTTCTATACATGAAGAGCGCGCTGAACCTCAACGGACTCCCGCTTTTCAGAACATCGATGAGGGCAGAGTCGGGCAGGTCCCTGTTTTCCCCGGCAAGATAGCGAGGCACACCCAGATATTCCGCGTGGTCGGTCACCGCTCCGAAGTCCAGGGGGCGGCTGGCGCGAATCGGGTACCCCAACCCATGCTGTATGGTGCCGCCCTTCATAAACGTATAGGCATCGTCGGGGAGTGAGCGTACGCCCATGGTATAGGCGTCGTAGGAAAGGGCCGTGTGAACGTGCAGGTCACCCCAGAGCAAATTGCGAGTCGGGCTGAAGGATACTTCCTCCACATGTGGCAGAGGAGCGGCGGCCCCTGGATTCACCTCGATTTTCAGCGTGGGGTCGTCGAATTTCGAACATCCGGTAATCGTGACGAAAAGCGCGGCAAAAAAAGTAGGTCGCCAGGTCATTCGTATTTTTCTCCTCGAGAAAACAATTGTCCGTCACCAGTCAAGGTGAAACTCAATACCGTAAGTGCGCTGCTTACCGGGCACCAACGATACAGAACCAACGCCACTGATACTGGCAATGCCCGTCCCGAAGTACTCTTCATCCGCGAGGTTGTTGACATATCCGGCAACTTCGAGACTTTCGATCGCATCGGGTTTGAAGGCTAGCCGGAAATTGATGATTTCATAGGAGTCTATGTAGGCTTCGTCCGCTGCAGCGGACTGGGCGTCCAGGCCGATGAACTGGGAGCTGACGTAACTGTAGTTCAGCCGCGGAGTGATATCACCGAGTTCGCTGACCCAGTTGTACTGGGCCGTCAGGGAGTATGTCTGCTCGGGCGTGTACGCGAAGTCCTCATCACTGCGATCGACAAAAACCGCCTGCCGGTCTTCGATAGACTCGTCGATGAACTCATCGTACTGGGCATCGATATAGCTCGCGGTTGCTGACAGCAGCAGGTTCTCCACAGGCATGACACTGAACTCCAGTTCCGCGCCCCAGATGGTGGCCTTGCCCGCGTTCGCCGTGCCATTTTGTGTCACGGGCGGCAGCCCGGGGTCTTCTCTCGGAAACGTACGCGTTACCGTGATCTGGATATCATCGTACTTAGAATAGTAGAAAGCGCCGTTCAGGCGAGCGCGCTGGTCCCAGAGGTCGAGCTTGTACCCCAACTCGTAGGTCAACAGGTCCTCGGGGTCAAAGGGCAGGAATGCGTCGCCAAAGGGCGAGAAGCCCCCTGCCTTGAAACCGCTGCTCGCGCTGGCATAGATCATACCGCCGTCGAATACGTTCCCGCTCCAGGAATCCGGCGTAAACAGGGTCAGTGTCACCGATGGGGTGAACTCGGTCCAGTCGTCCTTGTCTCCGGGATTGGGATTTTCTGGGTCGAGCACCACCCGATGAACATAGTTCTCCAGCGCGTCGAACTCTTCCCTGCTGATCACCGGGCCGAATTGCACGTCGTCGGCAACGTAGTTGAGTTGCTCGGCTTGCTTTTCCTCCCAGGTGTAGCGGGCACCAACTGTCAGCTGCCAGGTGTCGGAGAGATTCAGGATGGCCTGCCCGAACAGCGCGGCAGACGTATTTTCGAATTCGCGGATAGTCGCCTCGCGAAAGCTGATGCCCGTCGGCAGCAGGCGCACGGTACCATCGCCCAGGTCCGCGCCAAGAAAGCCGCCGGGGCCGAGCAGTTGGCCGAAAGGAGAGTTGTCAATTTCCTCGTGGGAATAGAAGACACCGGCGGTGTAGCTCAGGAAGTTGTCGATCGCGTCTCCCAGGAACTGGATTTCCTGAGAGATGAAGGTGCGTTGCTCGTCGTCGGGGTCGATGCCGTTTGCCCGGAGCTGCCGCCTGGGTTCCCCCTGGTTGCCCAGGGTAAACAAGTCCGTGGCATCGATATCGTTGCTAGCGGTGTCTATGTCATCCTGGTGCAGATACCCCGTTATGCTCTTCACCGTAAAAAGCTCCAGATCCCAGGCCAGGGTCACACCGGCCAGCAGGTTGGATATCTTGTAGTTCAGCGGCGAACGGTCGAATATCAATTGCTCGTCATCGACCAGGTCAATGCTCTCCTGGCAGAGTTCAGCAAATGGCATTGAATTACCCGGCACGGTAAAGCCCTGGAGCGCCGCGTTCGGGTTCGACTGCACGCAATTACGCGGCGAAGTCTTCTCATCAACCTCACCATAGAACAGCATCAGGTCACCGAGAAATGCGCCATCGCTTTCGTAGCGGAGCTGCCCCAGCACCGAGTATCGGTCGACGTCTCCGTATTCAGTGCCAGTACGTTGGTCCTCGCGGTATCCGTCTTCTTCCTGGTGGTCAAACTGGATGCCGCCGTACAGGCCTTCACCAAGGAGAGGCCCACTGACTCCACCGCGAAGCTTAGTCCGGCCGAGATCTCCGATATTCGCACTGGCAAAGCCCTCGACGTCCTCACCCGGTTTCCTGGAGGTCAACAGGATCGCGCCGCCGGCCGTATTCTTTCCGAACAGGGTGCCCTGGGGACCACGAAGGACCTGGACAGACTCCATGTTCAGTACATCTACCAGTTGGGAATCGTTGCGAGGTATGTAGATGGAGTCTACATAGACACCGACGCCAGGCTCGGCGGCCACTCCGGTAACGCGCGTGCCGACCCCCCGTATATTGAAATCCACCGTCTTGCGACCCTCCCGGCGGGACAATCCCGGCACTCTCTGTGTGAGGTCACCCACATTATCGATCTGTGCGGCCCTCAGCTCATCCGCGCTGATGGCGGTGACCGCAATGGGGGTTTCCTGGAGGGTCTCCCCCCGCTTACGGGCGGTGACAACGACCTCCTCCAGCACCATCTGGGCGCGGGCGGTTGCTGGCAGTGTGACCTCAAAAGCGGCGACAATCATAGCTGTCGCTATAAAATAGTTGCTGTTTCTACTAAAAGGTGCGGGACATTTCACGGGCGTCCACCTCCAGCGATGGCGATTCCTGGTATATCTCTGCCTGCTTACGGAGGGGGTCCGAAGTGCAATGAGGGGGGGTTGCCGGCATTGACACATTAAAAAGCGAGCGAGTTTCCAGCTGTCAGAAGCCTTACTTATCTATTTACACATTATCACTTTGTGTTAAATTGATTGTCAATGAGGTTCGAGAGATTAGCGGAAAGAACTGTTTCTGCTTTAACCCCATGAAATTCCTGATGAATTTGGTAACGTAGCTGATAGCTATCCGATAAAAATCACACCGGTCTGTTTGTATGAACCAGAAAGCTGCTCAACTCAGGGGACGACAGTGGTCCGGTAGCAAGCCTGCCAACGAAGAGGAGGCCCGCGCTCGGGTCATTGAAGCATTTATTCGCATCGTGGAGCGGCAGGGTTATGAGCGCGTCAGCATGGCAGGCGTTGCGCGCGAAGCAGGGATAACACGCCCTACCCTCTACAAGTACTTCAATAGCATAACCGATCTCTACTTTGCGTCAGTCCGCAGCGTTTTCGAAGAAAAGGCCAGGGCGCTTGCCACGCGCTTGAAGACCCGGAAAAAATTAGAGAGTCAGCTTCTAGAGTCCTTACGCTCACTTAACCGTGACTCATCCGAGGACAAACTGTATTCAACCTTCCTGCGGACGAGTATTTCCTCTGACCTGGTGCAGGGTTTATCCCCGGCAGACCGGGAAGAAGCCCAGGTATCCTTGCTATCGATAGCGCTGGAGCCCATTTTTGATTCACATCCGTCCCTGGATAAAAACCGCGAGGAATTCATGAGCCTGTTCACGCGGCTGGCTATATCGCTGCTGTTTGCGCCCTTTCCGGATGACGCATCGATCAAAAGGTTCGTAAAAATGCTGCTTGATGGCATCAAGTAGCGGTGCTCTGCGGCTGACCTGCGAGCATTCCAGGTAGTGGTCGGCTAAGCCCCAACAATTACTTGCAGGTCTTGCAACGCCGACCGGCGTTACTGCTTGTCCTTTGCTCCGAGGATTCCCGCATACATACCGGACGTGAGCAATCCGTTGGGACCAATTGATATCGTCAGCAGCGCGTTGTCCCAGTCTGCACCGGCGCCGAGGTGGTGGCGCCAGACCATTTCGCCGGTCTCGAAATCAAGCGCTGTGATATACCACTCGTCTTCAGTCCCCAGCAGCAATTCATGGACGTAGATGAGCCCGGTACCCAGGGATAGCTTGGCGCCGGTGCCCGCACGAACAGAATAGTTCTCCCAGACGAGGTCGCAACCGGACAGGTCCTTGCGAACATCAATTCTTACAAAACCCGGCTCCGCCTCTGCCGAGCTTCCCCGCATTTTGAAGCCCTTGTTATTTTCTATAACCAGGGAGTGGTCGTAGCCGATGAACGAGTTCTCGAGGACGCTTTTCCCGGGTTTAAACACAGGCACCTTGCACACGAGGCGCTCCTCGTCAGGCACGTCGCCGAGCCTGTAGACGAGCACATTGGGTCGCGGGTCGGCGTTATCGCCAAAAGCAATGAGATTATCGCCAAACAATACCGGTGTTGTTCCGGAGCCTGAACTGAAAGAGGCTTTTGACGCAGCCTCACCGACTTCGTAGGGCAGGCGCAGCGTGACCTTCGGGCCGTCTTCACCTGCCACCATGCTGTAGAGGTTCTGGTTCGTCACAAAATGTACGCCGCCTGGGTCAGCGGCGAGTCCGTTGGCGATACTCTCACCCTCGAACAGGTGGCTTCGAACCTCCCCGTTCGGCGTAATGTAGCCGACGGCGGCCGGTTTGAGTATGGAGAACCACCAATTGCCTTGCCAGTCGGCGACCAGGTCCAGCGGGAACGTCATCGGACTTTTTTGCTCTTGAGGAACAGCGGAGCTCACGTCGCGGCGCTCGACATTGCGCCAGACAGGACCTGCAGACTCCTCCACGACCTCGAATGCCTGAATCGACATATCGCCAACCGGAATGATCACACGGTTTTGCTTGTCCATCCGAAAATAAAAACCACCCATAGGCGGCAGCTCATAATCGCTGAGCACGTTCATCGTTTCAGGATCAAGCAACAGCAGGTGAGTTGGCGTTGTCATGCCAACGCAGACTGTAATGACGCGACCCCTGGGGTCGAAGTGCTGTGTGGAGCAATACGCGGGCGCCTGCTCTGCGCGAAAAGCATTGACCTGCATGTCAATTCCCAACGGGCCTGCAGCGGGAAGCGTTCCGCTGTTGTAGCTGTCACCATGCGCGCCCGCGTATCCGGCGTTGTTCTGGTAGGGATGTGAGGGCATAGGAAGTGGTGGCAACGGTTTGGCTGTAGCGACTGCGCCTTCAAACTGCGGGACTGGGGTTGGTTGTGGCGTCGCCACCGCCATGTCCGCAGGCTTTACCGGGGCTTCGGGTCCAGGCTCAACCGACTGGCTCGCCGAAGAGTCTGGCGCTCTCTCCCCACAACTTGCCAACAGGAGTGCGATTGCCAGGAATGACCAGATACGTACAGACATGATGTGATGACCTTCAGATTCTAATTGTTAAACGTGGGCGTTTCGCATGTGGTTGCGCCGCGCATAGGGACCCGGAACTCCGAATACTCGGCCGCCGTCGGAACCCTCGTGTCTGTCATTGCAGCCGGCACAACAATCGCTGTCGCCGAGCGGGTTGCCATCTTCCCCGGTTACCCACCTCTCACGCACTGGCCGCTAGAAAGCGGTGGTCCCCGGCATGCTCAATATTTAACTGCTCACCGGCCACGTACTGCGCATCAGTGGCTTTCCCGACGTAAACAGACAGGGCGAACCGGGACCCCATAGCGGATGTCCAGTCGGTTTGATGCCAGTCACGCGGGCGCAACCGATGAGCACCCGCCTTCACCCCCGTCGGACCCAGCCGGCGAGAGCAAAACATTAATGCACCTGCGTTATTTTGTCAATCCGTGATGAGAGCCAGTCTGCGAGGTAGATCATTAGCTATCCCCCTAGCCAGATAGCCCGGATATATTGATATGAGGGCGCTGACACAAAGCACTCAAACAGGGCTCGCCCTGTGTTGATGAGGTCGAAGAAAGTTACTCCGGAATCCCTTCCGGTCGCCCTGGCGGGCAAGGTATATCTCGATCGGTGTGTGGGGCTAATTGCGGGGTACCGACAGTACCGACAGGCGCCGGACCTTTCGCTTTCCCTGCCGAAACAGGCTAGTTCTCCATTTTTTCGATCTCAATATTTATTGCATCGGTAGAGATATGTACCTCGTATAAGGAATAGAGAAGCGAAATTACCAACAGTACGAGGCTCGCGCCGAAAAGGTACTGACCCACCGTGTACCAGTGCAGGAACAATGCAAACATCGTCAGCGTGCACACAACAAAAGCGAGCACACCAAAGCTCTGCATGGCTCTTATGATTTGCAGACGCCGGCGCAGATTGCTCACCTGGCGACGCGCCAGGTCTCTGGACGCTGCATCCTCGACATTACTGAATTGTCGAATAACGTTTGTCAGGACGACGAAACGGTTGGTATAGGCCAGGAGCAAAAGAGAAATTGCAGGAAAAAGTAAGCTAGGGGTCGTGATGGTTAATTCCATGGGCAAACCTCTGCGTTCAAAAATGTCGGGATTGGCGCCGAAACGGTAACTCGGAATAATCGGGTGAGGCTACACAAATTGTCCTTCGGGGTAATTACACTTCGTTGGTCGAGCGCCCCGTAGGTTTTCGGGCAAACACATGCAGACACCGCCGATTCCAGCAGGCTTTACGGGGATTCTGCCGTCGGTCGCTGTCAAAAGTCCCTGATACGCAGACTGCTTGGCCGAGAGCGAGGGATTGACTCGGAACACGCCTTGGCGTGTTCCGACCGTCGGCCGGGGTCGCGCACGAACTGCGGCGCTACGCGCCTTGGTCCAAATCCTCACTGATCACCTGCTAACAAAAATGGGCACCCCAAGGGGTGCCCATTTTCGTTAGATGGCGGTAAGAACAGTCCGCGCAGGGATCGTATCCACTGAAATCCCCTGAACAGGGGAAATCTACAGGGAAGTTTTGCGCTTCAACACTGATTGCCGGCCCCACGCTCACCCCAACTCATTGTTTTTATTGACTATTTATGTGTAACGGCCTTTGATCGGTCCCCTTAACGTGGAAACATCAGGGTAATGCACAATTGCACTCCGACATAATCCTGGCGCTTCCGACCGTATTGGATTTTCCTACTATGCATTTAAATATGTATTTAAATCTAAGATTATGGGACAATCCCCGCATGAGCCGACCATCAGGAATCTGCCATGGAAAACCTGCTGACCAACAAAACTGCGTCACTCACGGAGTTACGAGACCCCAAGAAGGTCATCGAGAAAGCTGGTGACAAACCCGTCGCTATCCTGAATCGCAACCAGCTTGAGGGGTACTTCGTACCCGCCTCCGCCGTCGCAAAAATCGTGTTTACGCCTGCTGACCCGAAAGATGTTTCGGGCTTGCTGCGCAAACGTCGCTCCAAACTCAAGCCGACACTTGACTACCTGAAAGACAAATAGCCGTGATCTTCCTCTCGCCGCGGGATGTCGTCGAGATTCACGAATTCGTAATAGAAGCTCATGAACTCCAGGGTATGGCCAGGGATAAATCAGTCGAGGCCATCATCGGCAGAATTGATAACCGGATAGCCTACGGGATGATCCGCGACCCGTTTGAACTGGCCGCTTGCTATGCCTGCTACCTCTCCATCGGGCACGCTTTTCACGACGCCAACAAGCGGACAGCGTTCGCGGCAATGGACGTTTGCCTCTCCTTGAATGGCATATCGCTCGACTACGACGCGGCCGAGATCGGCGCGTTGATCGTGAAGGCGGCGCAGGGCATTGTCGACGAATCGGAGTTAGCGGATTGGTTGCGGCGCCGGGCATTTTAGTTCGGGTATCCGCGAGACCCCGGTCGCTACGCGCGGTAAACACGATAAAGCGTTCCAGCAGAGACGTGTTCTGCACAAAATAGTCGAAGTTCCAGCTCCTGAATGTCTCGAATTACGGGGATACAGTCAACAAGCATGGAAGTGAAGAAATTGTCCCGCCCCAAAGCAGTGGCTTTCGTACCGCATATTTAGTCTGCCATTTTGGTACCCTAAACCCTACTCCGATATGAGCCACTTCAGCTAGGCGAGCTTCAATAATCAATAAGGAGATATACTATGCCGAGAGTTAGAAAGATCGATAAGCGGCCAAAAAGGACAGAAAAAAACTTCTTTGTCGTTGATGCGTGCTTTCTCGCGAATAAATACCTCCCTATTGGGACCGCTGCCAACAGTGGCGAGCAAAACATGATTCGTTCCGACCACAGCTGGTGGAAAGAGATTGACAGACAGATAGAAGATGAGCGCGCTCGCGTATACGTACCTGATCTTTGTATCGCGGAAACGTTCAAAGTGTTAGCAAAGAAATATTATAAAAGTAGTTCATTTACCAACTACGCCGGCTACAAAAAAGCAAAGGACAGTCTTTCAAACGATGTTTCTCTCTCACACAAAGATTTACAAGCACAGAGCCGCTATATCGGTTACCACGATGTTCCTGCATCACGAGATATCATTGTTGCCGTCGGCCGATTCTACGAACTTTTCATCAAGCACAACTGCAACGTTGGAGTTATCGATTTAATCATCGTATCTACAGCAAAGTACCTAATGGATTTTCATGATGCAGCAAGATCGCAAATCCACATAATTACGCATGACAACGCGCTCTGGCGAGGAACAAAGAAGATAACGGAGTTGCCGAACGCTTATGATCCAAGCGAACCGAATGACGTGTTTTCTCGCGTATTTAGATAAAAAAGTGCGCATTGATTTTTTTGTGTTCGACTTCACTCAGCGAATTAATCCATGGGGCAATTTCGCGAAACTTACAGCGGCCTTTCCCGGTTGCACGGTTAGTAGTGTTCTGGTTGCACACGCAGGGGCGGCAAAAATCAGGGCCTTATAGGCTTGAGCGACTTGAGTTAGCGCCGCGAGAATTACCAGCCAGGCCTAATGGGTCTTAATATCTATTCCGGCAGCGCGGAACATCTGCAGCATGCGCCCAACTTCGGTGGCCGCGAGTGTCGTGCCAAGTTCGGTATGGATATCGCCGACCATCTCGGCGAAGGTAATAATCTGGACGGGGTTACCGCCCAGAGCGTCAATAAAGGACCGCCGGTTTTCCCAGAGAGCTTTATCACCGACTACGCGGGCAACGGCGAGAATATAGGTAAAACGGTCCGTACCGGTCGCAAGTTTCACGGCGTCGATGAAGGCCTCTGACCATTTCGGGACGCACAACTCCCGAAAGCTCTTCCAGGCATCGCGGCCCCTGATGATTTTCTTGCCATCTATTGCGGCAAGCTCAGAGGCCGGATTAAACCCGCTTTGCCAGCTTTTACAGCTTACTGCCATAACGCGCTCCGGCCCGTCTAGCTTCGGATGAATGCCGAGGACATCAATGTCACTGTGATTAGAGTCCTGGTTTTTGACAAAATCGGGATGATCCTTACGCGGTAAGAACTTGACATTGTGCTGGACGAAATATCCTTTATGAGCGAGGTATTCCTCTACAATCTGTTCCAAAATGTCTTCTTTTGTGGCCACTAGCTACGTTCCTTCTCGTTATCGTTATGTTCTACCCTATGAGAAGGCTGTGCTTGACGAAACATTCATTTTCCAATGGTATCCGATAGTTGAAGCTTGCCGTCAATAGCCAGTAAACACCGTCGTTCAATTGTACGAGCAACTCCCTGTTTCTCCCATTTCAACTATTCACCACCCTGCCTAGGTTGATCCGGTCAGCTGTCTAATTGCGTCGCAATCCCTTGGTGAAGCCATACATATCGATAACTTTCGACCGCGTATAATGGAGCCTGCCAGGTTTTCCTGTTTCAAAGTTCAACGTGTTCAATTTGAACGCAAGACTTCCAATTTTCTTCTGATTTGCAAAATAAAATCGCTGGATACCGTATAAAGACTTTTTATTAAATCTTGTAAATCCGCAATGACCTTTGAAAATCTCTCTAAACGTAGAAATGAACAAACTATCGTAAGCCGGGACCGAACCTAAAATTCCAAGCATTATTTTGGTTACTAAGGTTAAATGAGCATTATTGTTTTGAATGAGAAGGCGGCTGAGTTTGTCGTATATCTCAATTAGCTGTTCAATACTTTCATCAGTATAGTTACAAGCGTCGATTTCCCCAGATTTCGGTTTCTAAACTGGATACATAATCAATAACAGGTACGAAGCTCTTTACACTTCTTTCTAGAAGAAAACTTGATCCTCTAAACATACCCCAGCTCGCCAGGTAGAATCCCAACGCAAGGCAGCTTTTCTCCATCTCCTTCGTCAGATCGGGCGTATTACTTGGGTGAAAGTAATTATAACAATAGTCAAATGACGCGTAACGATGCGAAGCCTGGCGCTTTTTCGCATATTCATTGACAACACTGACCAGATTTTTGGCCTTTAGAGATTTGATTTTGGCATCGCTCGACATGGGCATGAGAGGAAGTAATTCCCAAATCAGTAGGTCTTGTTTGCAGAATTTATTCTCAGAATTCTAAAATACCGATGCCTTATCCAGGCGATAAATCTATCTACAGTTTCTTCAATCTTTCCAGTTCTTCGTGATCCACAACTCCGGAAAAATACCCCAATAGATCTTCTTACCGCTGCTGACCAAGCGCAAGCCTATAGACAGACAAATTCCTCTTCAATGCCCTGTAGCGCGCATGCTCACTGCTTAACGGTGGCAGGGCCACAGTCTCTACCTTATAAGGATCGGAAACATCCTCATAAATCCAAGAGGGCGTCAATTCATTGAAGTATCCCTCATTTATCTAGGGGCGATTCTTGGCTATTTCGAATAGCACATCCCAAGGATCGAATTTGAATCCAGCTTCTTTAAGCTTGCCTAGGCCGACTGCTCGTGCAACTAGCCTCTCGCTGTTCCAGATCCACATCCAGCGGTTAGAACTTAGCCTATCCGCACGAGCTCATAAAAACAGTACCTCTATACACGTACAGTAATCGCGCAGGCCCCCACGCAAAAAGTTGTAAGGGGCGCAGCAACGGCTTATATAATTGTGCCTGCAACGGAGTGTCATGGCTCATGGAACGCACCAATAAGTACAAAATTACGTTAAATAACAAAGAGATAAATAAACACCCCGGATCGGGGCATTCGCAGGGAGTGCGGCATTTTATATGGCCTTCCTGACCCTGCTTGATGATCGGGCCAAGCCCAAAGGGTCCCGCGATCCCCTCGGCTTCGAAATGGTCTGGACCCATTTCGGGCGCCGGGTCATCGGCAATCTGACGACGATCACCTCATCGCTCGGGAACTTCGCTACCGCCCTGCTGGGCTTCAAATGGTGCAATGAACTCAACGCCCATTACCCGGAACACGACCGCTATCTCAAGATTCAGGAGGCGTTCCTGCGCTACGAGCAACTGGCCGGCTATCTCCGCTTTCTGGGACGAGACAGCGAAATCATGGGGATCACCCGGGTCAGGAAGCGCCTTGAGGACCCCAACCGGGCGATCACGTTTGGGCTGGGGGCTGAACAGCTCATCCTGAGTGATCAAGCCAGCTATGGCTTGTGGGGACTCTATTCAACGGCACTGCGCGATACCGGCCTGGTGGAAGGTGAAGAACGGCAGCTTACCGCGCAGGGACACGCAATCTCCGAACAAATCGAGAAGAAGCTGGGGCAGGTGAACCGAGAGGCACTGCTGGAAATCTTTACCAGTAACGCCCGGTTTGGTGACGATGAGCTCGAACCCTACGCTCGAGCCTTTGTCCGCGCCATCGACGCGAAGCCCGTCCGCGAAGCGCTACGGGACGCCCTGTTGCGCGGCAATCCCCGGCATGAACTGCAGGCCGAGCTGTGGGACATCACCCAGGCCGTCGCGCGTTCCAATATTCGCAACATGAGCCTTGAACGATTTATCAACGAGGTCAGGAAACGCACCAAGGTCGACCGGCTCGCCGATTGCCTCACCGACATCGAGCGTGTAGAGCGGCTCCTGGTCGCCACCAACAACGTTTTTCACTACTGTCGCCGCAAGGATGGCGAGACGGTGTCCACCATTCTTCAGGAACTCAAGGATCGCTACCGGTACGATCACCTGCCGAGGGAGCTGGATCTTTCACTGGTACCCCGCGGTGAGGCGTTGACGGAGATTCTCGACGCGCTGCATCAGGACGACCAGCCCCGGGTGCTGGAATGTATCCTCCAGCTTAACAGAGCCGTCATGGAACAACGCGGTGGTGCGCCCTGGGTGGAGGTCGAAGACGGCAGGACGCTGCGTGTCAAAGTCCCGAGCGAGACTGCGGAGCTGAAAAACCAGGCGGAATTGGAGAATGCCTGGGATTACGACTATTTCATCGACTCCTACATGCGCGTGGCTAACGACGGTCTGGAGGCGGGATGGAAACTGTAGTTGTCTCGGACCGGGTCAGGGAACTACTGGACGGCTGCACCGTCGAGGCCGCCGTCTTCACGACATATACCTTTGAGCCAGAGTTTTTCGAGCTGGAAGTGATCCCGCTGTTACTGCCGGGCAGCATCCCCTATTCCTCCGACGCACGGGTGAAGCAATTCCAGGTTCGCGAGAAGCTGCGCACAACCGAGCTAGCTCTGGAAGTGTTTTTCGATCTCAAGATATTCCGACAGGAAGGCAGTACCTCGCCGGCCATGGAATACCTGTTCCACGGTGTGCACCTGGGCAACAACGCTTTTCACCCCAAGGTGGTACTGATACTGGTCTACGACCCCAGCTATGAAAAGCACTGCCTGCTGGTTGGCGCGGGTTCGAACAACCTCACCCGTGCTGGCTGGTGGGACAACATCGAGTGCATGCACTGGGAGGTGCTGTGGCAGAACGAGGCGCCGCGGCAATTCCTGAACCAGTTACGCGACGACGTCACCTGGCTACAGGCCCAGCGCCAGTTGTCTGGCGACCGGGACGCATCCGCCCTGGACAGGATCGGCGATTTCCTGACCGAATGCCGCAGCTCGGGAAGCGCGTCACCCGTCGCCTACTACGAATTGAACTGCGATAGGGAGCGCCACAATCTACCCAACTTTCTGCGTAAACAGGCAAGAGAGAACTTTAGTTACAGCAACTGGACCCTGGAGATCATCTCGCCTTTCTTCGCCGAAGATCCGGAGAACGACCTGGCAGACTTCTTCGACGAACTGGGCGTCCAGGAGATTCACATCCTGCTGCCGCTGGACGCAGAGGGCAACGCACTGTGTTCCTCGGCCTATTTCGAGCGTATCAACGAAGAGGAGTATCTCCATTGGGCGCGCTGGCGGGATGAGGTCGCGACGACCCTGGGCACCAAGGGACAGGTGTTCCGTCGGCTCCACGCCAAGATATACCACTTCTATAACCAGAAGCAGTCCTGGGTGTTTGTGGGTTCAGTCAACTTCTCCCGCAAGGCGATGTACGACAACAGCGAAGCGGGGTTCTTCACCAAGCTCGACCGCGCAGGCCCCCTACTCGAGCCAATTAAACGACTTGCCAATATCCAGCCCATCGAGGCCCCGGAGCTGCCACCTGGCGATGACGTCGACGATGACTCGGACCTGCCCCGGATCACACTCGCCTATGACTGGGCCGAGCAGCGCCTGCAGGGCGCCTGTGAAAAAAACCAGGGGTATACGATCAATGTCCTTACGCCCGAGGGGTCCGCAGCAGTAGCAGGCTTTGCCGTCACTGGATCGGGCACCCAGTGGGAAGGCGATGTCACGGCTCTGGAGACCCTGCTGCGCAACGGATCGCTGGTCAAAATCAGCGGTGTGAATACCCGCTCCGATAAGCCCTTCCCTTCCCACCGGGTGATGCTGCAACAGACCGGGTGGACCCATAAGCCGATGGAAATCCCCGATCTAACGCCCGCGCAAATCCTGGCGATCTACGCGGACCTCTCGCCCGAGCGTCGGGAACAGGTCGCCCTGAACGAGATGATCCGCAAACTGGTGGACCTGGGTGAAGCCGGCGACCTCACCGGGCCCACGGACGACCTGGTGGTCAAACAGTTCTTCAGCGAATACGCGGAGATTTTCCATGCATTCCGCCATTTCAACAAACGGCTGGGAGAGCTGGTGGAGACGGACAATCAGAAGCAGCTCGCCTATTACCTGAGCGGAACCGGCATGGATAGCCTGCCGGTCCTGATCGACCACATTTGCGGCGAAGACGCCACGCTAGACAGCGTCACTACCTACCTGATGTTGCTCTGCGTACAGGAAATCTACACCACACCGGCATATGCCAAGTACAAGTCCACTAAAAAACATCTGGGCAGGACCAGGCAGGCGATCAAGGCACTGAAGACCGGCGACACCATCCGCATTGAGCCTCGGCCTGGCACCAGCCGCAAGGCCTTCTTCGACTGGTTCGAGAAACAGTTCTACGCCAATTACACGGCAAGAGGCCCGCAATCATGAGCGTCAGGCCACTCGACCTGGCCACCGCCGCCGAGATACTCGATTTCACCGGTGGCGATGAGTCGCTGGCCAGCCTCGGCCAACTTCAGCTCGAGGGCGCAGTAGCCCTGCACAACATGATCGTCGATCCCGAGGTCAGGATGGGCTATCTAGCCGACGAGGTCGGCATGGGCAAGACCTATGTGGCCCTGGGTGTGGTGGCCCTGCTGCGTTATTTCAATCCCACGCTCCGGGTGCTCTACATCTGCCCCAGTAACAACGTGCAGGAGAAATGGTACAACCGGGAGTACCGTGCCTTCGCCAAACACAATGTCCGGGTCAGCCACTACCGGGTGCGGACCCTGGATGGGCGATCGGCGGCGCCGTCGATCAGTTGCCGCAATGTGCCAGACCTGCTGCACAGCCTGTCTCGTGGCCACTACAACGACATTTTCGTCGGTATGAGCAGCTTCAGCCTGTCTCTCAACGAGGAAGAAAGCTACTGGAAGGCGAAACTTGAGGAGCTTAGGAACCTGCTGCCCGCTGCCAGAATGGACCAATACCGACGTCAGCGCTCCAAGAACTCGGTCAAGGAGGTCTACGCCGAAGCCTTGAACTATGTGCTGCCCACCTTTGATCTGGTGGTGATCGACGAGGCCCATAACTTCAAGCATGACTTTGAAAGCAGTGACCGGAACAAGGTTTTATCGGCCGCCCTGGGTTTCCGAGGCAATGCCCAATATCGCCGCGTCAAAAGTGCACTGCTGCTCTCCGCCACGCCCTATGACCGTAATATCGAGCAGCTACGCAACCAGCTGAAACTCGTCGGCCACGAGCATCTCCTGCCGACAGATGTCGGCAACGACGACCCGCTGCAGATCGAAAACCACCTGCGACGGTTTATGGTGCGTCGGCTCAATGAACTACAAATCGCCGGTCAACCGCACACCCGGAACATGTACCGCCGGGAACGCCGCAGCGGCGACGGTGCAGAGATCGAACTGGCCTCGGATGAACAGAAACTGGTTACCGCGCTGGTGCAGAAGAAAGTCGGCGAAGCACTGGTCAAACAAGGCGGTTCACCGTCGTTCCAGATGGGACTACTGGCCTCCTTCGAAAGCTATGCCGAGACCGCCAAATCGGGCCCGGTGGAATTCGACGGCACTGCGGTCGAAAAGGAACACACTGATGCCGCGGATCGGCACGTGGTGGCGGTCATCCAGGACAGTTATGTGGATGCCAAACTCGGACGCACCCTGCCCCACCCCAAAATGGACATCGTCTGTCAGCGACTGGCAGAGCAGCTCTTTACGCAAAACCGCAAGCAGATTGTTTTTGTACGGCGAGTAAAGAGCGTCAAGGAGCTCAAGATCAAGCTGGATGATCATTACTCCGACTGGCTCATCGGTACGATTCGCGACAGCCTGAAAGGCTACCCCGCCCAGCGGGAGATCATGGATAACATCGTTGCGGAATTTGAGCGCCAGAGCACCCAGCGCGAGGACGATATCTCCGGTGGTGATTTCAAGGGAGGAAGCACCGGCGAAGCGGAGGATCAGCAACCCCCCAAAAACGACACGATTTTCACCTGGTTCTTTCGCGGCGCCTGCCCTACAGAGGCCGAGCCCTACCTGAAAACGGGCGACGACAGTTACACCACGCCCGAGGCCATGCGCGTGGGGCTTTCCGCCAAGAACCAGGTGATCTCGGCGCTACTGGAGATCAACTGGGCGAGGCTGGTAACCCGGCTCCGCGGTGATACGCTGGAACAGCTGCTGGCAACACACGGCGAGGCGATTGCAGAAATTGCCACGACCTACACGACCGGACAGCTACGCAACAATCAGCTGGAACTCTTCGAAGCGTCCCAGCTGGGCTTCCTGCACTGGTACGCAGAGCAGCACGACCTGCCGGAACTGATGCCACTGGTGAACCACCTGGCATCCCGTGAGCCGGTTAAAGAGCCAGTGACGATCTCCCCGGATCGCCTGGAGGATGCGCTGAAGACCCATACCCTGTATTGCGCCCTGCACGAGGCTGATCTGTTGCACGGTCTGTTTCCCGCCCTGGAACCGCTTATTGGCGGGCTGTTGGAGGGCACCGTGGCGAAAGCGGAGGCCTTGCAGAAACTGGAGATTCACAAGCACCTGGTATCCCTGTGCCTGCGTACTGGCCACGGCGTGATCGACCTCTATCTCGCAAGGCTCAAGCTCGGTACAGCGAACTTGACGGCCACTACCCGCGCCAAGTGGATGGACAGCTTTGCCGAGGTCCTACGCCAGCAGTCCAACGAGGCGAGTTTCAGCAGCTACTGGGAGCTATACGATACCGCCCAGCACCTGGACCTGATCATCAAGAACAATCTCCCGGGGATCTACGATCGCGACCGGGAGGAGTATCGGCTGTACCTGTCGCGTGCCCTGAACCCCATTGCGCCCGTAATCGGCGCCACCGGTGAGACGGTAGCCCTACGCACCGCCCAGGCGCGCAAATTCCGGATGCCGGGTTACCCGCTGGCCCTGATCAGCACCGACGTGTTCCAGGAGGGCGAGGACCTGCATACGTTCTGTGACAGCGTGGTGCACTATGGGCTGTCAGGCTCTCCGGTCAGCATCGAGCAGAAAACGGGACGCGTGGACCGCGTCGGCGCCAAGGCACAGCGCCGCCTGCGTGGAATGAAGGAGGCCGAGTCCGTATCTGACGAGGACCTGATCCAGGTGAGCTTTCCCTTCGTGAAGGAAAGTATCGAATTCCTGCAGGTCCGAGCCCTGTGCCGTAACCTTAACGCCTTCATCGAGTCGCTGCACAAGATCGGCGAACGCCTGGCCCCCATGAGTGACATTATCGAGGCAGAGCGTGAAATGATCGACGCCTCCCCGATTCCGGATCAAATCCGTAATCACTTGACCTCACCCTATCTGGCCAACTGCACTCATAAGTCGCCTCGGATGAACCGGGAGGTGGATATCCGGGACCAGGGCAAGCACATGGAGCGGGTCAAGCACCATCTGGAGGCCTTGCTCGAAGGGTACTTTGGTGAACCTGTCATCGGCAACGAGGGCCTGCATCTCCCCTATCCTGACGGGTCGACACGCAACGTCCGGGTACAACTGCGTTCAGCGCGCTCCAGTGGTGAGCTATTGCTCAGTGCCGAAGTGATCGACGAGACCATTACCCTGGATGACATCGCCACTCACGCCAGGCTGAAGGATCAGATGGTCGCCCGTTCCTGGAATACCTTCCATCGGACCTATGCGGCGGAGACGGGCCTGGGGCATTTTCAGCTGCATCACGATGCCGAGATGCTGGTCGGTGATGATCAGTTGACCAGCGCCGGCGAGATAGCCCGCTTTTTTGAGCGCTTCGCCAGACCCCACAACCCATCTGACTACGCCATGCCGACATCGACGACCATTACCGATGCCTGGCGTCAGGCGAAAAAGGAAGGCAGCAGCCACTACGGTCAGTGGCGAGCGACGGTGGGCACCTATGAACCCGGCGGTTGCCTGGGTATTGAATTTGAGTTCGGGGAGGACGGCTGGTCACGCACACACTGTATCAACGTCTTTGAGGCGGAGGACCGGTGCATCTTTCTCGCCCAGGCCGCATCAAGCGAGGTCGTACGCAGCCTCAGCGTCGAACAGCTCGTCCGGCTGACCTGGGAGCGCAACCGTCACAACGACATCGTCGAGTTCATGCTGGACAATGATTACGCACTGATGGGTCGGGCGATTCACCCCGAGGAGGGGCTAACCTACCAGGAGTTCATGTATTGCGCCTATACGCTGGCAGTATTGACGGATCGCCTGGAGTTCCTGATTCAGCAGGAAGATATTCACTGAGTTCCTTCTGAACCTGGAGCTCAGTTAGACAAACAGGTCACCACTTCACCACGTCGAATCCAATGGATCGCTGTTCCTAGTATGTTGTGCCCCGCCTGTTTCAGGATATCCTTGTACGCATCCAGCTGAACGCAATAGCTGCCAAACGCCGCTGATGGGTCCGTAACTTGATCCGATTTGTGGTCAATGACCCAACAGCCTTCCCTGGTTTCGACAACCATATCTATCAATCCACTAATGACGGAACCTTCGTCGTTGATTGCCAATACCGGCAACTCTCGAAGCACCCGCACTACTTCAAACTGACTATCTACCCAAGCCTCAAACGTCGCGACACGCTCTGCCAACAATCCGAGAAGGTCAACAGGCAAACCTGCCAGGCGAGCGGAATCTGCCAGGCGATCTCTCAGTTGACTTGGGGCATCACCCAGCTCAAAAAACCGGTGCACCAGGGTGCCGAATTCCGCACCGGCGAAGTCTCCGTCGATCTCCAGTGCCGGTGCGTAACTCAAAACCTCTATCCCCGGAATGGGTTTATCGGATTTCTCGAGCGTGGAGGGCGAGATACTGTCCGGCGTCGTGGCGATGGATTCACCGTCACTTTTGATCGCGCGTCGGCCGATAGACAAAATGCCCGAAGCATCGCCTCCCGCCTCGAGTGCCAGCTCCATCGGCAATTCCTGCGCACCTAGCGAGTGATCAACCTTCAGCTTTTCATCGCCAATGCTCATTTCACGCCCATTGAGAGATATATGGCACTCTGTAACCAACAATTCGACCGGTGTCGGTTTGCTGCCGCCGATGGCATAAGAAGGCCATTCCAGGATCAACTTCTCCCGGGCCCGCGTGAGCGCCACGTAGAGCAGCCGCCTGGCTTCCAGCTCCGCCTTGGACTGCAAGGCAGTGGAGAAGCGTTCGGTGACCTCTGGTGCAGCAAACTCGGGCGAATACTCCAGTCGGGCGTGTTCCAACAGGCTTCCCAGGTCCGCAAAGCTGTCATAGCCCAGGTCCAGGCTCGGCAGGTGCGGTTCGATCTTACGCTCGAGTTCACCGACGATGACGATGGGCCACTCGCGCCCCTTGGAGGCGTGCCATGTTACCAGTTCGATGGCGTCCTCATCCTGAACGCGGGGCGTCGGCTTGCGGTTCTTGTCCTTGCCCTCCACCTTGACTGCCAACCAGGCCAGGAAACTGGACAGCCCCTCTCCATAGAAGCCACCGGCGGCGCGCGCATCCCTGTTAGCGTTCATGAACTCCTCCGCCTCGGCCTGCATGCGAAGCAGGCTCGCCCGCGCCTGGGCGGCATCGGGCCATCGTGCGACTACATCGTAGAAGGCAAGTGCTTTCAAGGTATCGGCCACCAGGGTATACACATTACGACCTGGATCGCCTTCGCGCACGGCATCCAGCCGAGCCAGGGCCGGGTCGGATATCTGCCCCTCTTCCACCAACTGCCGCAGGGCGTCTTGTAGTGAAGCTGCACCCAGTTCGGTAACCGCGAGGTACAAGGCCGCGTGGCGATCATAGGGGTTGGCTAGGTAACAGAGCGCGTGGAAGGCCAACTGTACCGGGCGGGATTCATACCAGCCCTCCTCCTCGAGTCGCACTTTGAGCCCCTGGGCACGCAGCACGGTTGCGTATTGCCCGAGGGTCTTGTGCGTCTGGCAGAGAATCGCGATATCGCGCCCCTCGATACCACGAGGCTCGCCGGTGCGCCGATCAATCACTTGTAGGGAATCATCGTCCAGTATGTCCAGCACACGCTCGCCTACCCAGGAGGCGCGCACCGCGTGGTAATCCCTCTTGGGTCGTTCCGGAAACTCGATAAATTCCAGCGGACTGAGCGCTGAGGGCGGGGATTTCGGCGCCAGTACCCCGTAG
This sequence comes from Gammaproteobacteria bacterium, assembly GCA_030433415.1. Taxonomy (GTDB): domain Bacteria; phylum Pseudomonadota; class Gammaproteobacteria; order Pseudomonadales; family Halieaceae; genus Congregibacter. The sequence continues at coordinate 6,344 of JAUIMF010000024.1, read as the reverse complement.
GCATCTCCGAACAGCCCCGGGCCGATACGGTTGATGATATCCATGAGCGCCGGCTGTGATCGCCAGTTCGACGTGAGCGGCTCGGTATGCTCTGTGTTCTGCTCAATCAGTGCCTCCAGCAGGCGCGGATCCGCGCCCTGGAAACCCATGATGGCCTGCTTCAGGTCGCCGACCACCAGCGTGGGCACACCGGCTTCCCTCAAGCGCCAGAGCAGTGAGAACTGCTGCGGGTTGGTATCCTGGAACTCGTCCACCACCAGGCAATCAATCCGCTCCATAAGCGCCTGCAGCACCTCCGGGTGGCCCTGCAGCAGCTGATCCGCCAGGGCGATCATGTCTGTGTAATCGACCAGCCCCGCCTGGGCCTTGGCGCGAGTATAATGCGTCAGCACCTCTTCGCCCGCGCCCAGTAAGGCCTCGATGTGTGCCTGGGCATGGGCCAACGGCCCGGGATGGGTCACTAACGCGTCCGCGGCCTGCATGACCGTTTCGCCCAACATTTCATAATCCTCGGGTACTTCTGCGCCGCGCTTGCTCAGTCGCAATTCCCGCAGGCGCTGCCAGAGAGCCCAATTACGTTCCAGTTCCCCGTCCACCTGGGCGAGACGCAGGTCCCGGTAGTTCTGCCGAAACGCCTTGGTCGCGGCTTTGTTCCCGGGTGCTACTCTACCCGCCAGGGTTTCCGGGTGCGCTTCCAGCAACCGGTCTACTGCCTTGCGTAAAGCCTGGGTGACCCGCTTGCCGTGGCCAAGCGCGCCATAATGATCGGCGATCCAGGTTTTCACCTGGGACATGTCACAGGGCTTGTCCGGCTGCCAGCCAATACCGCGCAGCAGTGCGACCACATCGAGGATATCGTCCCGGAACAGGTCTGCAGCACTCTTGCCGCTCATGAAATCGTATTTGTAGCCAAAGCCCCCCAAGTCGAGGAGCACGGGTTCGGCCTTCTCCGTGCGCGCCAGGGACTGGCGAATCAATATGTCCTGCTCGTCTTCCGTCAGCAGTCGGGGCTGGGGGCTCTGGCCGCTCTCGAAGGCGAATTCCGTGATAATACGCAGCCCGAAGCTGTGGATGGTGGAGATGTAGGCCTGGTCCAGCAGCAGAGCGTCTTCCAGCCGATTCAAGTCCAGCAGGCGGCGCCGGATACGCTCGCGAAGCTCCGCCGCGGCCGCCTCGGTAAAGGTGACGGCGACGATTTTTTCCGGTGCGACCAGGCCTTGTTCGACCCATGTACCGAGATCTTCCTTGATGCGGTAGGTTTTGCCGGAACCGGCCCCCGCGGGTACGACAGTGAGGTCTCGCAAACTCATGCTACGCCCTCCCCGTCTGCCGGCATGAAGAGCGTGATCAGCGAAGACACCTCCAGTGCGTAGGGTTTGACGCCCGCTTGTTTCTCGAAGAATTCCTGATCGCCCGCGCGGTTGAGCACAATCCGGCCATGCTCGAGGTCGGCGACCCGACGCTCGATGAGCGCGATGGCCTCGGCGGAGACATCGTTATCCAGCCACTCCCAGCCGGGCAAGCGGGAAGACTCCGCCAGGTTGCTGTCCGACAACGCAGTCGCATCATTCAGGTTGAAATACACGACACCGATATCCGCGCTGGCCTGCAGGCGATCTGCCAAACCCGCGGTGCCCTCCTCCTTGAGGCCGCCGGTCTGCAGCATCCGTCGATAGAGTTCCACCTGGCTGTCGTAGCCGTTGAGCATACGGTCGCGGCGCGATGAGGCACTGGATTTTTTATAGTCGACGATCAACAGGCGATCACCGGGGAGCGCCAACAGGGCATCGGACTGCCCGTGGATACCCAGTTTACCGAGTTGCCCGTGCAACCAGACCTCGGTGCCAATCACATCGGCACCGAGTTCAGCGAGGATGTCACGCCAGGCCTCGGCTGCGCGGACCAGCTGCCCCTCGAGCAGGTGGCGTTCTACGGCCCAGGCGGCCGAGCGCAGGAATGGGCTCTCCTCGCGAATTACGGCTTCTAACGCGGTGCGGACCTGGCCCGGCAGGGCCCTGCGTTCGGGCAAACCTTCGTTCGCCTCGAACACGAGTTCGAAGACCCCGTGGGCCAAAGTTCCTTGCAACAGTACATCGAGCTTCTCGCCGATCCACAGCGTAGGCTCTGCCTTCAGGCGCTGCAGCAACCAGGCCAGCGGCGAGACCATCAGGGTCTCCAGCGCGCTGGGGGATTCCGGTTTGGGATTGCCATCGGCATCCGTGCGCAGCGCCAGCAGGTTTTGCCCGATCTCTAGATCACCAAAAGGACGACAACTGGGCTCGATGACGTCCATTGAATCGGATACCGGGAGGAACCGCACCTGGGCGCGATCCACTGACAGATCGAGGCTAAGCACGGCGTCCTCTTCCTCGCCAAACAGGTAGAGAATGAACTCCAGAGATTCGGACGGCGACTGCGCATCCCCGGCGGGGTCGCGTCGGGGAATCAGGAAGGAGGCCGTCTCCGCCACCATGTTGAGCTGGCGCTTGAAGTAGGCGCGGTCCCGATCCAGACGGGCGCGCCGGGTGACCAGACGCAGCCCGGTCTGTTCCGCCAACTGACGAATGTCAGTCTCAGACAGCACCGGCGAAGCGCCATCGCGCCCGGAATAGTGCCCAGAGGCGAAGCCCAACACCAGCAAGTGGCGGACGGGGCGCCAGGCTTCCCGACCCTCGTGCCAGACGGTTACGCCCTCCTGGGTGAATTCGGTGGCAGGTTCTTTCTCCAGCCGATCAGGGCCAGCAAGGCGCCGGACGCTAGACCAGTCCACGGGGCGGTCCGCTACCAACTCCGCGCCGATTGCTTCAACGAGCTCGGCGGCGCGCAAAAGATCCTCTGTCAGAGCCTCGTTCGCTGGCAAGTGTCTGACCAGTGAACCCAAAGCATCGCCCAGACTGGCGCCAGTGCTGTCCTCGCCTCGCAGCAGTTCGAGTACCGTCTCCCCATCCCGGGAGATGCCTCGCCAGGCGCTGATGCGCCAATCGCCGTCGATTACACGCTGGGCTGCGGTGGCACCCTCAGTTTCCGACCAGGGCATCAAGGGTGATGTCAGGCAGGCCGCTACCGCCATCGCCGGTGCCGGCTTCTCCCGCACCTGCAGGAAATGAAGGATCAGCTCCCGTCCGAGATCCCGGCGCCAGTTCGGATCGCCGAGCCCGGATAGTGGCAGCCTGGCAAGCGCAAATGCGTCGCGTAGGGCATAGATGTATTCCAGCCGGTTCGGGACCAGTATCCCGATGTCAGCTAGCACCATTGTCTCGTCGCTGGCCAGTATCGACTGCACCATGCCTGCAGCGACCTCTGCCTCCTCGTAAAAGTCGCGTACCGCAAGCCACTGGACACTGTTATCCCGTTCGCCTTTCTGCTCGGGCAAATCAAACAACTCCCGCTGCAGGTATGTCAGGCTTCTTCCTGAAGCCTGTAGGCCTTCAGGGGGTAACGTCACGGCATCCAGCGCCACTTGCAGGGCAGTATCGCGATACTCCGTTGAAGTCGTGTTGAGATGCTCCAGTAGACGCACCTGCCAGGTACTCAACACTGATAGGATGGGACTGGTATAGACGCACAGCGGTCTCAGCCCCTGTGGTGCATGTAGCAGGGCCTGTATCGCCGCCAAGTGGTCAGGTAGCGCGCCGTCGAGCGCCTGATGAAACCGGACAAGATCTGCCAGGTGCGCCCCCCCGCGCCCGGCAAGCTTAACAAGGTCTAACGGCGTAAAGGGCGTTTCCGGCTCCGTCTCCTGGAGCAGTTGCAGGTACTGGTTGCAGACTACGCTGCAAGTTTCCCCCGGAGCATTGGCATAGCTGCCAGACCAAAACGCGTCGGGAAACGCCGCAAGCGCACCGTTTGTAACCGCACTCCAGTCGGTCACAGGCGGACTCAGCACAGCGCTATCCAGTGCCAGGGTGATCAACTCGGGCCAGACCCCCACCACAACGCCCGTGCGCGCGCCCGACGATGCCAGTTGACGACGCAGGCGTCGGGCCGCCCCGGCGTCGGGCACGAGCAAAAAATGCACAGCAGCGGAGGCGGTCACTGTCGCCCTACCCTGCCGCTAGAGCTGGCGCTATACGAAGCTTGGAAATCATGCGATGGCCCATTGGATACGTATCAGGATTGACCCAGTGTAAGCGCCGACGGCGACATGTATATATTGTATACACGTACATGTCGCCTTTTCGCGCGTATCAGGACTCGATCACCAGATAACAGGCGTCACCCCGGAGTGTATTCGGGTTATCCATCATCAGCAGTGTGACTTGGGATACCAGCTTACCCAGGAAGTCCCCACTATGCGTCTATATCTTCTAACTTCGCCCGGTGCTGACCCAAGTAGACCTCATGTTGGGCTGTAACCCAGCGGAGCTGCATGTCAGGCGTGACTCCCAGTGCGGCGAGATTATCCTCAGTGAGGCCGGGTGATAGCTGGATGTGTCCCTCGGCACTGAAGCTGATAAGGAACCGGTCAAAAAGTGCATCCAGATTGGCAGTAAGCAGCAGGCCGTTAAAGACGTCTAGTCGCTGGGCATCGGTGTTGCATTCCGCCCAGGGCAGTGCGTGACTGGCCCGTAGCACCGCGGGCAAGGCCACGCCGGTCACGGCGCAGGCACCACCCCAGTACTCCAGCATGGCCTTACGGTAAGTATCCTGTCCCACGCGCTGACGCACGATGCGCTCTACTTCTGTGCCCTTGGCACCAGCGGGCAACTTGTGCAGCTCTTTCGCCACGGCACTGTCGAAATCCTGCTCGGCCTGGTTGGGCAGGGAGTGAGCCAACGCCGCAGCACGTTGAAATAATTGCGCAAGGTCAGCAATGCTGCCACAGACACAGGCATTACCTGCAATCGCAAAGTCGCGCTGTAACTCGGCAACGAGAACGGCTTTCGGATTGACCAGCGTGACCTGATAGCTGTCGTCGGCGCCGAGAGCGATATCAAGGTGCAGGGGGTGGCGGGCTGACCCAAGGATCACGGCGGACGGTTCGTCGCTCACGATGTACTCGAAACCGAAATCGTGGCCGGCCTTCTCGATCAATGTGCGCTGCAGGGTATTCACGATTGATTACCAGGCGACGATTGCAGTCGACCCAGAATAAACTTCAGATCGTCTGACATCTCGTCCACGCGACAATCCGCCACTTCTGCAAGGTGTTCATCTAACAATTGAAGACGCCCGGACCAAAGCGCTATCAGAAACTCCAGCGCAGCTTCACCCTGGCCGTTATTCCAGTTTCGCATCACGGATACGAAGACATCCGTCATCTGGCGGCTGAAAACCGGATCTACCCGGTAGTCCAGCTCTACCGGGTGTGCCGCACGCAGAAGACAAGCCTGAATGACGCCGTCGTTATAGCGGTCAAAATTAGCCGGACTGATTAACGTTGTATGATAAACAGTGGCAAGGCCGTCGTTTTCGCTCTTATTACGTAAGTCATGCAGAACACACTGAATCGTCCAATAAACGTCAGATTGCGTCGTATTTTCCAGTCGCTCATTGTCAAATCCAAGGTTCGACCAGAAAGCAAAAGTACGGCGCAATATCAGAGGATTACCTTGACTGTCTGGTAGAAAAAGTTCGGTTGCTTCAAGATCGTCTGCTATCACCCTCTGCCTTCTACCTTCAAGGAGTGCCGGCAGAGACTCATCAGTATTGCCGAGTGGATCATCTTCGCCAAAGGGAGCGAGCTTTTCACGCTCCCAATCCCAGGCAGTTTTGGCATATTCCTTGATGCGGGGTGTGGGGCAGGTATTCAGTACTACGAGTTCATGTCCACCCTGACATAAATCTTTTTCAAGCTGCTGTCTTGCTTCGTTATTCGGCAGTTTGGAGAAACCAACAAAATATACAATCGTGGACAATGGGTTGATACAGCGCAATTTTCGTGCAATTGCCAACAGCTTCCTGCCGGACGTAATGGCGCCGGCAACCACCATGACAGAACGTGAATCTTCAAGCCTGGATTCATCCATGTTTGAAGCCAGGGTGAACTCCAGGCCTTCAGGCTCCCGGATATAAGGTTTGATAGCCTCGCCCAGTACCTGCGACCCAACATCATCAAGCATAATCACGGTCTTCAAATCCTGGGAAATATACCGCCTGGCGGCTTTCTCCAGTCGTTCCCCCAGGACAACCCCTCTGCTTTCAATAGCCTCCTTTACATCGATGTAAAAATGTTCTTTCGCGCTCTCATAAGGGACGCCGGGCTTGTTCCACAGTAATACATGGCTTGCCGCAAACTGCCTGAAGAAGTGCTCTCGCTCAGTTGAGAAGTCCCGTTTTCTTACTACAAGCAGCTCGTGCTTTGGATTTTCCGGAAGAAACTGCTCTCCCGCAATACGAATGGG
>JAUIMF010000115.1 GCA_030433415.1 Gammaproteobacteria bacterium | reverse complement strand
TCCCACGCAGACGCCCTGAATCAAATCGTTGCATAACCCCTCCCAAAGTTGATGCGTTTCAATGAAGACCCAGGGTGGATACGCACAGACATCGGCAGCGTCGCGCTGCGGCCCAAGATGCCTGGCGAAACTTGTATCGCCGTCTGAATATACTCCAACGGACACGAGCGCTGTCAAATCAGCCGCGGCGTGGTCTGCACTGGAAGCCACGATCGCCATATACCGACAGCACTGGAACACTGGCTCTGCGTATGGGGATTGGAATTGCGGAGAGAGTCGATTGCGGGTAGCGCCGCGCCCTCTCGCACATCGCTGCGCAATGTGCTGTCGGGGCGTGCCACATTCCGCTTCGCACCCTTTCGCACATCGCTGCGCAATGTGCTGTCGGGGCGTGCCACATTCCGCTGCGCGGAATGTGGCGGAGAGGGTGGGATTTGTATTCTTCTGCTATGTATTTGTATTACAAACACTTTTCTTAGTCGATCTCCCTTCGCCCCCTCAAACGTACCCCACTTCAACCGGCGTTTCACATAAACCAGTTGTAAGGAAACGGGGACTAATCCCGAAATGCGACCAGGAATCTTGGGCACGCCGCGACCGGTAACCGGTCGCAACCCAACGCCCAGTACTCGAAGCGAACCAGTAACGGCGAGGCTAGTACGATGACGTTGTTAGGTGCATCTAGCCTCCCACTGGATCTCAACGGGGAGACTTGACTGAATACACAACGCACCGTGATGCAAAGCCATCAGCATGGGCTTGCGTGGCTGGAGTTCGGTCGGGTTAGATTGTGGTTTAAAGTGGCAAGATTCTATAACCCAGTGAGAAAACCTAAGACCGTCCGAGCACTTGAAAATCTAGGCAGGGTGCGACTATCTGATTCCTTCTTCATGAGAGATTTTCTGTATTCGGAGATCTCTCAGATTGAGGGGATACCGAACATTCCAGACTTTCCAGATCGAGCTGTTGAGGTCGGTAGATCGCTCTGCGGTGAAGTGCTGGAACCACTTCAAGCTGCGCTGGGTCGCATTAGCATTCGCTCGGGCTACAGAGCACCGGCTGTGAATGCGAAGGGCGCAGAAAACAACAACCAGTACAACTGCTCCAGCAACGAATCCAACTACGCACAACACATATGGGACTACGACAAACCTGACGGTACACGCGGTGCGACAGCTTGTGTTGTAGTCAACTCATTCGTCCCATACTACGATCACACAGGTGACTGGAAAGCTTTAGCCTGGTGGATCCACGATCATATTCCAAACTACGACAGCATGTGTTTTTTCCCGAAACTGTCAGCTTTTAACATTTCATGGTCAACCAGTCCTGAGAGAAGAATCGACAGCTATGTATCACCGAAGGGCTGCCTTACGAAGGTGGGATACGAGAATCACGCAGGCTCACATGAATCCAATTATCGCCAGTTCCTTGAGACAATTGGTTAGAGTCTTGCGAATTCGACGGCAGAGAGATGCATCAAACAGAACGATACGTCAGATCAGATCTGAACCATTTTAACTATCGATTCTCCCCAATAATCTCCTCCGTCCAGGCAACCAACTCGGGATATTGATCCAGATCAAGGACAAATTCCTGCCCAATACGCGCGGACTTGAGAATCGTACGACCTCCGTCCTCCCTCCAAGCCTCTGCGCTTGGGTGGTAAGACATCGGCTTTCTGCCTCGCGGAAAGAAATCGCTTGGCAAACTCCAAATCGATCGAGTACAGCCAGGCGCAGTCAGACGAAGTGCATCCGAGTAGTTTGTAAACATACCCGCGTTCGACCCAGTGAGGATAACAGGATCCGCACTACCGTCAGACTTGCTGTGAGGATGATAGCCGAGGGAGGTGCCAGTCGTGTTTCCTACGGGTGCTCCCTCCACGTACATCCAACCAAATATCGCATGTATATCGCCGACACCCTTCGGCTTGTAGCGCCAGGTACCGTCGACTTGTTCTACATCGCGGAACCACCCAAAAAACAGGAACAGATCACCGTCACCAACCCCCTGACCTTTCAAATGGCCCCATGCGCTCGTTCCTGGCCCAAACCCTGGCGCCCAAGCTCCGTGGCGAGCGAGCGCGCTACGCTCCAGATCCGGATCAAAATGCATTCGATGATCACCGGTTAGGTGGCCACGAGTAAGCTGCTCGACCACCAAGCCAACGTCGACGTCGTTTTGAGCTCTTAGCTCCCTGTATTTCGTCGCCGTTAGACGCTCTTCATCTGGAATCGGGAGGGACAGCATCGTGCCATCAGGAAAAATCGGACTTGCAACGCCGCCAAAACGCGAATCAAATCCTTTGCGACTCAGGATCAGCTTCACGATACGCTCCCTGTGCTGTTTGGCTTCGGCCTATGTTGCACCAGCTCCATTTCATTTCAAGCTCAGCCGAACAACTTGACCATTTCTCTAGAAATACACACGGGTGACTCGCGTATTCGGAACGAAGACATTCCGATCGACGAATGTCTGAATAAAATACACCAGTTCGATTGGGTCGCCGGTTTTCGTGACTACTTATGGCGAAAAAGCACGGCTCCGTTCATCGGTATCGAGAAGGAGCATCTTGGCACAACCTGGAGCTTGAAGATCTACTATCAGAATCTGTTCATGCAACTGAATCCAGGCGCCGTAACAGATTTCGGGCACATGTTCAGCGTCGCAATAAGTGGTGATTCCGAAGTGCTGAGCCGCATGATCTCGCATCGGGTTGGCACCGAGTTTGGGAAGTGCCTGCATTTGTTCGGCGACAATATCGGACTGGTAACTGTACTCGTAGAGGAATTCATAACCAATCCAGTGCAAGCTGTGCGGATTCTAGCTCGGGACGATGTACAGCAGTTGCCGATGCCGTTGTGACAGCAAACCTTGCGAAATGAGTTCAGCAACCACACGCACCGCCATCCCGATCGCACTCGATTGGATCACCAAGCACCAGTTGGACATCACCCGCTCCGCACATGACAAAGTCGATGAAGCGCTTCGCTCTGGCGTTATCATGCGTACACGAGCCGTACGGGCTTTGCCCTCTGGGGATTGCTGGCCGCACGTCATCGGGTAGCACTTTCGCCTGATCGCCGTAGTACACGAAATTTCTGCTAATCAGAACGTACTCACCGCTAAGGTCATTGGGCTTATCCCTCTCGACGTGGAAGGGATTAGCAAGTTGAGCGAACTGAATCGGTTCGGCGGAAGCGGCGTCGTCCGGCGCGTAGATGTTGTCGCCGCACCGTCTACGCCACGATCGACTACCCGGGTCTGGAATCTTGGACGCGAAACGTCGATCAACGAAATACTCTGCAAATGACAGCCTTTCATCAACTCGCATCAGATATACGGGACGCTCATCGCCAACGGCGTGGCCGCACAACGTCTTCGAGGTAAATCCAGCAATCCAGTCACCCTCGCGTTTGGTCCTACGCATTCCCGGCTTGCAGGTGGCCAACGTCAGGTACTTCCCGAACGGGTTAGGAGCGAATCCAGTATCGCTGGTCATTTTGTAACTGAACAACCGGACTTCAGACATACAACTACCCCAGATACTCGCTCCGTTCGCCGTGGTATGTGATGTACAGATGCTCAACGGCGCGGCTGGCGGCAACATGAACAAGCGCCCGTTCAGCAAGGTGCCCGGCCTGCACCTCCACAGGATCCGCTGACGCAACGGCATAGTAGTTGGGAACGATACCTTTCTGCATTCCAGCCAGGAACACATGTCTAAACTCGAGCCCCTTCACACGATGCATCGTCGCCATGCGCACACCGGCAACGGCCTGGTTATCGGCCTGCCGATCCAGAATGACCACCGGAATGCCCAATGAGCGTAGTTCCTCCGCGAAAGCATCACGGAGATCGGTTTGGCGTAGCACGACGCAGCAATTCCCAAACTCCAGCTCATCATCACCGCAAAGCAATCGGATCTCCGACGCCACGAAGCCCACTTCTTCCGTGAGATCGGCAAAGTCCCGCACCTGCGGCGCCATGCCATGCGTGAGCGATCTATAACCTGGGCGTGAGTCTTCTCCACCATCGAGATCGTCGATGCTCTGCTCTTCCAGCACCGCGGAGGCGAACTGTCGAATCTCTTCCGTCGTCCGGTAGTTCACCTTGAGCTTGCGGGAACGGCCGACGATACGGATACCGCATTTGCCCATGACGGCTTTCTTGCGGTAGATGCGCTGATGGCCATCGCCAACCAGAAAGAGATCGTTCTGGCCTTCGGGCACCAGACTGCGTATCAACTGCAGGGCTTCCGGCCCCATATCCTGCGCCTCGTCAACAACCACCGAGATGTAAGGGAGTGCCGCTGAACTCGACTGCAGCAGCTCATTCGCATCGAGTGTGGCGTCCTGGTATGTACGCCAGCCCTTATGCTGCATGTGCGCACGCATCTCATCGAACACCGGCCAGATGGATTGACGCTGCTTGCGAGACAGAGCTACACCCCGGCCTTTTCGGGATACGCGGAAATACTCATCCCTGCTGATAATTCGGTTCGGCAGAACAACCCGATCCCACTCTTCCCTGTAGAAACTGTCCGGCAGATCCGGCTCAGCCGGCCGCACGGCGCCGAGCACCATCTGCCAGGTGTCACGCAATTCCTGATCACCAACGATTTTGTGCGGATATCGTTGCCCTTTAAGGAAACGTGACACCCAGGCGTCGATGTTGATGACTTCGATGCGGTCCAGTTCATCCGTACTGGCGATCTTGGTCAGGTTGTGAGCGATGTCTTTGGCGAGGTTGGTGTTGAAGGTCAGGAACAACACTTTCCCGGCTGCGGAGCTCAGAACGTTCTTCACCAGCCATACAGCACGATGCATGGCGACGACCGTTTTGCCGGTTCCGGCACCACCCAGCACCCGAACCGGGCCGTTCCAGGTCCGTTCAACCAGCCGGCGCTGTGAGGGGTGTAAAAAGACACGCCATTTCTCCAAGGGCGCCGCCAACACCTCCCTGAGTTCAAGCTCGCCTTCGATGACCTGGAAGCGTCGCTTGGTCGCGTCGCGCGCGAGCGCCGCATCTACATCGTCGACATCTACCGCCTCCGTCGGTACGGCGTGGTACTCCTCCCAGATTTCTTCCCAGGGTACGCCTCCAGCAAACAGGTAAAGCGCCTCAAACGCCTCCACTGGAAGACGGTTCTGCATGGCTTCGAGTTCGGTATCACTGGTGAGCGCCTGAACGGACTCCAGCATGGATTGAGGCACGCCAATGCCTGTGAGCTCACTATCGTCCAGGCTGAACAGCGACCGCCTGACTTCAGGTGCGATAGGCTCCTGCTCAACCGCAGGCGTTTCCGGCGGCTCGATGATTTCTGTTTCGTAAAGCTGCAGCACGCCGGTTTCGGGGTGAATCTCACAGCGGGTTCGCGTAGCCCAGGCATACGCTTCATCGTGGTGGTCTACCCAGAGCAGGATGTAGGTCTTGCCGCTATCCGGTTTCAGCACAATGCCGCGATAAGCCTGATCGATACGCACCGATCGGAAGTTTGGTTGCGCGGCATTGCGGATCTTTTCGTAGTTGATACCCGAGCTGTCTGGTCCCTGGCGAAACTTCGAGACGAATTCCACAACCTTTTTGGTTTGCGCCTTCGGCAGCCGCGCGAACGATGTCCAGAATGTATCTGCAAGAGCGACCTTTATCTTCCCTACTGCCATCATGCGCTCCCTTTCACTCTCCTCTTGAACCACCCAGACACGCAATGAGTTCGTCTAAGTACAACGCTTCATCCGTGTCGATGAACACCCGCCATCCTTGCGCCTGCAGGGCTTCTCGCTCTTCTTCGCTGCCGTCTAGCATACCCACCATCGCATCGACCCAGGCCCACTCCAGCGTCGCCAGCACCGCATCATCATCGCCCGACAGATCCAGGCCGATCTCAGGCAGCGGGCAACCCGCTTGCATCACCACAGCGAGTTCGCTTGGCTTGTAGGTCAGCTCCAGAAGCTCGCTCCAGCCCGCAGACGAGACCTCCTCTTCGCTGTCTATCGCTGCCTGGTGCGCATCAATGATGGTGCTGTAAACAACATGCTCGATGCCGGTTTTCGATACCGGCAGGAAGCTCGGCGCGAACTGCAGCAGGTTGCATGCGTTCCAGAACCGGCGCCAGGCGAGCGGATAGCCATCGGCATCGATGTCACCATCTTCAATCCGCAAGCAAACGCTGCCGGACGACTGCAGCTTTCCGCCGGCAACGGCGACCTGCGGGATGGAAACCGCTGCAGAAACCAGGCTACCTTCCGGCAACTCTGACGCGCCTAGAAGAATTTCACCTTCAAAGTGCCGCTCGAACCAGGAGATCGGCATCCACGCACCAAGCTGTTGGAGCAACTGATCTGGCGCGCGAGAAGCCTCCATGTCGATCATGCCCATGAGCCGAGAACGGGCAAATGCCATGAGGTCGGCACACACCTGAGCCGGTGAAGCGAGATAGGCGCAAAGGAGCGTCATGGCATTCATCTGCCCGTATGCGCTCAGTTGCGAAAAACCGCGCTCGCCGGTTTTCTTTGCAATGCTGTCATATAGGTGCTGACCCTCAGCGTGTACGGGAACATCAAACCATGCACTTACAATTCCGCCGTTTTCGTCCTCCTTTGGCTGAATGTCGTGCCAGCCAAGGCTCCAGACGCGATAGCGCTCTGACGCACAGATGGCAAACCGCTTTGCGGTGTCATCACCCATCTTATCTGCGTGGTATTGATAACCATCGAGAAAGACGGCAATGGGCAGAGACTTATCCTCTGACGAAAGCAGTCGCAAAACGAAGTCTGGACACGACTGAAGCGCGACACCCTCGGCCTTCCCCAACAGCACCTGCGGCTCGATCGACCAACGCTGAAAGCGTTCACTCCCATCCGCGCTTACGGTGAGCACGTATCCAGGTTTGCCGTTGATGTGCTGCGGCGAAAGCGTGCAGCCCTTCCTGTTACCCAGCTTCTCGATGAAGAGCTTCTCTAACTCACTGTCAAAGAGTGCATTGACATCCGTGTGATGCAGCGATTCGTTGTCGGGCAGCTTCTCCAACTGATCCCAACGTTCGAGTATTCCCTGCAATGTTTCGATGGCGGAACGCCGGGAGGTTTCCTCCAGCCGCCGGC
>JAUIMF010000023.1 GCA_030433415.1 Gammaproteobacteria bacterium | reverse complement strand
CCTGGGTGTACAGCATTGCAGGCCGTAAGTGGCGCGACGGTGCAGGGTACGGGCGTCCGTCGAGCGCGGTGTTAAGAACCGTAACGCCGATGGAGATGCGCGAGCAGCCCGTATCCTGCGGCGTCGTGCCACCCACCGCCAGCAACGAAGCGACAAAAAAAGCCCGGACTGCGAACAGCCCGGGCTTGGGGGTACTACGCAGGGCAGCGTTACATCATGCCGCCCATACCACCCATGCCACCCATGTCGGGCATCGGAGCGGCAGGCTTGTCTTCGGGTGCTTCGGCAACCATCACTTCCGTGGTGATCATCAGACCAGCGACGGAACCGGCGGCCTGAAGGGCCGTGCGAGTTACCTTGGCGGGATCGAGAATACCGGCTTCGATCATGTCGCCGTACTCGCCCGTTGCCGCGTTGTAACCGAAGTTACCTTCACCCTGACGGATCTTGTCGAGCACGACAGAGGCTTCGTCACCGGCGTTAGCCACGATCTGGCGCAGGGGACCTTCCATGGCGCGCAGCGCAGCGGCGATACCGTGGTTCTGGTCTTCGTTGTCGCCTTTGAGGTCAGCGATGGCGCCGATGGCACGTACCAGGGCCACACCACCACCTGCAACCACGCCTTCTTCAACAGCGGCACGGGTTGCGTGCAGCGCGTCTTCAACGCGGGCTTTCTTCTCTTTCATTTCGATCTCGGTAGCAGCGCCAACCTTGATCACAGCAACACCACCGGCCAGCTTCGCGACACGCTCCTGGAGCTTCTCGCGATCATAGTCAGATGAGGTGTTCTCGATCTGTACGCGGATCTCGTTGACGCGCGCCTGGATGGCTTCGGCTTCGCCGGCACCGTCGATGATCGTGCTGTTGTCCTTGTCCATGGTCACGCGCTTGGCGCTGCCCAGGTGCTCAAGGGTGGCGGACTCGAGGTCGAGGCCCACTTCTTCAGAGATCACGGTACCGCCGGTCAGGATCGCGATGTCCTGCAGCATGGCCTTGCGGCGATCGCCGAAGCCCGGTGCCTTACAGGCCGCAACCTTCACGATGCCACGCATGTTGTTCACAACCAGCGTAGCCAGCGCTTCGCCTTCCACATCTTCAGCGATGATCACCAGCGGCTTGGAGGCCTTGGCAACCTGCTCAAGCAGAGGCAGCAGTTCACGGATGTTGGAGATCTTCTTGTCGACCAGCAGGATGAAGGGCGCTTCGGAATCAACGCTCATGCTGTCCTGGTTGGTGATGAAGTAGGGAGACAGGTAACCGCGGTCAAACTGCATACCTTCAACCACGTCCAGCTCATTCTCGAGGCCGGAACCTTCTTCAACGGTGATCACACCTTCTTTGCCCACTTTCTCCATGGCTTCGGCAATGATTTCACCGACAGCGCTGTCAGAGTTGGCAGAGATGGTGCCTACCTGGGCGATAGCTTTGCTGTCTTCGCAGGGGATCGCAGCTTCCTGAACCTTGGCCACGGCAGCGGCAACGGCTTTGTCGATGCCACGCTTGAGGTCCATGGGGTTCATGCCCGCAGCGACGGACTTGAGTCCTTCGTTGACGATGGACTGGGCCAGTACGGTCGCGGTGGTGGTACCGTCACCAGCGGCGTCAGATGCCTGGGAGGCAACTTCCTTCACCATCTGGGCGCCCATGTTCTCGAACTTGTCCTTCAGTTCGATTTCTTTGGCGACAGACACACCGTCCTTGGTCACGGTGGGAGCGCCGAAAGCCTTGTCCAGGATCACGTTGCGGCCCTTGGGACCCAGCGTGGCCTTCACGGCATCGGCGAGGATGTTTACACCGGCGAGCATGCGCTGACGCGCTTCGTCGCCAAAATATACGTCTTTAGCTGACATTCATCTATTCCTTAACTTAACGTGAAGTGCGTTGGGATTACTCGACGACGGCGTAGATTTCGCTTTCGCCCATCATGATCAGTTCTTCACCATCGATCTCGATAGTGTTGCTGCCGGCATACTGGCCGAACACCACGGTGTCACCAACTTTCACAGCCAGGGGGCGGAGTTCACCGTTGTCCAGGGCCTTGCCCTCGCCTACGGCTACCACTTCACCCTGGTTGGGTTTTTCTTTCGCAGAACCGGGAAGCAGGATGCCACCAGCCGTGGTCTCTTCCTCTTCCTTGCGGCGGATGACCACACGGTCATACAGCGGACGGATCTTCATTGCTTCAAATCTCCAATCAATCGACGTTATGGGACCCCGAAGCGGGGGCTGCCTCGTACATGGGGGGTGATGAAAGGAATTCAAGGGCTTTTTTGGCACTCTTTTGTCGAGAGTGCCAAAAAAAATCCGAGCAGATCCTCGAATTTACTTATTCTTCTTTAAATACAGGCAGTTAGAAGCTAGTCGTCAAGACGGCGAAATTCGCCGTCGAGGGTCTCAGCACGATGATTTTGGGGGTTGGTGTTCGCTTGGAAAGTATGTCGGCTCTGTTCCCCGCCGGCAAACAGCCGCTGTAAGCGCCTGCGCAAGGGGCCAAAGAGCACCAGCACACCCAGCGCATCGGTGAACAGCCCAGGAATCAGCAGCAACAGACCAGCAAACCCGACCGACACCTCATCGGCGAGCATCTGCCCCACAACCACCTGATCATTCTGCGCGGCACGCATGCGCGTCAGAATTTCCATGCCCTGAGCCCGAATGATGGTGACCCCAAGCACAAAGGTGAGGAACACGTAGGCGAGCGTCGCCAGAGCGCCGATCTCGGCGCCCAGGCTGATCAGAGTGAATAACTCGAACCACGGCAGAAGCAGAAAAAACCATCGCATAATCCCAGTATGGGGGCGACACCCCGGTTTGCAAGGCAGTCACCACCCGGTTCGTCGCCAGCCAGTACGCAGTCAACGCACAGCCAACGCAAAGCCATCTGACCTACACTACCGTCATGGATCACGATGATGACAGCCCCGAAAGCATCGATCAGCGCATCTGGCTCACGGTCTGCGCGATACCCCGCGGCATGGTGGCCACCTACGGAGACATTGCACAGCGCGCGGGCATGCCGGGTGCCGCACGACGAGTGGGCGTCGCATTACGCCGCCTGCCGCGCGGCACGTCAGTGCCATGGTACCGGGTCGTCAATGCCAGTGGTCGCAGTTCCCTACCGCCGGGGCCGGATGGCGCCGACCGACAGCATGCCCTGCTGCAGGAAGAAGGCGTTGCGTTATTGCCTGGTACCGGAGCGTTTAGAAAGCATCGCTGGCGCTGACTCGGCGGTGCCCCTGATTGCTTCCGCCGGGCGGTGATAGTCGCCGAGCCGGCTTGCTGGTGTGAAATCAGGGCCGATAGCCCAGACGCCCGACCCGCTCTAGCTGCTGCGATGAGAAATCGGTTTGCCATTCACGCTCAAGATAGCGACCAACGGTGGGCGGCGTACTGACCTGCTCCAATAGCGAGTCTGGCAGCGCCTCGAGCAGCGGCTGGTCGAGGAAGCCCTCCAGTTGCTGGAGCGTTGCCACAGGCTCCGCGCACAGATCTTCAAAACGCAGCAACAGAAACCGATTTCCCAGCAGGGCCTGACCGTCGCGTATCGCCCGCTCGTTACCGGCCAGCCAGTAGTCCAGCACCGATGCGGGAGTGAGCCGCCTCCCATCGCGAAATTCAAGGTCGATGCCGAGTTCCTCGCCGTGCCGACGCGCCTGGCGCTGGTTGCGGGAATAGGCCATATCAAGACCATTGCGAATCAGGTGTATGTACTGCATGGCGGGGAAGTAGCTGCTGAGGTGGTGTAACCAGAGAAAGGTCCCTGGCACCTTCCAGGCGACGCGGGCGGACTTGTTCAATCGTTCGCGACGCTCATCCAGCAGGCGCTCAAAAACATGGAGCGCCGCGGCCATGGTGCGCCCCCTGTCAACCTCGTTGCAGCTCTCTGACAGGGGCCCGAGCGGTGGCCATTCGTAAGCATCCAGGGCCCGGTTGACGGGCGAGGCCATCGCCAGCGTGGTCGCGCCCAGCAGTTCCGCCAATACTCGTGTACCACTACCGCCCACGCCCCAATGGCTACCGGGTCGGGATGTAGTTTTGCAGTATTGGGGACATCTCCCTGCGCACCCCCCAGCAACTCGCGATAGTCATCAAACATATGGATCTGTTATCCCGTCTGCGTACCTATACTTACAGCCTGCCCTTCGCCCGACTAACACGCGACTGAACTGGTAATGTACGAATGGTACACTCGCTCGCCAGCACCGGAAGCCGGTTGCACAGGCGGAGTCGCAGGGCTCCGATCATCTGCAATGTCGTAACGAGTCCCAAGCTTGCCGATCTCCCACGAATACCAGTGCATCTTTATCCATATTCCCCGCACCGGCGGATCGTCCATCGAAGATGCGCTCGCGCTGAAGAACGCTAGCAATGAAGAGGATCTGGCTACGCTGTCTGGTTGGATCGACTCGCCTGAACTACGCGAGCAACAATTCGTCAGCCCCGTGCTCCAGCACTTGGCTCTCAGCGAAATTCGACGCCTGATTCCCGACGACACCCTGTCCAACTATTTTGTCTTTGCCATTGTGCGCAACCCCTGGGACCGACTCCTCTCCAACTATCTCTTTGAGCGCAATCACTTCTTTCACTTTCACCCCGATGCCCAAGCGTACATGGCACTTACGGACTACATCGACCAGCTCAATCCATTCCTGCGCCAATCCCAGAGCGACTTTGTCGAGGACCCCCATGGGTTGGTGGATTTTGTCGGACGCTTTGAAAATCTGGACGCGGATTTTTCTCACATTGCCGCCAGACTGCATCACCGGCCTACTCCCCTGGCGCACTTGAACCGCACGCGCCACGAACACTACAGCCGCTACTATTGCGACGAATCACGAGAGAAGGTCGCCGACTTGTTCGCCCGCGATATCGAAACATTCGGTTATCAGTTTGAAGCCGTGTAGAGTGCATCCTCGTCACTAACGTGAAAGACGCTGTTCTGCCACAAGATCACGGTGCTCGATATGACTGCCCCCGTAACGCTTAGGCTCCCCTAATCATGGAACAATCCCGGTGATACGAATCTGGAAAGTCGTGATGCGACCCCTGGCGGTCGCCGCCGATGCACGCACGATCCTCGAAGTGGGTTCGGAATCCGGCCTCAGCTCCCGCGTCCTACTGAACTACGCTGCGAAAGTAGCGGGGCATCTTTATTCCGTCGACACGCACCCCGGCTTTGATACCGACGCATTGCAGGCGGAGTTTCCTGACAGCGGAACCTTCATCCGGGGAATGAGTCTCGATGTGATTCCCAGCCTACCAACGCTGGATCTTGCCCTGCTGGATGGAGATCACAACTGGTTCACGGTATACCACGAACTACGCGAACTCGAACGCATCCACGACAATGCCGTCATGCCCGTGATTGCACTTCACGATAGCGACTGGCCCTATGGCCGTCGTGACCTCTACTACGATCCCGAGACCGTGCCAACGGAGTACCGCCACCCCTATTCCCCGGCCGGCCTGCTACTCCCGGACGCAAAGGTGGCCCGGGAAGGCGGTATCAATCAGGGCATGAACAATGGCGTAGTTGAAGGTGGCGCGCGGAATGGGGTCATGACCGCCATCGAGGATTACCTCAGCGACTCACCCCACCAATGGAAGATCCTGCATCTGCCGATGTACTTTGGTGTGACGATCCTGATACCCGAGGCGCGCCTGCAAGCCAGGCCGCAACTGCGTGAGTACGCCGACTGGCTCGAAAAACAGCTGCACGGCAGCGAACTCATCGCGCTGGGCGAGCGCTTGAGGCTGGCCGAGACCATCCAGGCCCAGGCCCTACATGAGGAGCTGCGATCGGCACGGGCGCGAATCCGTGAGCTGGAAGCACAGCTCACGGTAAACATGCAGGCGGCGCCAGAATGAAAATCTCGGTCATCATCGTGTGCTACAACATGCGCCGCGAAATCCCCCGCACGCTGCAAAGCCTGCGGCCCGACTACCAACGCCGGGGGGAGTCGCTGGACTACGAAGTGCTCGTCATCGAAAACGGCTCCAGCGAACCCCTTGAACCGGGCACCGTTGAAGCCTTCGGCGAGCGATTCCAGCATGTGAGCCTGTCTGACGCTCCACCCAGCCCTGCCTACGCTGTCAACGAGGGCGTTCGACGCAGCACCGGTGATGTAGTGTGCATCATGGTGGACGGAGCGCACCTGCTGACGCCTGGCGTGCTCGACCAGGCTGAGCGTGTTTTTCGCGCTTATGAACACCCCGTGGTCGGCACGCGCTACTTCTTTCTGGGACCCGGACAGCAGAACGAAACGATGCTCGAAGGTTACGATCAGGCGCGCGAAGATGCGCTGCTTGAGCAGATCAACTGGCCCGAGGACGGGTACAGGTTGTTTCAGATCGGTTCGCCGCTGCGTTTTCCGGGAGAACTGCAAAGCACCTGGTTCAACAAGATCATCGAGAGCAACTGCCTGTTCATGACGCGCAATACCTATCAGGAGATCGGCGGCTGCGACGAGCGCTTTGATATTCCCGGAGGCGGTTTCATGAACATCGATCTGTTCCGTCGTGCAGCGGACCACCCGGCAACATCGCTCGTGCTGCTGGTCGGCGAAGGCTCCTTCCATCAGGTACATGGCGGCACCACAACCAACGTCACACCGGAGTATCGCGACCGGGAGGTCGCGCGTTACGGTCAGCAATACGAGGAACTGCGTGGCGAAGCATTCCGTGCCACCAGCGAGCCCTTCCACTACTTTGGGCATCTACCCAACGAAGCGTCAAAGATTCACCGCCGAAGCTACGACAAGTGAACCGGGCACACAGGAATTCATCAGCACTATGACCAGTCTGCGCCTGAGCATCATCCTCATCGTCTACAACATGCAACGCGAGGCACCGCGGTCCATCCTGTCTCTCACCACCCCCTATCAACAGGGCATTAATAGCGACGATTACGAAATTCTGGTTGTCGAGAATGGCTCATCGGCCCCACTGGACCCGGAGCAGGTGCGACAGATCGCCCCGAACGTTGCTTACCACTTCATTGAGAACGCACCGCCGTCACCGGCCTACGCCATCAACTTCGCGGTGGAGCGGGCCCGGGGCGACGTGCTGGCGATCATGATCGACGGCGCCCACATGCTGACCCCAAGAACACTGTTTTTTGGCCTTGCGCCCTTTGCCTATCGCAGTAACCCCGTGGTATCGACCCCGCCATTTTTTCTGGGTCCTGGAGCGCAGCCAGAGACGGTCGCCCAGGGTTACGATGCCGCCGCCGAAGATGCGTTACTGGACAGCATCCACTGGCCCGAAGACGGGTATCAGCTGTTCAATATCGGGGTGCCTTATCGCTACAAGTTCCCCAATGGCCCCCCCAAGTTGTACTGGTTCGTTCGTCGCTTCGAGAGCAATTGCCTGTTCGTGCGTAAAAGCGCTTTTGAGGCCATCGGGGGCTGTGACCTGCGCTTTGATATACCCGGTGGTGGCGCCCTCATGCCCGATCTCTGTCGTGAACTGGGTGAATTGCCCGATGCCAACCTCGTGCAACTCATGGGTGAAGCGAGTTTTCATCAGGTGCACGGCGGCGTGTCGACCAGCGTCACCGAAGAAGAACAGAAACGTCTTTGGGCAACCTACACCGCCCAGTATGAACAGATCCGGGGCCGACCCTACGAGGTGTGCCAAAAACCCCTGGAGTACATCGGCCATATACCCAACAAGGCCGCCCAGACCCTCATGTTCACCGGCTAGGCATCGCTCGTGGCATCCAAGCAGGCATGGCGGATTGATGAAGCCTGGTATCGTACGTGGCGAGACCGAGCCAAGCGCTCCCCGAGAGAACCCGCGTCCACACCGCTGTTTTCGATCATCATGCCGGTGTACGAAACCCCACGTGAGCACCTGAGCGCCGCGGTACAGTCCGTGCGCAATCAGAGTCATCCCCATTGGCAGCTATGCATTGCCAACGATGGCTCGAAACAAACCTGGATCGAGCCCTTTCTCGATGACCTCGCGTCCCGGGACCCTCGCATTCGCGTTACGCACCTCGACGTAAACCAGGGGATTGCGGCGGCGAGCAATGCTGCACTGGCGCTGGCCGATGGCGAATGGATTCTGCCAATGGATCACGATGACCTGCTTGTAGACCACGCGCTGGCGACCATCGCGGCTCATCTGGAGGATCATGACAGCGCACGTTTTCTCTACTCGGACTCGGACCGCGTAGACGAAGAGGGACAGCACCGGGAGCCGTTCTTTAAACCCTCCTGGAATTATCTATTGTTCCTCGCCCAGAATTATCCGAATCACCTGACGGTGATAGATGCATCTCTACTGTATTCCATCGGAGGCTGGCGCCAGGGTTTTGAAGGCAGTCAGGACTACGACCTGTATCTACGCCTTGTAGAACAGCTCTCGCCGGCAGAGATCTCGCGCGTGCCCGAGGTGCTGTATCACTGGCGCGTGGTGGAGACCGCATTTTCGCAACAGCGTCTGAGTGAAGCCGTCAATGCCGCGCGGCGCGCCGTCGGCGAACATCTGCACCGAGTACATCGACCTGCCACCGTATCGGCTCCACCCGGCGCCTTGATTTACAACCGCATTATTCCTGAGTTTGATTCGGTCCCCGCTTGCGACGTGTTGCTAATCAGCTATGGCCCACAGGATTCGCCCGTTGCCATGGAACTCGGCGAGGGCGACGAGCGCATCACCGCGCTTCATCTGGGGGATATCGATCCGAAACTCCCGGAGGTTATTGATAAAACCCTGCAGGGCGCAACGAAAAAGCACGTGGTGTTGATGCACACGGCATGCAACCAGATGGCAAGGGACGACTTTCTGGAGATGCTCGCCTTCAGCGCGTGGCCAGATGTCGGCTGTGTCGCTCCAAAATGTGTAAACGACAAGGGACAACTGCTGTCGGCACCGGATGATCTGGAGCGACTCGTCCATGGCAACACCCTGCCCTGGCACAGCGACAACCGTGGGCGGGGCTACCACGCCCATCTACTGCTGCAGCAACAGACGGCAATGGTCAGCCCCTTGCTAATGGCCTTTCAGCGAGTCCATTGGCTGTCGTCAGACTTGACGCTTTCTGCGGCAGGCTCCCTGCAAGAAACCATCGCGCAGTTCTGCCTGTCCCTGCACGCGGCGGGCAGATCAAATCTCTGGCTCGGCGATATCACAGCGACCTTCGATGATAGCGTCGACGACTATGCACTCACCCACGATGAACTAGCGAGGGCCTGCCCAGGTCGCATGCATGGCACCATACCTGCGCGACGCTTTCCCGAGGAGGTCCAGTGGAACAGCGACTCCTAGGCGTTTTGCTCCCCTCCAACCGGGAGTTCGGACTGGATTTTTTGCGTGCCATGGCGATCATCCAGGTCGCACTCGGCCACGGGGTCTGGGACCTGATCGCCGTCATTCCAGTGGAACTGGCGACGATGCCCCTGCTCAACGGTGGCGTGACCCTGTTCTTCGTGCTGAGTGGATTTCTGATCGGAAGGATTCTGATCAGGGACTTCACCGACGGCGAGCCAGGCTGGCATCACCTGCGTCGGTTCTGGGTGCGACGCTGGTTTCGTACGCTCCCGAATTATTTTCTGGTGCTCGCCGTTCTCGTCGCCATTGCCGCGGTTCAGCAGAAGTTGCCCGAAGACAGCTGGCGCTACTTTTTCTTCCTGCAGAACATGATGCGTGAGCATCCCAATTTTTACGTCGAGGCGTGGTCCCTGTCGATCGAAGAGTGGTTCTACCTCGGCTTTCCCCTGGCGTTTCTGCTCCTCGGCATCATTTTTGGTGCGCGTCGGGAACTCTGGCTGGCGCTGGCGGTGGCGGTGCTCGCGGGCTCCATCGCCATTCGCTACGCGTACTTTCTGGAGCTGGACAAGCTCAGCCTGAAAGCCTGGGATCTCAACCTGCGCAAGAATATTGTCACGCGCATGGACAGCCTCGCGCTGGGCGTAGTCGCCGCCTGGGTCAGCCTGTATCACGCAACCGCATGGCGCCGTGTTCGCTGGCCTTTCCTAGTCATCGCCTGTGGTCTGTACCTTGGCTATAACTGGAGTGCGGCAGACCCGGTCGCGCTCCTGCGCGCACACCCGCTCTACTACAGCGTGTTTTCGTTTAACGTACTGAGTCTGGCGGCGGCCCTGACACTGCCCGCCATGAGCCTCTGGCAACGACAGCAGGGCGTGCTGTTCCGCTGGATCACCCTCATCAGCCTGATCTCTTACTCCATGTATCTGCTGCACTACTCTTTGGTGCGACGCGTCATCCTTGAGAGTGTCTCAGGGCTGCTGCCGTCAATGCCCACGGCGCTGCATCATGGACTGATCTACGTGAGCTACTGGGTGCTGACGGTTCTATTGTCGGTGTGGCTGTACCGCTACTTTGAGCGGCCCACCACGCAATTGCGGGAGCGCTTTGGCTAGCCGCCGTCGCGAGTAGTTGGTCGGCGCAGTTCCGACACCTGTCCACCAGAAGCCGTTTCGCGCTCGTTGCCTTTCAGATCACCTCCCACCAGGCGCGGACCTCGGGGCTGCGGTTCATAGGCGCGTCCACCAGACCGAGCCAGCGCCTGGCTGGCGGAGTAGGACAGAAAAGGCAGCACGGCCTCATGCAGGGCCCCAATGTATATCGGCTGGGTCTGGGGACTGGCAAAAGGCTGGCCACGCAGTTCCTCATACTGATCCTTGATCTGCTGAATAAACTCCTCACGGGCCGCCGCCGGCTCGCCACCCGTCGTCACGCCTCCATGAAACTGGTGAAACGTCCCCTCGCCAGGCAGCACCACGTGCTGAATGCCAGGGTATTCGCAGGCGCGACGGTAAAGGTCGAGATTGACCATGCCTCCGCCGCGCAGATTGAAGCGCTCGTCAACGCCACCGAGGTCATGCCAAACGCGTTGCGGCATAGCGAGGCAATTGCTTTCGCTGTTGGGCAGAAAGAAGCCGGGAGCGCAGGAACCGCTGAAACAGGCGATGTTGAACAGTCGATAACCATCATCCTGCCAGTTCACCGACGCCAGCAGACGCTGGTCCTCTTCAACGCCGTAGCCCTTCTCTACCGCTGCTTGCTGAAGTTCCAGGCCAATATGGTATCCCGGCACCGAGACGACCGCGTTGTCCACCGCATCCATCGCCTGCAATATGCCACGCACTACACCAGGGGTGACCAGGCGCGCGCCGTCGATCATGATGCCAATGCTGTCGCCCCGAGCCATCGCCGCCGCCTCGTTGATGGCATATACCGGCGTCGTGGCGGTTTCATCGCGCAGCACATAAGAGAAGTTGGCGGGCAGACCCCGTAAGAACCCGGAATCAAGCAACTCGCGAGAGCGATTCTCGACGATGATCACTTCGTAGTCGTCGCGGGACACGCCGCGCTGATAGTCGGGGAGCAGGGAGCGGATCGTATTGCGTGCCTGCACGGGCATGCGATACACCACCAATAGAAGACTCAGGCGCGGACGCCGCCGCCCCCTTAAACGTCGCCACCATTTACTTATCATAATTCTGTCCTGACAAAACCTCGTTCCAATCGAGGCTACACATCATTGCCAACGGCGTGCACGTCGCTTGAGGCGCCAGTGTAATAGCTTCGCTGCATAAGGCAACGACGCGTCACCCGAGTCCATCCGGGATGTACGCAGATCCTCGTCAAAGAAGGGTGTGCCGATGCCGGCGGGATCAAGATCCATCGCTCGCGCCACCGCCGCTACGCTACCCAGATACGCGTCCGCCTCGAGGTCAAAGTTGACCAGGGGAAAACGCCGGCGACGCCACAGTGACCAGAGTCGACGGTTGTAGTCGAGCCACAGCGAAAAGGCCTGCTCCCGGGGCATTGCACTGCGATACGCCAGAGACGCGGCCACCGCTTCGGGATGGCGAAATGCGCCGACAAACTCGATTTCGGGAATCGCCTGCAGCCAACCGTCAAGCGTCAGCAGTGTGCGCGGATCCTTGAAGCCCACCACAGCGCCTTCGCCCAGGGCGTTTACCAGTTCTCTCGCTCGCTCCACCTGTGCGGGTTGCCAGTGACACAGCGCTGGTGGCTGGTCCCAGGCTCCCCCGTTTGCCGCAAGCACCTCATCATTGAGATCGACTATATCCTGCTGCTCGCGATTGCCACGACGATTGTAGCGATTCCAGGTATGCACCTGCCCGAGTTCCAGACCGATCTGCTGCAGGGACCCCGTCAGACAACTGGTACCACTGCGATGCATGCCAATAACGGCGATAACTCGACGCAACGGTGTATCACTCACGGTTCAGGCAGCCTCACCAGAGGTCGGCGCGGCATCCGTTGCCCCCGAACGCGCCTCCCGATGCAATAACAGCAGCACCAGCAGAATCGCCGGTATGCCCAGCATCGCTGCGACAACGAAAAACTCCGCGTAGCCGGCGACGTCTACAACCCAGCCCGAGAAGCCCGAAATGAATTTTCCCGGCAGGGTCATCAAAGAACTGAACAGAGCGTACTGGGTGGCGGTGTAGCTGCGATGTGTGAGACTGGACAGAAAGGCGACAAATGCGGTGCTGGCAATACCGCCGCTCAGATTGTCGGCGCTGATGACCACCGCCAGCCAGGTGAGCGAAGGCGGCTGATCACCCTGCTGCAGCGCCAGCGCGGCAAAGAGCAGGTTGGTCGAGGCCACCAGCATCGCCCCCAACAGGAGCGGGCGAAGCATGCCGAGCCTGAGCACCAGCACGCCACAGAGCGCGGAACCGGCGATGGTCATAAAGAACCCAAAGACCTTGGCAATGCTGGCGATCTCGGATTTGCTGTAGCCCAGGTCAAGATAAAAGGGATTGGCCATGACCCCCATCGCAATGTCGCTCAGGCGAAACACTGCAATGAACACCAGCAGGACCAGGGCAAAGCGCCGATAGCGCCGCAGGAACTCAAGCATCGGACAGATGACCGCGCCCAGCAGATGGCGCTGCCAGGCGGAGCGCTCATCCAGATGCATGGGCCGCCCCATGACCTGGTCAACCATCGCCGCATCCATACGACGCTGCTCTCCGGCGCTGCGATGCACTGGTTCGTCAGCCCACAGCGTGACCAGCGTCATCACCGCCGCCAGCAGGCCCATGCTCAGGTAGGCACCGGCCCAGCTGTACTGATCGGCCAGATACAGTGCTCCTGCACCGGCCACCAGCAACGCGACCCGGTAGCCGAAAATATACCCCGCCGAGAGTGCGCCCTGTTCCTCATCACTGGCCGACTCGATGCGAAACGCATCGATGGCCACATCCTGCGTCGACGATGAAAAGGCCACCAGAAGCGCACACAGCGCGATGGCCGAGAGTGCCGACAGGGGATCGAGGCGACTGAGCAGCACCAGCCCAAGCGCGATGCCAGACTGCCCCAGAAGAATCCAGCTCCTGCGCTGGCCGAGCATGGCGTGCAGCAATGGCAGACGCAGCCTGTCCACCACCGGCGCCCAGAACACCTTGATGGAGTAGGTCAGTCCCACCCAGGCAAAAAATCCGATCGCGGTGCGCTCAACACCCACATCACGCAGCCACGCTGTAAGGGTGGAAAAAACCAGCAGATAGGGCAGTCCCGCAGAAAACCCCAGAAGACTGATGACCAGCACCGGCTTGCGCGTGTAGATGCGCAGGGCACTGCTCCAACTAACATTCTGTCTCGTGTCGCTCATGGGTGTGACCGGGGACCGCGCTGCGCGATAATGGCGAAAAGCGCAATCTACCCCGTATGCCTCACAAATACCTCTTCATTCTGTCACCGCCCTACTCCGGCTCCACGGTACTTTGGCAATTGTTGCAAACCAGCCGGCGTGTTGCGGCGCTACCCAACGAGGGCCAGAAGCTGCCTGAACTCCGTGACGAGATGCGCCGTGATCCCTGGAATCCAGCGCGGGAATTTCCCTGGGCGCGTATCAGCGAGGTGTGGCACAGCTACTGGGATCTCACCAAACCGGTCCTCCTCGAGAAAAGCCCGCCACACCTGTGCCGCGCCGAACAACTCGACGCTCACTTCAGCCCCGCCTGGCATATCCTTCTGCTTCGAGACCCCCTGGCCACCTGCGAAGGCCTGCACCGGCGCAACAACCTGGACTGGCCGGAGGCCGCCGAGCGCTGGTGCAAATGGCTCAAGCTGCATGTGCAGGCTCGTCAGCAGTTGCCTCGGCACACCGTGGTGTACTACGAAGATCTCGTCAAAAACACCACCGCGGTACTCGACCAACTCGGACAGTGGTTGACGGAGCTCGATGACGTAATAGCTGATGCGGCGGTTGAAGCCCACGCCGTGGATGGTCAGCAGCGCCGCCCTCTGGTCGATCTCAATCCGATGAAGATTGATGCTATCGCACCCGAGCACCGGGACCAGGTAGTGGCGCGACTGCGACGTGATGCCGCGCTACTGGAGCAAACACCCTACGGCGCACGCTACCTCTGACCAGCACGGTTTGCAGAATCGCCTCACGCTCGATTTTTCTGGCGCCCCAATTCCCTTAAGCGTCCGTTAAAGCGGCGCAGCACCTTGAGGTAAGGCCCGGGCTTTCCATCCGGGTCGCGCAACCCCATGGCATAGCTCAGGTGATAGAGCTGCAACCGTAGCGCGGTAATGCTACGCCCCTGGTTTTCCAGCTCAAACCGCAATCCGTCAGAAGGTATCGAGTCAAAGTCCACGGGGACATCGGCGGTCAACAGGCCACCGCGATTCCGCTGCAGCGCAGCCCAGGCCCCACCGTTGATACGGGCACGAAGATGCAGGCGCCGCGGTAATACACCACGCCGTATCCGCAGCTCCAGACGCAGCGTTTCAAAGGGGTGCATACGGGGAATCCAGGCAATCCGGGGTTCAAGCTGCTGCTGCAGCCTTCCACCCTGTGGCAGCGTCACACCATGACCCGGGGGCAACTGAGCACCCTGAAGCTCCCAACCGCGTCCGCCGTCGAGTAGCGCAGCGTTGTACAACACGTTGCAGCGATAATCTCGCGGTGCCCAGATACCGTACCCGCTACAGCGCTCAAACAATAGCGGAGCAGCTTCAGCGAGGAAGTCCTCGATGGCATCGTCATCGATTTTCGCGTGACGGCCCTGGAATTCCCGGGTGTTCTCGATGAAGTTGAACTGCTCCAGCACCTGGCCCGGATACGCGCCGTGCTCTCCGGTTTCATCGAGCATTCTACTCAGGGAGTCCAGCGCTTGTGCTGCGTCGATGGTCTCTCCGACATTGTCGGCGTACATGAAGGGTGCCCAATAGCTGTAGCGCGCCGGCTCCCAGTCCAGAAAGCGGGGATTGTCGAGCCAGCGGGTCTCGCCGTCCTCCACCACGGCATCGCGGTCCACCCGGTACTCCACCCCAAGCTGCGGGCAATGCTGGCGAAGTTCTTCAAACAGTTGCGCCATATGGTGATTGATAAAGCGATGGTAATGGGCGGAACCCGCGGCTCCGGCTGCAGGTATCACCCCCAGGTCTTGGGGGGTGTCCTGCGGTTCGATCTCACTGTCAAAGTGGTCATAGCCCAGCGCCTGCGCTGCCTGCTGACGCTCTTTGTGACTCTGACTCTGAAAATGCGTGTAGGCATGCCAGAGTTCTTCCCAGGAGACGAAGGTACCGCGGCAGCACGAAAACGACGAGGCGATGGCATGCACCTCGCGGTGATAATCCAGCCAGGCCTCCCGCAGCAGCGCATCCACCAGCATCGCCTGTGTGCGTCGAATGGGCCCGATGGAAGGTCCGTGCAGAATCTGGTGGCTGTAGGCCACACGAAGAATGACCGACAGTCCCATTTCCCCGGCCTCGGTGAGCACCAGGCGCAGCTGGTCCGCATAGAATGGATCGTAGGCCACCGGTGTCTGGCTTACCTGGAATCCACGCCAGGGG
This sequence comes from Gammaproteobacteria bacterium, assembly GCA_030433415.1. GTDB lineage: Bacteria > Pseudomonadota > Gammaproteobacteria > Pseudomonadales > Halieaceae > Congregibacter. The sequence goes on along the minus strand of JAUIMF010000023.1, from coordinate 28,327 downwards.
ACTACGATGATGATGGCGTTGTACCCATCTCGCCGCAGTTGGCGTAAATCCCGGCGCAGCGAGGGGTTGCGCATCACCAGCAGGGAGTCCAGGGGCCAGCCATCGGCAAAGTAATGAGCGGCGCGCAAAAACTCCCGGTGACGATGCACGAGTTCGCTAGCCTCGCTCATCCGTTGATGCCAACGCAGCACAGCGCTCGCGGAACGCCGCCAGCTTCTTCTCGCGCTTCGGCAGCGCCTGCCAGCGTTGCGTGAAGGCAGACTCCGCCGCCGCAAACAGGGCCATATCGCGGGCATTGGCTGCCAATGCGGCCTCACGCAGATCCCCAAGCTGCACCTCTACATCGCGCCGACGCTCCCGCAGGCTTCGGTCGTCAGCGGGATCGCTGACATTCTGGCGCCGGTACGCGAGATCCAGATTCGGAAATTCGCCACCCAGTTCATGCTCGAGCAGGCACATGGACTCGTCGTAGCGATGTACCAGACCCGCATACAGCCGATTTCTCAATGCCGCGCGGGCGACTTCAAGCTGCGCATCATTGTCTGGTCCGGGATGATTGCCCGACAACATACGCATCTGGTAGTTGCGGATAACCGGGCCAGTTCCGGGCTCAAGGCGCCAGCGCACGTAGTCACCAAACTCCATGGAGCGGGCGTGCGCCGTTCCCGCATGTTCCACCTGCTGCCGGCGTTCAAAGGCATAAACCGACGCCATGCGTTCGATGGGGTCACGCAGGAGCACCACCGTGTGCGCTGTTACCAGTTCACTCGGCGGCACCGGCAGGGGCAGCCAGTGGCTGGAGAGGGCCCGCAGATCCTCGTTCTCCTCCAGAAACGTGCGCAGATAAGTGGGCTTGCCACGCATCGCGGCATCATCGCGATGATCACAGAAGGCGCTGCCAAAGCCCTGCTGCAAAGACCAGTCAAACGTGCTCCCCGCGTTTTTGAACAGGTGAAGATGCAGCAGTACGGAGCGACGGGAGTCGGCTTTCACCACAGGCGACGCCGTTTCGATTTCAGCTTGCGACAACGCTTGCGGAACGCCTCCAGACGCTGCTCCACATCGGGCAGTTCCGCCAGCGCCGCGTCCAGCTTCTGGTTGGCCTGACGGTACAGCGCCAGATCGTAGCTGTTCATCCGAATCACCTCGACCGCGAGTTCACCAAGACGTTCCAGCGTGTCGCTCACACGCTGCTCCAGCGTGACCTCGCTTTTGGGATCCGTCACATTCTGGGCGCGATACGCCAGATCGATATCGGGGAACCAGGGACTCAGCTTTTCCTCAAAGACCACCATGCTCTCGTCGTAGCGATCCACCACCCCCACGCAGTCGATGGCCGCCAGATGATTCATGGCTCGACGCAGCCAGTTCACCGGTGCCTGCTTGGTCTTGGTGTCGTGAAAGCCGGTGATGTTACAGGTTTGGTAATCGCGGATCGTGCCGGGCACATCGTCCTGAAATCGCCAGCGCACGTATTCGGTGAAACTCTTTTCCTTGGCCGCCCGGGCGCCTCGAGTACCTGCATCCTGACGGCGCTCAAAGGCATAGACCGACGCAATACGCTCTATGGGATGACGCAGGAAATACACCGGGTGAAACGTTACGTCCTCAAGATCAGGACGGGGAAAACACAGGTGATGGCTCGACAGGGCACGCAGTGATGGCGCGTCGTTCACCAGCTCGGCAAGATGGCGGGCGCGGCGCTCGCGCATGGTCTTGTCGTCGCGATGATCGACAAAGCCTTCGCCAAAACAACGCTCCAGAGACCAGTCAAAGGTCGTCCCGGCATTCTTAAAAATGTGTCCATGAAGAATCACATGCCTCATACTTGCAGCTATCCAGTGAAACCAGTCAGAAATACGGAAGAACCGGCGGCTCTCCCCTGCTTCGCCTCGCGATTACCGGCCCTGAGGAATGATGCGGGGCGGCGGAGGAGTTTACGCTACCGGCCAAACCCGAACCAGCCGCGGCAATGAGAAACATACTGCTCCATATTGGACGTCACAAGACGGGTACCACGGCGATCCAGCATTTTTTGTGGTACAACCGTGCCGCCCTGCGGGGAAAGGGCTGGCTGGTACCCCACGCAGGAAGGGTGAATGCGGGTCATCACGGGTTTTCGCGCGCGCTTGCTCCCGGGGAACTGAAGCAGGATCCCACGCAGGACCTGACCCGCATACGCGCGCTGCGTCAGTTGCGACGGGAACTGGTGGACGTCGAAGACCAGACCCGCGTCGTGATCAGCTCAGAAGCGTTCCAGAACTGCCGCCCCAGCGATGTTGCGGCTGCGTTTGAGGAGTATGTGCCGCGCGTCATCGTCTACCTGCGTAACCAACTCGACTATCTGCCCTCGGCCTACGCCCAGCGCGTGCACGGCAGCAACTACCAGGGCACCCTAGAGGAGTACTACACCGACATTTTTCAACACGGGCTGGACTACCATGCGTTTCTACAGGACTGGCAGACTGTGTTCCCCGACGCCTTCACCGTACGTCGCTACAACCCCGCCAGTATCGTCGAAGATTTTTGTGCGCAGGGTCTGGGCCTGACCCTACAGGGGTTGCAGAAACCGCAGGGCGACCAGAACCCGTCGCTCAACAGCCTGGTGACCGAATTCAAACGGCGACAGAACATGCTCCCGGAAGGTGAGCGCCCCCATCAGGCGGCGGTCTATTTTCTGCTGCCTCTACTGAACCAGCGCTTTCCGGCGCCCCGGGTGCAGGTTCCCGAAGCGATCGCCGATGACATTCTGCAGCGCTGCCGGGAGCCGGAGTCGCGGGTCGCTAAAACGTATTTTGGTGAAACTCAGTTGTTTGAGTATCGCACGCCCGTAGCGCAAGCTGCCCCTGAGCTTGACGAGGACACCTACCAGGCCATGAACGCATTGTTGCAACAGCTGCGAGAGGCCTACCCCACGCCCGCCGATACCCGCGAAGCAAGGCTATAGCGCTGCCATGAGCTCAACACGCCCCATACTGATATCGGTGCACCTGCCCAAAACGGCGGGCACGAGCTTCCAGGACAGTCTGCGCGCCGCCTACGGCGAACGACTGCAGTTGCGTTACGAAGAACGACCGCTTCACCGCGGCGTACGCGAACGACAGCGTCGCGTCGTGCTGGGTGCTTTGCAACATGCCGTATTTGGTCTTCAGGACGACAGTGCCGACTGCATCCACGGGCATTTTCTACCCGCATCTTATCGACGTATCCGGGGCCGCTCGCCCGTGCGCTACGTCACCTGGTTCCGCAACCCCGTCGACCGCCTGGTCTCGCACTACCACTATTGGCTGCGGTCCTATGACCCCGCCCGCGCCGGGACCCTGCACCGGCAGGTCGTTGAAGAAAACTGGTCCCTCGAAGCATTTGCCCTTGCGCCGGCCTTACGCAATCTCTACAGCGCATTCCTGTGGCGTTTTCCCATCGACAGGTTCGACTTTATCGGCATCACCGAGCATTACTCTGAGGATTTGCGGTATTTCAGTGAACACCTGCTGGGCCAACCAGTGCCGGAAGCCCGCAATAACACCAGTCCGGATGGCGGCGAGTCTTCGGAACGCATCGATGGCGAATTGCGTCAGCAGATTGAGGAACATCACAGAAAAGACATGGCGCTTTATCGCCAGGCACTGGAATCGCGTGCAGCGCGGCTCGACGTGCAAAAAAATTGATCCGGCAGCGAGGGATCAATCGCCGGGCCGGAACTGGGCGACGTAATCCAGAGACAGGCGCTCGCTGATTACCGGGGTTTCTGTCACCCGATCGAGGCTGTAGCCGAGTTTTCGCAGGTGCTCACCCCAGTGAGCATTGACCCAGGCCTGGTCTTCAGCGGTCAGCCAGTGCTTCCATTCGCCGTAGCTCTTCGAGCGTGATACCCGCGCGTAGTCCGACGCCACCGTTACATCGTTCTGCAGCGCCAGGTTCAGGTACTCCCCGAGTTCCTGGGTCGCCACACCGTCAATAAGCGCCTCGTAAGACAGTTCAAAAGGCGACAGCGTTTCGACGAAGGCACTCTGCACCTCATGCAGGCGCGAAAACACCACCCGCCCGGGACGCCCCGCCAGCTTCGCTACCTCGTCGTACAAATCCAGCGCTGATACGCCCACGGGGTCGGCCACTTTCTTCTCGAGTGCCGCGTAGGCGCTGGCGAAAGCTGCTGCATCGCCCTTTTCCTGAAAGTCATAGAACAGGTACAACAACGTACTGAGAAACTGATCCCGGGGATCCCGGTAAATCAGCACATGACGATCAAAGGCCGGCAGATGTGGATTGTTGGCAGCGACCTGACCAATGAGGATTTTGGTCAGCGACACGCCCTCATGGCTCGTAATTGCTGCCAGAGCAGCGTCTTCCCATGGTTCAAAATGGGTTTGCGGAGTCTGCCCCTGAGCCAACAAGGCATCCTGCACCTGGGTGAACAGGCGGGTCGTGCCGGACTTGGCCAGCCCTGAGATCAGATAATGCATCTAGCGTTTTGCTCCATGTGTGAGAAATCGCCCTTTCAAACCCAGCGCCGGCTTTTCCAAAAGACGCCACGAAAGCATCGCCAGCGTCACGGTGATCACCGTAGCTGCCACGGTATTGAAGTAGGGTCCCTCCTCGGGAAAAAGCGTAACCAGGGTCTGCTGCACCGGCCAGGCATAGATATAAATACCGTAGGAAGGATCCCCGATACGCCCATCCACATTCAGATAAGGCGTGCGATAGGCAAGAAAAAAGACAAGGTAGACCAGCGCCATCGGGGCGACCTTGCCAAACCATGGCTCGCCGAGCGCAAAGTAGAACACCAGTGCCGAGAGCACGGCCAGGCGCCCCGTCAGTGGTATGGATTCACGGTTGATGAAGAACGCCACCCCGAGCAGAAAATACAGCGCAGGATCCGCCCAGCGATGTATACGCCCGATCATCGGCAACTGCGAAAAATGCTCCAGACCAAAGAGCAGTATCGCCACAATCGCCACATTCGCGAGAAATCGCGAGCGGAGCAACCCGAAAAAGCCGATCAGCGCGAGCACGATGTAGCACGACACTTCTGCCGGCAACGTCCAAAGTGAGCCATTGACCCCCATGCGCGGCAGACCCTCGAACACTCCGGGCAATCGGTAGGTGGGACGAAACAGCGCGGTACTGTTCCAGAGGTAATCCCAGGTCTGTGGATGGGCGAGGTACTCCTGACCACCGAGTGTGGTCATTGCCAGGCCAAGGGCGAACACGCTGAGAAAAACGCAAACTACCAGCGCAGGATAGATTCGCAGCATGCGCGACACCGTGTAGTCGAGCAGTCCGCGGCGAACGAAACTGGCGGTCACCAGATAACCACTGATGGCAAAAAACCCGCTCACGGCGATCTCGCCAATCCAGATAGAGCCCTCAAAGAATGGACGAATGGGGTTGAGTTCCTTTTGCCCCGTGACCGCAAAACTGTGCCCAAACAATACGGCCCAGGCAAAGAGAATACGCAGGGACGTGAAGTTGTTGCGCCGATTGCCATCGTAGTCCGAGAGCATCGCTGGGTCGCTGTCGTACTGCCGGTTGCGCTCTATCATCGACTGGCCACCGCCGGGGGCAGATCGCGAGCCAGCACCTCCGCCGCCCTTCGCGTATCGAAATGCGTCGCCAGCCAGTCTTCGTGCTGCCCCAGCCTCGCCTCGATATCCTCTTCGCCTGACAGGATTGCCACCAGGCGCTGCGCCAGATGCTCTGCCGTGTTCTCAATCCACATCACGGCCTCGCAGTCGGGGATGCCCTCGGCGCCAACCTCTGTAGTCACCAGAGGTACGTGGGCCGCAATCGCTTCGATCACCTTGCCTTTGACGCCGGCGCCGTAACGCAAAGGCACAATGGCCGCACCGACGCGCCGGTAAAGCGCTGCCAGTTCTTCGTCAGTAACATAGCCATGCACAGTCACGGTGTCTCCTGCCAGTTCTCGCACGCTGTCCGGTGGATTGGAGCCCACCAGGTGCAGCGTAGCGGCGGGTAGCGTCTCGTGCACACGCGGCAGAATTTCGTCTACGAGCCACGTCGCCGCATCGACGTTGGGGGGATGACCATAGCCCCCCACAAACAGTACGTCCTGAACGTGGCTGGGCGCATAGTGCGGCAATGCGTCGATTCGCATCGCATAGAGGGGAATCTGGCGCAGCTTTTCTAAGGGTACCTGCCGGGCTAATTCATCGATCTCGACCGGTGAAAAATAGTAGACCCGGTCAACACGATCCATGACCGCCAGTTCACGCTTGCGCCAGCGCTCCGCTTCGCGTCGCAGGCCATCGTCATCCTTCAGGGCGGCTTCGCGCTCGATGCGCAGGTAATGCAGATCATGGCCCACGTACCCGATCGTTGGCTTTGGGTCCATGCGTTCCAGGTGAGGAAGGAACTGCTCCGCCACGTGGGGACGGTGCACAAAAACCTCGTCGATGTACGGGGCATGCTCCACCAACCAGCGGTCCAGGTGACGGGCAATAGTCTCGCCGACCAGCACCTCGATCCCCATGGCCTGCAGGGCTTGCGTGTAGGGCTGGTGGGGAAAGAAATTGGCGCCCATGAACTGCACGCGGTAGCCCTGCTCCACCAGCAGCTTCAGATACATGAAGGTGGAGCGCCCCCCTGCGTCCCGATCGTGATGGGGCACGTAATGATCAATCACCAGTACGCAGCGCCGCCCGGCGGAGCGATCCCGCGCATGAATCACGCGCTCCGCGTTGGGAAAATGTTCGCGATCCAGCACGCCGGCCCATTTGTTGCGGAACGTGGCCTGATTGACGACCTGATACTGTTTGACGCCCGCGGACAGGTCCGTTCCGTTACTCACGCCTTCAAAGTGATGGATTACGCTGCGTGGTTCGTAGACCACCCGATAGCCGGCGGCGCGGGCAGCAAAACAGATATCCGCATCTTCGTAGTACGCCGGGACAAAGGCCTCGTCAAAACCACCGAGTTCGGACCACAGGCTCCGGCGAATGGCCAGACAGGCGCCGGACACATAGTCCACGTCGCGCCGATAGTTGTAGGCGGGCTTATCGGGGTCATCGGCGCGGCCGAAGTTCCATCCCGATGCATCGCGCCAGATAATGCCGCCAGCCTCCTGGAGGCGCCCGTCGCCGAACAGGAGCTTTGGTCCGGTGACCCCAACGGTAATATCCACGAAAGGTGCCAGCAAATGATTGAGCCAGCCCTCGGTCACATGCGTGTCATTGTTAAGAAACACCAGGAACTCGCCCCGGGCCCTGGACGCGGCCAGATTGCAGTTGCGTAAAAAACGCTGATTTTCTGGCGTGCGAGACACAATCACGCCGCGCATGCGCTCTGCAATACTGGTGGTGAGATCCGTCGAGCAATCATCGCCAATGATGACTTCGTAGTCGACGCCCTCGGTGTAACGATGTACCGATGCCAGGCAACTCACCGTCATGCGGTAGTCGTTGTAGACGGGAATGATGATACTGACGCGCGGCGCATCAACCGGAGCAAATTCAAGCTCCAACTGATCCAGAGCGGGATCAAGGGCGTCGGGGTCAAACGCGTTTTCGTTATCACTTCGCTCCGGGAAGCGCGCATCTACCCACACCGCCAGATCGGCGGGCGAACTACGAAAGAACACCGACGCGGCGCGACGCAGACGCGTCCAGCTGAAACTGCGCGCGGACCCCGCCGGATTGTGCCAGACATAACGCAGCACATCCCCCGCCATACTGAGTTTGCCGGGCTGCCGCCGCGGTAGTTCCAGTTCAAACTCAGCGAAATGCTCGTGGGCCCGCTCCAACACATCTTCATAGGCGCTGTTACGGCCACGCTGCCCCGTCAACAGACGGTAGATTCGACGCAGCTGGCGTTGTAAGCGCGCCATGGTAGACAGTTCAAAGGACAGCAGCGAGCGATAGGACTCAGTGAGCGAGAAGAACAGGTAGTCCGCTTTGTCCTGCAGGGCGGCATGCTCGGACTGGAGGACGCCCAGTTCATCCGTCAGCCGGTCCCTGTCTGCGTACAGATCTCGCAGGGCCTCACCGCGTTCATCAAATTCCCGGTGCAATTCGTCGTGCAGCGCTACCAGTTTCGCATGATTGGCTTTTTCGGCTTCGTGAGCTCGTGCGAGTTCCTGGTGATCGTTCTCCAGATCGGCGAGGACTGCTGCAGCCTGTTGATGGCTGGTTTTTTCGGACTCATGCGCCTGAACCAGGGCCTCGTGATCCCGCTCCAGAGTCTGCAGAGCCCCAAGGCTGTTATCACGCTCTCGGGTGCGCTCAGCGACTAACGCCAGTGCATCGTCGCGCTCCAGGGCGGTTTCGACGGTTCGCGCCAGCGGCGTCAGTGCCGTGGCATTGTCGTGCAGGCGAGCCAACAGCACGTGCTCCTCGGCGATAGGCAATACAACCTCACCGTCATTGGCGCAGACGGCCTGGCAGGCTTGATGAAGCTGGCGCTGTTCTTCGGTCAGAAGCACCAGTTCCTCATCATCGTCACCTGCAAAATGTTGCAATGATGGCCTGAACACGTCGGCGGCAGCGCTTGGATCACAGTCCAGACCACTGCGCTGCAGATCGATCAGCAGGTCGACGATGCTGACCTCGCCCGCGGCGAGCGCGTCGTACGACACGGCGACAAAATTATGTCCGCGCAGGAACTCCAGCGCACGGCGGTTGTACCATTCCCACAGTTGCAGACCCAGTTGCAACGAAAAATGATTGCGCCGTGCAAGGGAGCGTGCCACGGCCAATGGCGAGCGGTAGACATACAGCCAACATGCCCTCGGCACGACTTGTGACCAGGCCGAAGCCGTCAAACACAGGCGCGGATCTTTCAGAAAGAATACGCTCTCAGTGGACGACAGCGCCCGCACCAGCTCCTGTCGTTGAGCCGCGCAATCTTTCAAATCGATGTGCGCAGGAGGGGCGAACCAGCTAGCACCGGCCGCATCGAGCATGGCGTCATTGATTTCCACCAGGCGCCGATGCTCAAAGAACCCCTCGGGGTTATCCGACTGGGCTGACAGTAGATCTTCTGCAGGCCCGGGGTTGACTCCTGCGGCGGCGCAAGCCTGCGCTACCATCGAGGTACCGGAGCGATGCATGCCTACGATCAGCAGGCAGTCATACTTAGACTCCATCAGGAATCAAATACGCGACGCGGTAGATCAGGGATTCTTGTAGGGCGCAAAGATCTCATCCATAGCCTCACCATTGATGACGGCATCTTCGCTCAATAAGTAACGAGCGCGGACCTGGTTGGTGATCAGTGTCTGAATTTCTTTGCGAATATCCGCAAGAATTTTCGGGCGCACCTCTTCGTACTCGTAGTATCCACCCTCGCGAATACCATCAAGCCGAATGATGTGAACCCCAAATTGAGAATCAGTGATTTCGGAGTATGCGCCGATTTCGTCGATCTCAAACAGCGCTTCAGAATACGGCGGTGTAATCCCGGGCTCGCCAAACGTTATCCAGCGATCGAGAGAACCATTGCGCTTGGCACTGCCCTTGTCTGCGGACTCCGCCTGAACCATGGCGTTCCAGTCAGCACCGGCGCGCAGTTCATCAAGTAGCCGCTGAGCCTTGGCACGCACCTCGGTGCGGTCCAGCCCAGGAGGCGATGCCAAAAGTATGTGGCTCGACGCTCGCGTTTCGGGCTTCGTGGCGTATTTGTCTTTTTGGGTGCGGTAGTATTCCTGAGCCAGGAGTTCAGGATTGCGCACCTCTATGGCGTTCACGTGGCGGGCGAACATAAACTCTTGCTTTACGTTCAGCAGTTTAGCCTGGAGTTCCCAATATCCCTCGTCTTCTGGCGTGAGGGTATCCGCTTCTGCAGCAAGCTTACGTACCGTCAGCATGCCGTTAATCATTTCAAAGCGCTCGCCATCGTTGTTGGCGGTCCTACGCAACACGCGCTCGGGGGCATCAGCGATCGCCGCTTCAAACTCGGCGCGAGTTATTACTACGCCACCATCAGCGGCAATAACTTCAGAATCTTCCGCCATAGCTCGAGAATAAGCCATGTTGATAAAAACGATGGCGGTGGCGATAAGAACGTTGAATAAACGGGTGTAACACATGATTTTCAAAATCCGGTGCGGGTAAAAACGAACAGTTCGAACGTCAAAACGGGAGCATAAAAAAAGCCGGCACCCAATGGTGCCGGCCTTTTGGTACTGCCAGCTTATCTTACAGAGAAGATGAGAAGCTGTGAGCAACGATGCGGCCGTAGCTCGCGTCAGGGTTCGCAGCAACGCTACGGGCCCAGGCGGCGAAACCGATCATCGGTACGTTACCAGATACAGAAGCACAGCTCTGAGTCAGCGCCAGGCCAGCAGGCAGGCTTTCTGAGCCAGCAGCTGCATCCTGTGAACCGTCCCAAGCACATACGCCCTGATCCTGAGGCTGAGAAGTTACAGCCAGAGACAGCCAACCATAGGGCTGACCCAGATCAGCAGTGATGTCTACGTCCGTAACACCCAGAACACTGTTGCCGCCGAAGGAGATTACGTTGGTTTCCTTCTCGAGCAGCAGAGCCTGCGGTACGCCGGGAGGCGCAGGAGACACTACCAGATTGCCTTCCTCAGGAATGATAGAAAGCTCTTCACGGTTGTAGGGGACAACAGACGCCGTTACGGGGATGTCGCGGTAGTCACACTCGGTGTCCAGGGTGCCCGTGTCGCAATCGACATTGTCGGGATCAGCCAGAGACGCCAGGTAGTTGATTACGTCGAACATCACGTACTGGCCAGGCATGGTAACAACCCAGTCCAGAGCCGCGCCGTTAGCGGGGTTAGCCGTCCACTCGTTGATCAGGTTGGCAACGCCCAGTACGTCGGAAGCACGCAGCAGCTCGAAGCGACCACGAGTACCGTTAACCGGCTCGGAACCGTCGAGGTCCGGGAAGTCAAAGCCGTTCAGATCGCCTGACAGGTAACCAAACTGCTGGTTCGTGATCGTGGGCTCTTCGATGAAGCCCTGGATGTGAACAGCGTTGTCACCGAACTCGATGCCCGTAGCGTTGTCGCGGATGAAGTAAGAAACCTTCAGAACGTCTGAAGAGTCTTCATACACGTTGTCGCCACCGGTCACGTCGTCAGTCGTGGGCTGGTGAGTGGTCATGTTGTCGATAACACCGCGAGTCGTTCCAGCAACGCCGTTGGCGAAGAAGTTGGAGCGAACTGCCGCACAATCAACGGGGGTCAGCGTGTCGGTCGTGTGCTTGGCAGCAACGGCGATCGGCATCGTTTCCGTCATGGGAGAACCCATAGCGATGATTTCAACGTAGCCGGTAGCAGCGTCGTTGTCTTCACCGGGCGTGCCACGGTAGATAGCGGGCATGGCCAGCTTGCCGTTCGTGGTGCCAGGAACCGTACAGGTGGTGTCGTCGGCAGCCCAGGCAATGTTGCCGTTCTCGTCATCAGACAAGAAACCGGCGTATACGTCCTGAGGAGACATCACAACGTTAAAGTCAAGGGCGTCCAGAGAGTCGAGGGCACGACGGAAGCGGAACTTCACAACCTGCGTACGATCGCTGGTGTTAACAATGTGAATACCCGTGATCCACTCGCCGTTTACCGTGTAGTACGGAACCAGCGCGAGGTCACCCAGCGCGTTGTTGGCAACGGCAGGCTGAGCATTCGCTACATTGACGTAGCCGGCAGAAGCAGCAGCGACTGCAGCGGCAATGCCAAGAGGCTTAAATACTTGTTTCATGATAGGAGACTCCTAATGTGTCCATCTTTCACAATTGGTCTTACAACCCAAAGGTCTTACAACCCAAAATGTGCTAGCGCTATTATTGCTAGCCGCAGCCAGCTGTCAACCAGCAGCCACATCTACAGGTTGGCGCTGTACCACCATTCTCCGTCTTGCAGTATCCACTGCTCCACGAAACGTGATGGCACGGCACCTATTGCTTTTGAGGCGGCCGAAGTTTGTTTGACAGGCCTGGACATGACCCGGACTGCCACACTCGCCACAGCTGCAGCCGCATCATAGTTAACCACTTCAACCGAAGTCAACTCCCACTGCACCATATAAGAGAAGCGTCGTTCGTACATGTCGCGCGTGAAAACGTCTCGGTAGGCGGGTGACATAAAGTCGTAGGCAGCCGACCAGTTCCGCTGCTCAAGCAACTCCCAGCGGGCCTTGGCCCGTGATTCCAGGTGTTCAACATCGTCGGGGGTAAGTGTCTTTGAGGCTGCGCACCCGCCCAGTATCGTCACGAGAGACAGCAGAACAGCACGTAAACACGTCACCATAGCTTGGATAAACTCCATAATATTCAATAGCTTAAGACTAACCCGGGCTTTCCGTAGTAATTCTTGCTGCCGCGCCGCGTAAATTCTGGGGAAAACCACCGGGAAATAGAGGCGCTTGTGCCAGCGCCATCACCAGAGGATTTTTCTCCCACTGAATAACCCGTCGAGTGCTGCTAAAGGCATCGAAAAGCTCGCAAAAAGGCACCAATTTGCCCGTCAGGGCGTCTGATATGGCGAATTATTCCCTTGTACGAAAAAAAAAGCGCCGGCAAAAATACCATCATTTTTCATAAGTTTTGACGCCGGAGCGCGGCGGATCGCGCACCAATTCCATAAAACGGACCTGTTCTCGCATCTCATCGCTCACTGCTCGAAGCTCGCCTTCGTTGTAAAGGGCGCGGGGGGTAATGATCACCAGCAGTTCCGTGCGCGTGCTGTTGGTGTTTGTTGTACCAAACAGGCTGCCCACCAAGGGAATCTTGTGCAGTACCGGGACGCCTGAGTCTCCCAGAGAGGCGTTCTCGCGAATCAGGCCGCCCAGGACCACCGATTCACTCGACCGCACGGCCACCCTGCTGTTGATGGTGCGATCCAGAAATGAGCGCTGTCCTGTAGCCGAATCGATGGTACCGACATCAATCACCGACTGCTCGATATCCATCGTCACCAGCCCACCGGCATTGACCGAGGGTTTTACAGACAACTGTACCCCCGTGTCGCGGTAGGTGATGTTCTGCACCGAATTGCCACCGTTGGTAATCGTCTGCCCTTCGAGCACCGGCACCTGGTCACCGACAGAAATAAATGCCGTGTGGTTATCCAGCACCATTACCGAAGGCGTCGAGATGATATTTATCAGCGACTCCTTGCTCAGGGCATTGAGCACAGCCGAGATATTTCCGATGGAATTCGTGACGGTGTAGGAAAAACCCGGCACAACGGCACCGATCCCCGAGTCAGTGTTCGCCAACTGGCCGAGGCCACTGTAATCACCGAAACCGTTGTTGAAAGTCCATTCAAGGCCGTACTGCAGATCGTCCGTAAGCTGTACTTCCATGATGCTCGCTTCGATTATCACCTGTGTCGCCACTACATCCAGTTGCTCCAGGGCGTCGGCGATGATGTCGTATTGCTTGCCGTTTGCATAAATCATCAGGGCATTGTTTTCTTCATCGGCAACCACTCGCACATCTGCGAGAAGGCGAGGTCCCTCGCCACTGCCGACGCTGACGGCGCTCATGGCAGCCGCCGCCTGACGGGCACCTTGACCTGCGTTGCCGGCGCTACCGAAACTCCCACCGCTTCGGCCACCACTGCGACTTCCGCTGCCCATGCTGGCACCACTACCGTTCCTGCCACGGGCCGAACCGCTGATGGACTCCTGAGCCAGACCCGGAGCCACGGCATTCTGGTCAAGCAGTTGGCCACGTGCTCCGCCGTCTGTGCTCCCCCCATCACCGCCCGCGCCGGTATAGATGGTGTTCAGCAACTGCGCCAGGCGCGTCGCATTGGTGTTCTGCACGGGATACACATAAAGCCGCTTTTCGAAGCGCGCATCGGGATCCACATCCAGACGCTGGATCCAGTTGCCCACCCGCTCCAGGTAGTGAGCGCGGGGCGTGACCACGAGCACGCTGTTCAGCCGCTCCATGGGTAACACACGCACGATGGAACTGATGTCGCCGGCTTCTCCGCCCGCGGCATCCAACAGCGACTGCACCGCCGCAACGGTCTCCTCGACGCTGGAGTTTTCAAGGGGGTACATCCCCACACTCATGCCCGCCAGCATATCCACATCAAAGGTGCTCACGATCTCGAGCCAGCCACTGAGCTGGGCGCGGGTACCGGCCAGCATGAGAATGTTGCGCGTGTTGTCTACCCGCACGAAGGCGCTCTTCTCGGCCAACGGCGCGAGTATCTCAGCCATGGCGGTGGCGCTGATAAATTGCAACGGTACGATCATGGTCGAAAAGCCCGCCGCCACATCGCCGGGGCTTCCCACCGCGGGCTTCAGGCTCATGGCCTGGTCCGCACCGGTGATCAGATAGCGGCCATCGCGACCGCGGATCATCAGCGCGCCGTGGGCCTTGAGCAGCGACTCCAGCACCACCAGTAGCTCGTCCCGGGGAATCGGTGTACGGGTGCGCAGCGTGACGCGACCCTTGATCGGGCGGTCCACGACGTAGTCGAGCTTCAGAATATCGCCAACGATGGCATGAACGATTTCGTCCAGAGGTGCCTGTTCAAAATTCAGGCTCACGTCGTCGCCGAGAAAACGGACCGGATCCTGGGCTTTGGGCAGATTCACCTGGGCATCGTTGCCGACATACAACACGGGTTCGGCGCGCTCGCTCTGACGCTGGGCCAGATCCCGGGCCGAACTCGCCAGCGGCGTCTCCGCAGCCTCTGGCCCCGATGTTGCGCCGCTTTGGCTCTGCTCGGGACGCCCCTCAACCGCTCCGGGCTCCGTCAGCAACACCGTTTCGGCCCGGGCGATCTGCTTGAAGTCCTGGGAGGCGCAGCCTACGGTCAGGCTACCGATGGTACCGAGCAGCACGGCCAGCTTCAGAGTTGTTGTGTTCATGGTCTTGTCTTATCTCACTGACTGGTCAAAGGACGCCGGAACCACCAAGGGACAGCGAGCCACCCGAGGGAGGCATTGTTGATTTAGTTGTTGGTTTTTTTGCGTTCGGTTTCGTTGTCGTCGTTTTCGCCCGGGACCCGGAAGCTCGGGACGCGGGTGACGAAGCAGCCTGGGCAGGCTCAGAAGCCGTTGCCCGCGGCGCCGTCGCCACGGCATCAGCGCGCACTGGCACCTGGGTCAGGCGTCGCACATCGCGCACGCCTGCGCTGGTGAACACCACCTCACCGGGTGAAACCGACAGCAGTGTCCAACCGTCAATCTCGTCGCCCACCAGCAGACGTTGGCGGTTCCCCTTGTAGGTTACGATTGCTCCGCCGCTATCCCCACCCCCGAACACTCCGGTGAGTTCGAACTTTTGCAGACTGCGCGCGGGCGCCCCACTCGTGGCTTCATCCGGGTCCGGCGCGGCCGTGACTTCCGCCTCAGGCCGGCGATCCGGCCAGAACAGGGGCCGGGTCTGCATTCGCAGACTGTCCACGGAGCTGACCGCTTCCTCAGTCACCAACGCGGTAACCCGCACGCTGTCGGCCGCCGGGGGCAGTGGGTCGATCGAGGGTGATGTCAGCTTACCGACGGTAAAACCGATCAACTGCAGCAGAACAATCAGCAGGAACACCAACAGGGCGAGTTCCACCCGGCGTTCCGTTTTGAGGGGCGGCTCCAGTCCAGCGTAACGGAGCTTCAGGGAAGTCAGCCAGTTCATGGCAATGCCCTCAGCACCATCAACTGCAACACCGCGGTCAGCGTCTGGCTAGGCCCCGCAGTCTGACCCCGGCGCCCTCCCCGCTCCGGAAAGGTATCGAGGGACTCGACCACAATGCGCGGGCGTGCGTCGGCAATTCCCCTCAGGGCCGCATCCAACGAACCCAGGCTCCCGGACACCGTGAGTTTCACGGCGACGCGATCAAACACCTCGTCCTGGCGCACCGGCATCACCTGGCTGTTGCTCACGGTCATGCCTTCTCGCGTCAGCAACTGGCGAACCTCGGCTTGCAGCAGCGCGGCCAGCGCTGAAGCATCCTGTTCCGGCGGATAGACCAGGGCATCAAGACGCTCCTTCGCCACCGACTGCTGCTCGCGCAACTGATCTTCGAAGTTTTCCAGCCCCTGCAGCCGCTCCAGGCGCGGCGTGATTCGCCCCGCATCCCCGCGATACTCAAAGGCCAGACCCAACAGGCCGAACACAGTCTGCAGATAGAGATAGATCGGCAACACCAGGGTCAGCCCCAGCAGCACCGCAATGCGACGATGAGTCCGCAGCCAGTTCACGGTGTGACTTCCTCGTCGGTGCCCTGCAGACTGATATCCAGATTGAACTGCTCGAGCCCCGTGTTGCCCACCGCGGTGATCGCCGAAGGCGCCGTCACGGTGGCAAAGGCCGGGGTTTCAGCCAGGGTCTGCATCACCATCGCCGCATCTTCAGCGCGACCGCGAATACGCAGTTCGTCACCTCGCATAGAAAAATGCGCCACATACACGCTGTCATCCAGCAGATCAGTCAGGCGCACGAGCTCGCGATGGGGATTGGGAAACTGCCGTAGTTCGGCATTGGCAGCGGTAATCAGGGTATTCGCCCTCGCAACGGTTTCACGCATGGCTACCGCGGGGCGGGTGCGATCAGCAATGCGCGTCTGCATCTGCTGTAGTTCGCTCAGGCGGGCTCCCTGGTGCATGGCAAACAACGAGGCGGCCAACACGATCAGCAGCAGGATGCCCAACCCCATGACCGCCACACGAATGAGGCGTTTTCGATAGGCTTCGTCTCGGGCTGCCTCACCAAAGCCCTCAAGAGTGACCAGCGTGCCCTGTGCGTCGGCCCAGACTTCTGGAGTGGGCTCGTCACCGGGAACTTCGTCGTCCGATGACTGGCCCCGAAGCCAGTCCTGTATAGCGACGCGAGACGCAATTGCCATCACGGCACTGAAATGGGTGGCGTCGCGCCCGGTTTCGGCCCAGCCATAAACCGTATCCTGCGGAGCAAAGGGACTACCCGCTGAGACTTCGTGATGCAGCACCGCCTGAAGTTCCGCTTCGGCCGCCAGGGGAATGGTCAGAGGCCGGACGAGGACCAGCTCTTCCGGCAACAGCAGCGCTTCAAGGGAGGCTGGTGAGTCGACCGCTACACCACCCTGATAAGTCTGGTCCCCTTGCTGACCGCGCAACAGCACGGGTTCATCGAGCAGTCGCCGCAGGGGCGAAGCGGTAGAAAACAGAAACTCACGCCACGCTGACAGCCACTGCTGACCGATATGGCGCATGTCGATACCAAAGAGCATCCACTGACTCTGGGCATTCATGCGAAGGCGCCATCCGTGCAGCGGTGCTGTGTTGTGTTACCCATCGCTCTGTTTTCCTTTTTTCGAGCGTTCAGCCAGCGTGACGCGGCACAATGCGCACGGGTTCCGTGCGCGTGACACGCCAGGGCAAACCGTTACTGCCCTTGCCAAGGCTCACCCAGCGCCGGCGAAGCCAGGGTCTGTCGCCGATGGTCACGATGGCGTCAACACGCAGATTCCGTCCTCGACCGGCCACTCCCCCGGCGTTCACCAACGCATCACCTCGCATGGCCGGCGCGGCCATACGCAGCATCTCCAGGTTGCGCTGGGCGCGGCCACCGCTCTGAAAGAGACCCCGGCCAGCTTCTGGCACCGCCACGAAATCACGCACCGCATCCAGAGCCGTTCGATCAAGATCCGGCACCGCGATCAGGTCTTCGATGGTAGTAAAAGAACGCGCGCCAGTACGGGCAGCGTCGCGGCGCCATTGTACAACAGCGTTACCGAGCACCGTGGCGCGATCTCCGCCCATCCCCGCCGCCAAAAAGGCGTCCTGCATCAGGCGGGGCGTCGCATTGTTGATATCCACCAGCACCTCCTGATTGATGGCCAGCACCGTCACCACATGTTCCCCCAGCTGATACCGCCCCTGAGGCAGAGCGCCGGCGTCTTCATCAAAACGCCCTTCCATGACGTCGGCCAATAACAATGCGATAGCACCATCACCAACCGCCGCGGCCTGGGCCCGCCCCAGGTGCAACTGCGCCAGCCGGGTATCAGAGCGTGCCGACAGCACGATGCCCGCGACAAGTAACGACATGCCGGCGATAAACCAGACCACAATCGCCAGAGCGACTCCGGTCTGTGTCTGCAGCCCGCGCCCTGTCACTGCGCCACCGCCAGAATCATCTCGGGCCAGTAGCGTTCACTGGCACGCAGCTCAAGACGCACCCAACCCGGCAGGCCCCGTTTGTCCCAAGTGGTTTTCCATGGCCCGTCACGTTCGCGCCGGTACGCCACAGAAAACTCCTGTACGTTTTCCACTAACGGGCGCGAAGGGGCATTATTCCAATCGTCCAACTCCCCTTTTTGGTCCGGCAGCTGCCAGCGCAGCACCAACTGCGGGCCTTCGCGGGCCACGCGAACCACGTAGCTGCCGCCCGCCGCCTCGCCAAACAGCAGACTGGTTCGCCAGAGCAGGCCGTCGTTCCAGGCTTCAAAAACCGTTGCCGCATTGCTTCCACCGCCGAGGCTCAGACCACCGCTATCGCTACCGGCAACGGCGGCTTCCAGGGCGTCGCGTAAAAAGCTGCTCACACTGCGCAACTCATCGTTACGAGAGGTCACTACCGTCAGCGAATTCTGCGTGGATGCCAACGTGCGCAGCCCTGTCACCGTAGCGAGCATCACCAGTGACAGAATGGTGATCGACACCAGCATTTCGACCAGAGTGAAACCCGCTTCTGCTCGGGCGCGGATCACCGGTCCACTCCATAGGCAATGGAATCCAGCTGCACGGTGCGCTCACGGCTGCCGTCTGCCCAGTTCACGCGCACCAGCAAAGTCTGCAGGGCGCCTTCGTCCAGGCGGGATCCGCGCGCGCGAGGCAGTGGCTGGGCCTCGACGGACCAACGAAATCCCCCGGCGGTTTCACCGCTGTCAGCCATTCCCTGCCGGGGAACCTGGGTGTAGTTGGCGCGCACGGACCGGGCCAGTTCCACCGCGTAGGCGTACCGTTCGTCAGTGCGCAGATTGCGCGTGGCCCCGCCCGCCGCCTGATACATGGCACCCAGGGCAAGACCGAGAATCACCATGGCCACAAGCATTTCGAGCAGGGAAAAACCCACTGCCCGGCGCTGGGAACGAACAGCGATCATGGCCCCGCCACGGCCTGCTGCGTGACGCGACCCACCAGCCAGTCCACGTCAATACGGGTACCCGAACCATCTGCACGGGCGAAATCAATGCCGCCGCCGCTGGCGCTGCCATCGGGATAGAAGCGAATAACTCCCACATCCCCGCGATTGAGCTGCCGGGCACTGCGCACCGAAAGTGTCAATCCTTCGGGCACCCGCTGCTCGCGCTCCCCGAGCCAGATGCGGCCCGTGGAGGGTCGCACCAACACATCGCGACTGCTCCCGGAAGACAACGCCTGCTCCCGCGCCGACACCAGTAATGTGACCGTATCGCGCACCGCCTGGCGCCGCTCGATGCCTTCGTAAAAACGCAGGGAATAAGGCACCGCCGCCGCCATGACAATACCTGCGATAGCCATAGCGACCATAAGCTCCACCAGACTGAACCCCCGCGCGCGGGGGATTGGCGGAGTGGAACGGAGCTTACCGCCAGTTGCCAATGTCGCTGTCTTCGCCATCGCCACCGGGCGAACCGTTCTGACCATAGGTCATGATGTCCAGCTCACTCCGCTCACCGGGGTATTTATAGATGTAGTCCTGATTCCACGGATCCTGGGGTACGGCACCTTTCAGATAAGGGCCATTCCAGCCCGATACGCCCGAGGGCTTGTCCACCAACGCCTCGAGACCCTGCGCTGTGGACGGGTAACGACCCACGTCCAGCTTGTACATTTCAAGGGCCTGCTCCAGATCGCGGATCTGGATGAGCGCCGTTTTACTCTTTGCACCACCGAGCTGCTTCAGCACCTGCGGCCCCACAAGGCTCATGAGCAGCCCCAGAATCGCCAGCACCACCAGCAGCTCCATCAGTGTGAAGCCGCGCTGCCCGGTCTGTTTTCTGTGTCGTTGTTTCATCTTCTGGTCCTGTTACTAAAACTGGTACTACTGTTCCTGAAACGGGTATTCCCATCAGCGCCCGCTCAAACGGCAAGATCGTTCACCGACAGAATGCCCATGAGAATCCCGATAATGATGACCGCAATCAGCGCACCCATGGTCAGAATGAGCAGCGGTTCCAGCAGGGTCAGGCTGCGTTTGACGCCGGCATTCACGTGATCGTCAAACACCTTGGCCAACTCCAGCATCATGGTGCCCAGAGCCCCCGATTCCTCACCAACCCGGGTCATCTGGATCACCATGGGGGTGAACATGCGCGTCTCTTCGAGGGCGATGGACATGCGCTGCCCCGATTTCACCGCCGGCGTCAGCGCCCCCAGGGCTTCGCGCAACACCACGTTTTCTACCGTCTCGATCGCGATCTGCAGTGCTCGCAGCAGCGGGACACCGTTGCCCAGCAGCGTTCCCAGGGTGCGGGCGAAGCGGGCAATCTCGAACTCAAAGACGATACCGCCGGCGATGGGCGCATTCAGCAGCCCCCGGTGTACGCGTTGTTTGCCCGCATCGCTGCGCACCCAGCTGCGCAATGCCATCACCACCAGGACGCCCGCTACGAGCAGCACCCAGAACCAGGCTGCGACGAAATCCGCCGCTCCAATGACAAAGCGCGTGAGCACGGGTAGCGAATCACCCATATCATTGAAGAGCGCTTCGAACTGCGGCACAACAAACACGAGCATCACCACAACGGACAATACCGCCACCACCAGCAGGATGGCCGGATACACCAGCGCAGACACCACACTATCGCGGTTGGCCTTGGCCTCTTCGAGATAGGCGACCAGGCGGTCGAGCACCGACGACATTTCGCCGCTGGCCTCACCACTGCGCACCATGCTCAGGTAGAACCGACCGAACAGGTCCACATAGGGTTCCAGCGCCGTACTCAGGGCCTTGCCGTCTTTCACCGCCTTGAGCACGTCTTTTAACAGTGCCTCCATCGATGGCAGGGATGCCATGTCGATGAGCACCTTCAGTGATCGGTCCAGGGGCAATCCCGCGCGCAGCAGCACGGCCAGCTCCGTGGTCATGGCCAGCACATCCTGTCGCGAGGGGGGACGGCCACCGCTGCGCCCAACGGCGCTGCCGGCCTCATCGGCGCGCAGAGACAGGATCGTCAGTCCCCTGGCCCGCAACTGCCGTGACGCCAGTTCAAGGCCTGCCGCCTCGAGCGTGCCATCGACGCTGCGCCCATCGCGACTTACGGCTCGATAATAGAAGTTCGCCACGGAATCAGGCCGTCTGGGGCAGGCTGCTCAGCGAAGCGGCGTTGTTGTCGTCGCCCTCGCTCTGGTCCTGGGTAACACGCAGCACTTCTTCAAGGGAGCTTTGCCCCGCGGCGACCTTGCGCAGGCCGTCTTCGTAAAGCGTGATCATGCCCTGAGCGCGCGCAGCGCTGTGTAGCGCACTGGCATCGGCGCCGGACTGGATCACGCGGCGCAGCGTGTCGTCTAGGGCAAAGAGCTCGTGGATCGCCGTACGCCCCGCGTACCCCGTGTTGCCGCAGTGTGCGCAGCCCGCCGCCTCGTAGACACGCCGCTCGCCGGGCGCCAGAAAACGCCGCAGGCCATAATCATCGATCGCCTCATCCGGCAGGTCCACGGGATGGCGACAGTGCTTGCAGAGTGTGCGCAGCAGGCGCTGGGCCAGCACACCATTCACCGCCGAGGTGATCAGGTAACGTTCGATACCCATGTCTTCCAGACGCGTAATCGCCCCGGCAGCGGTATTGGTATGCAGCGTGGAAAGCACCAGGTGCCCGGTCAGCGCGGACTGCACGCCGATCTGCGCCGTCTCGGTGTCGCGCATCTCGCCGATCATGATGATGTCGGGATCCTGGCGCAGAATTGCGCGCAGGGCCCGGGCAAAGGTCAGCTCGATCTGCGCGTGAACCTGGATCTGGTTGACGCCCGGCAACTGGTATTCCACCGGGTCCTCCACCGTGATGATTTTGCTGTCGGTGGACTCCATCGAGGCCAGAGACGCATAAAGCGTGGTGGTCTTGCCCGAGCCCGTGGGGCCGGTCACCAGCAACACACCGTGGGGACGCGACAGCAACTCCTGATAGCGCTGAAGCGTGTCGCTGGAAAAACCCATATCAGTGAGGCTCAGGCGTATGCTCTCGCGATCGAGCACACGCATGACAATGCTCTCACCATGCACCGTGGGAATCGTGGACACCCGCAGGTCCAGCTCGTGGCCTTTTACGCGGGTCATGATGCGCCCGTCCTGGGGCAGGCGACGCTCGGCAATATTCATGTGCGAAAGCAGTTTAATGCGCGACGCGATCGCAGGTGCCAGGCTGGCACTGGGGGCGTCGGGCATATCCTGCAGCACGCCATCGACGCGGTAGCGCAGGTGGAGGCCGTCCTCAAAGGGCTCTATGTGGATGTCGGACGCGCCCAGATCCAGGGCACGGTGGATCAGCTGATTGACCAGGCGGATGACCGGCGCTTCGCTCGCGAGGTCCCTGAGGTGCTCGATAAATTCGTCGTCGGACTGGCCCGCAAACTGGTCGACCTCGTCCTCGTCCTCTTCACCCGCCTCGTCGTCGCGCAGCATCTGCTCCAGCGCGCGAGCGATATCGCTGTCGGTGCCCAGCACCAGGCGTGCCGGCCGATCCAGCGCCATGGTGAGTGCCTTGGCCAGATAGGGGTCCTGCGGTACGGCTGCGGCAAAGGTGGTCTGCGACTCGTCACCCCCGATCGGCACCAGCGTATTGCTGACAAGGAAGTCGCGGGACAGACCGTCGGGGACCGTCACCTGTTCGGGATAGTCCGACGCGGGAAGCAGAGGTATGGCGAGCTGCTCCTCAAGGGCCTGAGCCACATCCGTTTCGGACACCAGACCCAGCTTGACCAACACGCGACCAAACAGGTCGCCCATCTCTGCCTGGGCCAGGAGCGCGCGCTCCACGTCCCGGGCCGATAGCCTGCCCTTGCCGATGAGGATCTCACCGAGTTTTTCTGTCGCCACCTGCTTCCCTGTTCCTGGCCTGTTGCCCTAGTTAGACGTCCCAGGGCCGGGGAAATTCACTGCAGTTTATCACGGCGTGAACCACGCACGCGGCATCCCCGAGGACGCCGCGGTGAGATCCGGGGCGCTTACTCAGGGAACGCGTAGTCCTTGAACTGCTCCCGAAGCCCCACTTTGTGGATCTTGCCCGTGGCGCCGTGGGGCAGCTCATCGACGAACTCCACCGCATCGGGCGTCCACCACTTGGCAATTTTGCCATCGAACCAGGCGAGCATTTCGTCGCTGGTCAGGTCGCCGCCGTCGGGGGCCTTCACCACCACCAGAAGCGGTCGCTCGGACCATTTGGGATGGTAACGACCGATCACCGCAGCCTCGGCCACCTTGGGGTGGTCCGTGGCGACGTTCTCTACGTCGATGGACGAAATCCACTCACCGCCAGACTTGATGACGTCTTTGGTCCGATCCGTAATCGCCATGTATCCCTGCGAATCAATGGTCGCGACATCGCCGGTTTCAAACCAGCCCGCTTCGGCGTGAGCGCCGGACTCCCCTTCGAGCTCATAATAGTTGGAGCAGATCCAGGGGCCGCGCACCTTGAGAGACCCGAAGGCCTCGCCATCCCAGGGCAACTCTTTACCTTCGTCGTCCACGATCTTCATTTCGACGCCAAAGATTGGTCGTCCGGCCTTGAGGCGCTGTTTTGCGAACACCTCTTCACCATAATCCGCTCGCGCCGCCGTGGATTCGTTGACCGAACCCAGAGGACTCATCTCGGTCATACCCCAGCCCACGCGGGTCTCGACGCCGTAGCGATCGAAGTCCTCCATGACCGACAATGGACAGGCGGCGCCACCGACAATGACGCGATCGAGCGTTTCGACAGTCTTGCCCGAGGCCTTGAGGTACGCCAACAGTCCCAGCCACACCGTCGGCACGCCCGCAGACATGGTGACCCCCTCTTCGTTGATCAGCGCCGCCAGGGTTTCACCATCGCCCATCTTGTTACCGGGATAGACGAGTTTGGCCCCCACCATCGGGCAGGCGTAGGGCGTGCCCCAGGCGTTTACGTGGAACATGGGCACGATGGGCAGCACCGCATCGCGACCCGAGAGACCCATCGCATCGGGCATCAGCGTGGCGTAGGCGTGGAGCATCGTAGAGCGGTGCGAATACAGCACGCCCTTGGGATTGCCGGTAGTACCCGATGTGTAGCACAGCGCACACGCGGCGCGTTCGTCCAGTTCGGGCCAGGCAAACTGATCCGAATGACTGTGCACCATGCGCTCATAGCACACCACGTTGGACAACTGCGTATCGGGCATGTGCTCCTCAGTAGCGAGCACCACCCACTCCCGCACCTTGGGACACTGCGCTGCCACCGCTTCGATCAGTGGCATGAAGTCAGGGTCAACGAATACGACTTCGTCTTCGGCATGATTGATGATGTAAACAATCTGTTCGGGAAAGAGACGCGGATTGATCGTGTGGCAGACATAGCCGCTGCAGGCGCTGGCGTAGTAGGTCTCAAAGTGCCGGTAGTCGTTCCAGGCCAGTGTCGCGATGCGGGCCCCAGGCTGCAGATCGTAGGCGGCCAGGGCATTGGCGAGTTGGCGCGTGCGTTTGAAGGCTTCGCGGTAGCTGTAGCGATGACGCGGGTTGTCCCGAGTAACCGAAACGATCTCCTGATCACCGTGCACCTGTTCCGCATGGCGCATGATTGAGGTGATGGTCAGGGGAACATCCATCATCAAACCATTCATCCGTAACTCCTTTTCTACTGCTTTATCATCGACCCGTGGGGCCTGGTTGTTATTACGGTCGAAGCGCCGACCGGTATCACATTGTATTCACTGTAGCGACCATTGCGCTGCATCCTGCTGCACATGACCCTCGTCGCGCAACTTGATCAGATGGGCCTCCATAGAGAGCTTTGCCCAGGGGTGCAGCGACGGATCCACATCGTCGTAGACCTTCACCACGAGATCATCGAGGGTACAGCTCTTCGTACCCTGGCATAGCGCTTCGAGATTCTTCATGACTTTTCGTTCGCGCTGCAAACGGTGGCGCACGAGCTTGTCGATCTCCCGGTCACTGTCTTCGATCACCTCGCCATGACCGGGCGCAATCGCCTCTACGGGATAGTCCTGCAGCATACGCAGCGAAGCGATGTACGCTGCCATGTCGCCACCGGGAGGAATAATCACCACGGTGCTGCCATTCATGATGTGATCCCCGGCGAAGAGCATGCGATCTTCTTCGAGGAGAAAGCAGTAGTGGTTGCTGACGTGGCCCGGCGTGTGGAGAGCCAACAGCGACAGCTCGGGTGTGGTCAGACGATACTCATGCGCCAGCTCCAACTGCGGTGCAAAGCTCTCGTCCTGATGCGGGTCTCCGATCGGCGCGGGCGAGCCTATCACCTGAGCCCCGGTGGCCTCGGCCACGGCCTGCCAGGCTGGGGAGTGGTCGGGATGCGTATGCGTGACCACGACGTAGCGGATATTGTCGCCACCCGCCGCGAGAATGGCGTCAATATGACTGGGGATCGCTGGACCGGGATCAACGACTACCACGTCTTCATACCCCAACAGGTAGGTATTGGTTCCCGGCCCCGTCATTGCGCCGGGATTGGGAGCAACGATCCGCCGGACCCGCGGGGTCAGGCGCCAGGGAATTCCGTGGTCGAGCATGTCAGAGCAGTTGGGGAATGGCGACCTCGGGGTTGACGTCGGCGTCGTAATCCACACCGTCCACCTCAAAGCCGAACAGCTGCAGAAACTCGCGACGATAGCCGTCGAAATCCGACAGGTCTCGAAGATTGTCGGTGTTGATCTGCTCCCAGAGTTCGCCCACGGCGGCCTGGACCTCGGGATCAAGCTCCTTGCGATCGGCGCGTAAACGTCCCTCGTCATCCATGTACGGGGTCGCACCAAACAGGGATTCACGGAACAGCCCATCGACCTGCTCGATGCAGCCCTCGTGCGTGCCCCGCTCCTTCATCACCTTGAACAGGATCGCCAGGTATATGGGCATGGCGGGAATTGCCGCGCTGGCCTGCGTCACCACGGCTTTGAGCACGGAGACCCGGGCATCGCCGCCCTTCGCTGCCAGGCGCTCGCGAATGTCGATCACACGGCGATCGAGATCCTGCTTGGCCGCGCCAATGGTGCCGTGCCAGTAGATATCCCAGGTCAACTTTTCGCCTACGTAGGTGTATGCCGTCGTTTTAGCCCCGTCAGCCAGCACCCCGGCTGCATCCAGCGCCTCAATCCAGAACTGCCAGTCTTCGCCGCCCATGACCGCCACGGTGTTATCGATTTCTTCCTGCGTCGCCGGTTCAAGGTGAAATTCCTGGATTTCACCTTTATCGGTGTTAATGCCCTTCTGGGTTGTAGGCTTGCCGATGGGTTTGAGCGTCGAGCTGTGCAGTTCACCGGTCTTAGGATGCTGACGTCGCGGAGACGCAAGGCTGTAGACCACCAGGTCCACCTGCCCCATGTGGGCGCGAATCTCATCGATCACCTTCGCCTTGATTTCATCGCTGAAGGCGTCGCCGTTGATACTGCGGGCATACAGTCCCGCCGCTTCTGCCTCGGCGTGAAACGCTGCGGCGTTGTACCAGCCCGCGGTGCCGGGTTTGCGCTCGGTGCCCTCCTTTTCGAAGAACACGCCCAGGGTATCGGCACCGGAACCAAAGGCCGCCACGATGCGTGAGGCAAGCCCATAACCTGTGGATGCGCCGATTACCAGGACCCGTTTGGGTCCATTCTGCACCTCACCATTGGACCGCACGTAGGCGATCTGGCGACGAATATTCTCGGCGCAACCTTCCGGGTGAGTCGTAGTACAGAGAAATCCGCGGACACGGGGCTTGATGACCATAGGGCGCTACCTTCTGACTATTCTGACTATTCTGACTATTCTGACTATCAAGGACGACCGATTCTGCTACGCCTGACCCGGTTTAGCGGGCTAAAAAATACGTACCGGGGACTCGGCGACAAGGCGCCGGAGTGTAGCACAAGGCGGGACACCTACCGCGTCCCGGACGCCTCGCGATGCTCCAGTCGATTACTGATCCAGACCGTGCGATAGGGCTGCATCTCCAGCTCCACGGCGTTGCAATCGTCTCCTGAAATGAGATCCGTCCAGTCCTGGGCCTCGATCAAATTGATATCGCGAAGATTCAGGGTCTGCGGCTCACTACTGATATTCGAGACACAGAAGATACTCTGGCGCCGGTCCGCACTCTGGCGCCAGAATCCGAAAAGCCGCGCACCCAGATGCAGCGTGAATTGCGTCGCGTTGGGATGGAATGCCGCCTGCTTCTGTCGCAGCGACAGCAGATTCATGATTCGCTCGAAGACCCTGGCATTCTCGGACGTTGGATCCGCCAGCAGCGCCTCGAGTTCTTCGGCGTCCCATTGATGACGATTGATGGCACGGTTCTGCCCCGTTGCCTCAAGACGCTCCGTGTCATTGCGCGTTGCCAACAGGCTATGGATATAAATTCCGGGGATCCCCTCGAGACCCAGCATGATCGCGTGGGCACAAACAAAGCGCTCCAGACCCCATTCATCGGGACCGGCCGTGGTGCCCTTGAGCGCATCAAACAGCGCGATGTTGATCTCGTAGGGCTTGTTCACCCCGTTTTCGAGGGCTCGATACGACACATGGCCGCCGAAACGGCGCATGGTGCTGACCAGGGTCTGCAACTCATCGTCAGACAACAGCCCCTCTGCCGGGCGCAGTCCAATACCGTCGTGCGATGCAATGAAGTTGAAATAAGCCGTGCCATGCTGCGGCGGCGGCATGCTCATCATCCACTGTTTGAGGTACAGGCAGTCCCCGGTTACCAGCGTGTTAACCAGTAGCGGCGGCAGCGAAAAGTTGTAGACGCAATGGGCCTCATTGGAGTTCCCGAAATAAGACAGGTTTTCCTGATTGGGAATATTGGTCTCGGTAATGATCAGCGCGTCGGCGCGGGCATTTTCGATCAACGTGCGCAGCAGGCGAACGATCTCGTGGGTCTTGCGTAGATTCAGACAGCTTGTGCCGGGCTCCTTCCACAGGAACGCCACGGCATCCAAACGAAAAACGCGCACCCCGTTGTCCAGATAGTGGCGCACGATCTCGACCATGCGTTTGAGCACTTCGGGATTGCGAAAATTGAGGTCGATCTGGTCGTGGCTGAAGGTACACCAGACGTGTTTCGTGCCTTCGCTGGTCTCGACCGCCTGAAGCAGCGGCGTAGTGCGCGGACGGACCACCATGTCGAGGTCGTCCTGGGGCGAGGCTTCGAAGAAGTACTTGTCATAGGGCGGTTTGCCCTGCCGGTAGTCGTTGAACCACGTGCCCTGGCTTGAGACATGGTTCAGCACCAGATCCGACATCA